>NZ_CP032616.1:3435000-3780000 GCF_003626975.1 Pseudomonas sp. DY-1 | reverse complement strand
GCGCCTTGCGGTTGAAGGCCTGGACCAGCGCGGGAATGTCCACCCAGGACTGGTGGTTGCTGATGACCAGGTAGGACGTGTCGTTGCGCAGCCCCTCGCCGCCACGGATATCCCAGTGGGTCGGGGTGAACACGGCGAACACACGCTTGCAGTTCTCTGCCCAGGCTTCGGCGATCCACATCACGCCGCGTGAGCAGGCGTCGCGCAGTGCCTGGCCGGGCAGGACCAGCTTGAGCAGGGCGACGGCCAGCATCGGGCCGATCAGGATCAGGGTGTTGAGCAACAGCAGCAGGGTGGTGGCGATTCCGGTCAGCAACGGCCGCATGGGTCCTCGACTCCTCGTCCTCTGGTGTGCGCGCCATCATAACCAGTCGCTGCCGATGCGACGAGCGGTCAGCCCTGGCTACAGGTGCCTGTGTCCGGCTGGCCGAGCTGGATTATGCTGTCGCCCTGATATCGCCTGCCATGCGAACCCGACGTGCTGAAACGAATAGCCGTGGCCGATTTGCGAATCGGCATGTACATCCAGGAGTTGTGCGGCTCATGGATGGACCATCCCTTCTGGAAGACCAGTTTCCTCCTGGCCAGCGGCAAGGACCTGCAACGCATTGTCGACAGCACTGTGGGCGAAGTCTGGATCGACACTGCCAGGGGATTGGATGTCGACGCAGGGGAAAGCGCCGAAGAGGTCGAAGCGCAGGCCGAAGGCCAGTTGCAGTCGGCGGAGGCGCAGGCTCCAGTCCACACCGCCGAGCCGGTCAGCCTGGAAGAGGAAGTAGGCCGTGCCTTGCGCCTGTGCGCCCGCTCCAAGCAGGCGGTGGTGGCAATGTTCAACGACGCCAGACTGGGCCACGCCGTGGAAGTGGAGCAGGCCGCCGTCCTTGTGGAGCAGATCACCGAGTCGGTGATCCGCCACCCCAATGCGCTGATCAGCCTGGCGCGACTGAAGACCAGCGACGAATACACCTACATGCACTCGGTGGCCGTTTGCGCGCTGATGGTGGCGCTGGCGCGTCAGTTGGGGATGGCTGACGACCAGGTGCGCGAAGCGGGCCTGGCCGGCCTGCTGCACGACATAGGCAAGATGGCGGTGCCGTTGGAGCTGCTGAACAAGCCGGACAAACTCACGGATGGCGAATTCATCGAGGTGCGCAAGCATCCCACGGCCGGCGCGCGCATCCTGCTCGATAGCCGTCAGGTCAGTGCCGCGGTACTGGACGTCTGCCTGCATCACCACGAGAAGTTCGACGGGACCGGCTATCCGCATCGCCTCGCTGGCGAGAAGATCAGCCTGCTGGCGCGCATGGCGGCGATCTGCGATGTGTACGACGCCATCACCTCCGATCGCCCCTACAAGCAGGGCTGGAGCCCCGCCGAAGCGCTGCGCAAGATGGCCGAGTGGACCAAGGGCCACTTCGATCCCCATGTGTTCCAGGCCTTCGTCAAATCCGTTGGAATCTACCCCACCGGCTCGCTGGTGCGGCTGGAAAGCGGCCGCCTCGGCGTGGTGCTGGAGCAGCATCCGCAGTCGCTGTTGACCCCTCGGGTGAAGGTGTTCTTCTCGGCCCGATCCAAGGTGCCCATTCCCCAGGAAGTGGTCGACCTGTCCAGGGGCGATCGCATCGAAAGCCGCGAGTCGCCAGAGGACTGGGGTTTCAAGAAACTCGATGAGCTCTGGAGCGGAGTGACAAACGGACGCGGCTCTCTATTCGATTGAATCCGAACCATTGGCCCTCCGGCCAGTCCCAGAACCGTACCCCCTCAACCAGGAGAGACTGCGTTGAAACCCCTGATTGCCCTGCTTGCACTGGTGGCCCTGCCTGCTGTCGCCGCCGAGGAACCCACCCTTTACGGCCGCTACGAGTACGTGCGCCTGCCGGAGATCGGCCAGACCATGAAGGCGAAGATGGATACCGGTGCCCTTACCGCGTCTCTTTCAGCCAAGGACATCGAACGCTTCAAGCGCGATGGCGAAGAATGGGTGCGCTTCCGCCTCGCCACCAAGGGTGCCGATGACACGGTGTTCGAGCATCGCCTGTCACGCATGAGCAAGATCAAGAACCGCGCCGACGAACTGGGCGAGGAGGACGAAGCGCCCTCGGCGGAGATTTCCAAGCGTCCGGTGGTGGACATGGAGATGTGCCTGGGCGGCGTGAAGCGTACGGTGGAGGTCAACCTCACCGACCGTTCCAGCTTCAACTACCCGCTGCTGATCGGCGCCAAGGCCCTGCGCGAGTTCAAGGCCGCCGTCTACGCCGGACGCAAGTTCACCGCCGGCAAGCCGCAGTGCTGATTGACGGGGAGAGTGCCCTGCGGCACTTTCCCCTGTCACCTCCATGAGCCGGGACGCCCATGCCGCACATCCTCATCGTCGAAGATGAATCGTCCATCGCCGACACACTGGTCTATGCCCTTGAGGCCGACGGTAATGCCACGACCTGGCTCAACCTCGGCGGACCGGCGCTGGAACTGCTGCGCCAGCAAGCGGTGGACCTGGTCATCCTCGACGTGGGCCTGCCGGATACCAGCGGCTTCGAACTGTGCAAGGCGTTGCGGCGTTTCTCCGAGGTGCCGGTGCTGTTTCTCACCGCGCGCAACGCCGAAATTGACCGGGTGGTTGGCCTGGAGATCGGCGCTGACGATTACGTGGTGAAGCCTTTCAGTCCTCGCGAAGTCGCGGCCCGCGTGCGTGCGATCCTCAAGCGCACGGCCCCTCGCGACACGACAGCGGCGCCCAGCGCCGGCGGGCCATTCCTGGTGGACGGAGAGCGGGTGCGCATCCACTACCACGGCCAGCTGCTCGGACTGACCCGTCATGAATTCCGTCTGCTCCAGGCCCTGCTGGCGCAACCCGAAAGGGTCTTCAGTCGCGAACAGTTGCTGGATGCCCTGGGCGTGGCCGCCGACGCCGGCTACGAACGCAACATCGACAGCCACATCAAGAGCCTGCGCGCCAAGCTGCGCCAGGTAGCGCCAACCGCCGAGCCCATCCAGACCCATCGCGGCCTGGGCTACAGCTACTCGCCGGATCACGCCTGATGCCTTTGGGCATTCGTATCTTCCTGGCCTACTTCCTCTTCGTCGGGCTGGCCGGCTGGTTCGTGCTCAGTACGGTGATGGACGAAATCCGCCCGGGCGTGCGGCAGACCACCGAGGAAACCCTGGTGGACACCGCCAACCTGCTGGCAGAAATCCTGCGTGACGAGGTGCGCGCCGGCACCCTCGACCAGGGCCGCCTGCCCGAGCTGCTGCGCGCATACGGCCAGCGTCAGCCAGGGGCGGACATCTGGGGCGTTCGCAAGACGCAGGTGAACCACCGTATCTACGTCACTGACAACCGAGGCGTGGTGCTACTGGACTCCAGTGGCGTAGCGGTGGGCCAGGACTATTCGCGCTGGAACGATGTCTACCTGACCCTGCGCGGCCAATATGGCGCGCGCTCCAGCCGGGAAGACCCGAACGACCCGGATTCGTCGGTCATGTACGTAGCCGCGCCGATCCGCGATGGCGAGCGGATCATCGGCGTCGTCTCGGTCGCCAAGCCCAACGCTTCGCTGCAGCCGTACATCGAGCGCTCGCAGAGACGCCTGGCCTGGCTCGGTGCCGGATTGATCGGCCTCGGCCTGTTGGTGGGCGGGTTGCTCTCCTGGTGGCTGAGCCGCTCGCTGTGGCGCCTGCGCAACTACGCCCAGGCGGTGAGTGAAGGGCAGCGCGCGGAACTGCCGGCCATGAGCGGCGGGGAGCTGCGCCAACTGGCGACCGCGGTGGAGCGCATGCGTACCCAGTTGGAAGGCAAGGCCTATGTCGAGCGCTACGTGCATACCTTGACCCATGAGCTGAAGAGCCCGTTGGCGGCCATTCGCGGCGCCGCCGAACTATTGGAAGGCGAGATGCCGGCCGAACAGCGGCAGCGCTTCGTGGCCAACATCGGCAACGAGGGGGCGCGCCTGCAACAACTGGTCGAACGGCTGCTCAACCTGGCCCAGGTAGAGCAGCGCCAGGGGCTGGAGGAGCAGGTGCCGGTGCCGCTTCGCGAACTGGCTGATGAGTTGCTGCAAGCCCAGGCGGCGCGGATCGAAACAGCGGGCTTGCAGGTTGAGAACCGGATCGCACCAGGATTGTGCGCGATCGGCGAGCGATTCCTACTTAGCCAGGCCTTGGCGAACCTGCTGGACAACGCCCTGGACTTTACCCCCTCCGGTGGCCTGCTGCGGCTGGAAACCGCGCAGCAGGGCGATTGGCTCGAGCTGCGCGTGTTCAACCAGGGAGAACCCATCCCCGAGTTCGCGCTGCCGCGCCTCACCGAGCGCTTCTATTCGCTGCCGCGCCCTGCAACGGGGCGCAAGAGCACCGGCCTCGGCCTCAATTTCGTGCAGGAAGTGGCCGGGCTCCATGGCGGAGAACTGCGTGTACTGAATGTCGAGGGTGGCGTCGAAGCCTGCCTGCGACTACCTGCCGTCGTGGATTGATATGCGGCCGCCGCCCGGTGACGTCGGCCGTATCCACCATCGACTATAAATTGACCAGGACAACGCCCTGACTTTCGGCGGGTGTCGCCACCCTGTAACCAGGTTTTGGCTTGATTCTTGATTCAGTCGTTTTGCAAAGCGTCGACCTTTGACTACAAGAACCTCAGGCCCTTCAGGAGCTGCTGGATGAAAACCGTCGCCGAGATTCTCAGAGCCAAATCCCATACCCAACTCTTCAGCGTCGACCCGACGACCACCGTACTGGAAGCCGCCCTGCTGATGGCCGAGAAGGACATTGGCGCGCTGGTAGTGATTCAGGGCGGTGAACTGGTGGGCATCGTCACCGAGCGCGACTTCGTCCGCCGTGTGGCCGCGCTGGAACGTTCGGCCTATGCCACCACCATCGAAGAAGTGATGACCTCCAATCTCTTCGTGGTGACCCCGCGTGACAGCAACCAGTACTGCATGCAGCTGATGACCGAAAAGAACCTGCGTCACCTGCCTGTACTGCACGACGGCAAGCTGGTGGGCCTGCTCTCCATCCGCGACCTGGTTCGCGACATCACCGCCGAACAGGAAAGCCTGATCCAGCATCTGGAGCAGTACATTCGCGGGGCATAACCCAACCGCAGGTTGGCCTCACTTGTAGGGTGCGCTGTGCGCACCTCTGCTTATGGGGCGGACTTCCGTTGCGCACGGCGTACCCTGCGATCGGGCCTGGTGAGCAAATCGGACGCAGGTTATGAAAAGGGTCAGCTGCGCTGCCCTTGGCGAATGAGTTCGCCCCCACAGAAGAAGCACACCGCAACAAGCTTCTGCCTCCCAATCCCCACACACTCTCCACACATTCCCCATAAGCCCACCTCAGGCGCTCAGCAGACTCTCCCCATCCCGACACAAGGAGAGTCGCCATGACCCGAACCCTCGGATTCAAGCTGGGCACCATCGCCCTGTTGATGCTGTTGTTGATGATCCCGCTGATGCTGATCGACGGTCTGATCGGAGAACGCCAGGCTGCGCGTGATGGCGTACTGGCGAACATCGCCCAGAGTTCCAGCTACAGCCAGCGGATCACCGGGCCGATCCTCGTGGTGCCCTACAAGCGCACGGTGCGCGAGTGGAAGACCTACGAGCAGACCGGCCAGCGCCATCTGGAGGAACGCGAGGTGAGCAGCCGGCTGTACTTCCTCCCGGAGCGCTTCAACCTGGCCGGAAGCGTCGACACCGAGCTGCGTGCGCGGGGCATCTACAAGGCGCGGCTGTACAAGAGTGACAGCCAGATCAGCGGGCAGATTCTGGTTCCGGCCAACTATGGCATCGGCGACGACCTCGGGGATTACCGCTTCGAACAGCCGTTCCTGGCAGTGGGTATCAGTGATATCCGCGGCATCGGCAATGCCCTGAAGCTGCGTTTGAACGGCCAGTCCCTGGACTTCCAGCCCGGCAGCGGCGATCGCCTGCTGAACGGGGGCGTCCATGTGCCGTTGGCGTCGCTGCAGGCGGGCGTCGTGCAGAGCCTCGACTTTGCCTTCGACCTCAAGCTGCAGGGCACGTCCAGCCTGAGCGTCACGCCGGTGGGCCGCGATTCGCGAGTGGAATTGAGCTCGTCCTGGCCGCACCCGAGCTTCATCGGCGAGTTCCTGCCGAGCGAGCGCAACATCGATGCCAACGGCTTCAGCGCTACCTGGCAGACCAGCTTCTTCGCCACGAACCTGCAGGAAGCGCTGGCGCAGTGCACCGATGGTGAGCAGTGCGATGCCTTCTACTCGCGGGACTTCGGCGTGAGTTTCGTTGACCCGGTGGATCAGTACCTGAAGACCGACCGCGCCATCAAATACGCCTTGTTGTTCGTCGCCCTGACCTTCGCCGGCTTCTTCCTGATGGAAGTGCTCAAGCGTCTGGCGGTGCACCCGGTGCAGTACGGGCTGGTGGGGCTGGCCCTGGCATTCTTCTACCTGTTGCTGCTGTCGTTGTCCGAGCACCTGGAGTTCGTCATTGCCTATGCCATCTCGGCGTCAGCCTGTGTGGCGCTGGTGGGGTTTTATGTCAGCCACGTGCTGCACAGTTGGCAGCGCGGTGGTGGTTTCACCCTGGGGTTGGCGGCGCTCTACGGAATGCTCTACGGCCTGCTCAGTGCAGAGGACTATGCGCTGCTGATGGGCTCCCTGCTGGTGTTCGGTCTGCTCGCCTGCGTGATGGTGCTGACCCGCAAGCTCGACTGGTACGGCGTTGGCAGGGCCCAGCCAGCCAACGGCAACTGAGGAGGAGCGACCATGCGTGCACTGGTGCAATTCGGCGGTTGTTTCCTGCTCGGCCTGGTGATTTCGGTGCTGCTGCTCGGCAGTCTGATGTTCGCCGGCGCCTTCGGTTTCATCGATCTCTGGCTGTTCACGGGAAAACCACTGGCGGGGCTGGCCCTGTGGCTGCTTCCGGGTGGTTTCTGGCAGGGCCTGACCGGCGTGGTGGACGCCGCGAACAACCCGGCCCTGCGGTCCTTCCTGGAACTTTGCGCGGCCTTGGGCCAGGGTGCGCTGGTGCTGGCGGCAGGCTTCTTCCGCCTCTGGTACCGGCGATCGGGGGGTGTGGAATGAGGTTGCTGGGGCTACGGGAGGATCAGGAGTGCGCGGCGAAGCTGGCAGCGGAGCTGGACAGGTTGTTCAGCGCCTGTCTGCCCCGCGCACAGCGAAACTCAGTGGGCAGGCGCCGTGGCCAGCAGCGAAGGGCGCTGGCTGACGGTTGAATACCAGGCGGCCAGTTTCGGGCAGTCGCGGCGCCAGTTGAGATCGGGCATGCGGAAGTCCAGGTAGCCCAGGGCGCAGGCGGCGCTGATGGCAGCCACGTCGAAGCGCTCGTCCAGTTCGTCGGCGGCCTTCTCGAAGGTTTCCAGGGCGCGATCGATCTTGCCGCACTGGCCCAGCACCCAGTCGTCCCAGCGCCTGTCTTCCGGGCGCAGGAAGGTTTCGTAACGCACGAGGATGGCGGCATCCAGCACCGCGTCGGCAAGAGAGGCCAGGGTCAGGCGCCGCCAGCGCTCTCCACCGTCACGGGGGATCAGGGGTTGACCGCTGTGCTGGTGGTCGAAGTAGTCGAGGATCACGCGGCTGTCATGCAGCACGCTGCCGTCGGGCAATTGCAGGGCGGGAATCTTGCCGGCGGGGTTGTGCTCGTTCACCTCGACGCTGGGGTTCACCGGTGTGAGGGTCACGCCGTGCAGTTTGACCCTATCCAGCTGATCGGTTTCGTGGAGCAGCACCATGACCTTGCGGACATAGGGGGACGTAGGGGAGAAGAACAGGGTCAGGCTGGCGCTCATGCGGATTCCTCGGCGTCTGCAGCGGTGCAATGGCGCAGTTATACCGCATTGGAATGCTGTCGGGCATGTGGGACCCCTGTCGCAGGAGCGGCATCACGTTTGTTGGCGCGATTCGATCGCGAAGCGACCCGAAGGGCCGCCTTGCGTTGGCTAGTGGATCACCGTGCCGCCTCCTCGAAAATTTCCTCCCACAGTTCAGTATCGGATCATCACCAGGCGATCCTGGGCGGACTCGGCTCCCCAGACTTCCCCGGTGCGCCCGGACAGGTGGGTCACGCGGGCTGCGGGTCGGTCGCTGGGAAAACTGGCGAAGTGACGACTGAACGGGTTGAAGCGAAGGATGGCGTTGGCACGATAGTCGCTCAGCCAGACCCGTTCCTGCTCATCGACGTAGAGTGCGTGGGCATCGGCGTTGCGGCCGGGTATGTCCCAGCTACTCCAGGTTTCTCCCAACGGATCGAAGCGGCTCAGGCGCCCGCTGCCGGCCTCGCCGACCCAGAGGGTGCCGCGCGAGTCGCTCCAGATCAGGCGAGGTCCGGCACTTTCGTCTGGTACATCCACCAGCGTGGCGCTACCGGAGTCGGGGTCGATCCGGCCGATGTGCCGGGCGGCTTCATTGGCGTACCAGACCTCGCCATTGGGTGTCACGGTGATGCCATTGGGGCCGGGGCCACCCGGTGCCGGCCAGGTTTCCATGCTGTTGTTGGCCGGCTTGAAACGACCGTAGAAGCCCCGTTGTCCGGTGAACCAGAGGTCACCGTTGCGATCCATCGCCAGGCCTTCGAGGTCGATGCCGGTCGTGTTGCCCTTTAGCGGGAAGGTGCGCACGGAGAGGTCTACGGGGTCGACCCGGACCAGTGCGTCCAGGCCGGGGTCGGTGATCCAGGCGGCGCCGTCGTGGTCCACCACCAGGGCGCGGGGAGAGGCACCTACGCCCAGGGTAATCAACTGGGTTTCTCCGGTCAGGGGGTCGAGCAGTCCGACTGAGCTCACGCGCTGGGCAGTGAACCAGACACGTCCATCAGTGGCTGGCGCTACGTCACGCGGGCTGGTTCCAGCCGGCACCGGGAAGTAGGTGACATCCGCCGCCGTGACCGTCCCGCAGAGCAGGGCGGCGGACAGGGCGAGGGCGAGTGGACGGATCATGGGAAGACCTCCGCTTCCTGGGTGGTCTTCAATCGACGCCCAAGGGGCGGAGCGGGTTCGAAGAAATCTACCGGATGGTACGTCTCAGAGTGCGGGGACGTGCTGCCGGCGTTGCCAGCGAGCGAGGGCGGAGGCCAGGGCTGCCGGGGTTTCAAGGCCTTGGCGGCGAGCGCGGCTGAAGAGGATCAGGGCGATCTCGGCGGTCACCAGGGCATCGGCGCTGGCGTTGTGGCGTTGCTGCACTTGCAGGCCGAAGTACTCCACCCACTGGTCCAGGCCGCCGTTGCGGATTCCCGACTCGGGGCAGAGCATGGGCGCCAGTTCGGCAATGTCGAGAAAGCAGTGGCGCAGCCGGTGGTCGAGGTCCTGCTTGAGGGCGCGGCTCAACATGCGCTGATCGAAGGTGGCGTGGAACGCCAGCAGTGGACTGTCACCGAGGAACTCCATGAATCCCAGCAGAGCCTCGGCTGGCTCCACACCGGCTGCCAGTTCGCTCGGCGCGATGCCATGGATCAGCACGCTGGCGTTCAGCTTGCCGGTTTCGCGTTGCAGGGTGCACTCGAACTGATTGCCCAGGTCGATGGCGCCGTCGTCGATGCTCACCGCACCTATGGACAGCACCAGATCCCGGCTCATGTTCAGGCCGCTGGTTTCCAGGTCGAGGACCACGAAGCGCTGCTGGCGCAGGGGACGTGCGTCCAGTGCCTGCGGGTCAGGCAGGCGGTCGCGACGGGCTGCCATGTCCGGGGCCAGTGGCGTGCGGCGGGAGAACCAGGGGAAACCATTCATAGCTGATAGCGTAGCGCCAGGCTGGACTGCAGGCGCTGGGCCTGCCGGAACGACTCGCGCAGGATGCGCCGATCCAGGTGATTGAGGGTATCCGGGTCGAGCCGGTTGGAGTACGGCAACCCTTGCCGCGCCTGGTGCTGGTGCTGCTGCATGCGGGTCTGTTGGATGAAGTGATAGGCCTCTTCATAGGCAGCACCGTCCTGGGCGTCCACTACCTCACGCTCCACCAGCTGACGCAGGCGCTCCAGGGTGCCGCAGGCGCTGATGCCGTGGGCCAGCGCCAGCAGCCGGGCTCCGTCGACGAAGGGAGTCAGTCCCTGCACCTTGAGGTCGAGGGTGTCTTTTTCGGCGCCCTTGCGAGCGACCACGAAATCTCGGAATCGACCCACTGGCGGGCGCTGGCGCAGGGCGTTGTCGGCCAGCATGCGCTGGAACAGGCTGTTGTCGGCCACCAGTACCAGCAGTTCCCGCTGCAATGCCGCGCAACCCTCGGTGGGGCCCCACACCGCGCGCAGGTCGAAGTAGATGGAGGAGCCCAGCAGGTTTTCCGGCGTTGCGTCGCGGACGAAGCTGGCGAAGCGCCGACTCCATTCGCTGCGGGACAGGCAGAGCTGGGGGTTGCCGGCCATGATCCCGCCCTTGCAGAGCTCGAATCCGCATTGTGCGAGGGATTGGTTGATGCGCTCGGCAAGCGGCAACAGGCGGCCGCGAATGGCGGCGGCCTCCACCGCATCGGCAGCTTCGAAGAGGATTCCGTTGTCCTGGTCGGTATGCAGGGTCTGTTCGCAGCGGCCTTCGCTGCCGAAACAGAGCCAGGTGAAGGGGATGCCCGGGTCGCCCATTTCTTCGAGGGCCAGCTCGATGACGCGGCACACGGTGTGGTCGTTGAGCAGGGTGATGATGCGGGTGATCTGCGTCGAACTGGCGCCGTGGGCGAGCATGCTGTCCACCAGGCGCTGGATTTCTCCCCGCAGGGCAGCCAGGGTCTCGACCCGGCCTGCGTGGCGGATAGTGCGCGCCAGGTGCACCAGGTCGACCCGTTGCAGGGAGAACAGGTCCCGCTCGGAAACCACACCCAGCAGGCGCTCGTCGCTGACCACGCAGACATGGGCAATATGCCGCTCGGTCATGGCGAGGGCTGCGTCGAAGGCACTGGCTTCAGGTGGCAGGTGGAAGGGTGCCTGGGTCATGACTTCGGCGATGGGTTGGGCCAGGTCGGCGCTGGCGTCGGCGATCACCCGGCGCAGGTCGCGCAAAGTGAAGATGCCCAGCGGTCGCTGTCTGGCGTCGATGATCACGATGCTGCCCACCTGCTGCTCGTGCATCAGTCGTACCGCGTCGCGCAGCGGCAGTTCTGGCAGGCAGGCGATGGGGTGACGCACCGCCAGCTCACCCAGGCGGGAATCCAGAGAGTACTGGGCACCAAGGGTTTCCGCTGCACGCAGCTGGACCTGCTGGTTGACCTGATCGAGCAGGCTGCTGACACCGCGCAGTGCGAAGTCGCGGAAGGGGTTGGAAAGGGCGAACAGCTTTATGAAGGCGGCCTTGCCCAGCAGCAGGCAGAAGGTGTCTTCGCCGGCCAGGTGCTCCGTTCGGGTGGCGCGCTCGCCGAGCAGGGCTGCCAGTGGGAAGCATTCGCCGCTGGCGATCTCGAAAGTGGTCTCGGTACCGCGTCGCGCCGAATGCGGGCGTTCGCCCACAACACGCCCTTGCTTGACGATATAGAAGTGCTCCACCGGCCCATCCTGGGGCTTGAGGATGGATTCACCCGCCGCATAGAAACGCAGCAGGCAATGCTCGACGAGAAAGGCGAGGTGGGCGCTTTCCATCTGATTGAAGGGCGGGTACTTCTGCAGGAACTCCATGGTGCCATGGACGTTCTGCAGCACCGCTTGTTTGCCGGCCTGGGCGAAGGCGTCTGCCTTGGTCATCTTGTTGCCCGTCGTTCTTGTTAGGAGAGTCATGCTGCGCGTGGCGGCAGGGGACACAAATTGGACGTAAGTCTAAGGGTGTGCAGGCAGATCGTCGGAAATCCCGATAGGCCGCTACCGTTCGGCGGATGCTGCATTCTGCACGGGAACTTGCTTGCATTTTGCGTATCCGACCAGCGTGCCCCGTGCTAAAGCTACTAGTGAGGGGAGTTGGGCCTGCTATGGAAGGCCCCTTCGAGGAACGACCCCATGAGTTACGGTGACCTGCTGAGCGAAGCCGAGCTGCAAGCGCTTGATGAAATCATGCGCGTACCCAGCGCGCCGCCCAGTGTTCTGCTGGTGGATGACGACGAGTCCGGGCGCGATGTCCTGGCCGATACGCTGGTTGCCCAGGGGATTCCGTGCATCACCGCCGAAAGTGGCGAAGAGGCTCTGGCGCTGCTGGTCACCCGTCCCTCCATCGGCCTGATGATCACCGAACTGCACATGCAATGCGGCAGCGGCCTCGAGCTGGTGCGCCAGGTGCGCCAGTCGGCTCGGGCGACCCTCCCGGTCATTATCATTTCCGGCGACGCCGACGTGCAGGACGCCATCGAGGCGATGCACATGAAGGTGGTCGATTTCATGCTCAAACCGGTGGACATGAGCCGTCTCACCAACCTGGTACGCAATGAGCTGGGTACCCCGCCCGAACCCAAGGCTCCGCCACCCGAGGTGCGCCCCAGGCCGGCGAAAGCGAAAGCCAAAGCGAAAGTCATCGCGCTGAAAAGCGCCTGAAAAAAACCGCCAGGGACAGGCGGTTTTTTTATGTCTGTCACCGCGCCTCAGTGGTGAGCGCTGTCCACTGCAATCTCTTCGCCGGATACATCCGGGTGCTCTGCGTGGCGCTCGGCGATGGCGTAGTGGATCAGTGCGCCAAGGCCGGCACCGAAGAACCAGGAGAACTGCGACAGGGACTCGAACGCGGGTAGCAGTGCCAGCACGATGGCGATCAGCGCCGATGGGATGAACGCCGCTACCGCCCGAAGGTTGACGCCGCGACGATAGTGGTAAGCGGCGTCGCGACTTTCACTGTAGAGCTCTGGCAGATTCACCCGACCGCGGCGCACAAGGTAGTAGTCGGTGACGATGATCCCGTACAGCGGGCCGAGCAGGGCGCCGAGGCCGCCGAGGAAATACAGGATCACCGCCGGGCTGTTGTACAGGTGCCAGGGCAGGATGAGCACTGCGATGGTGGCGCTGAGCAGGCCGGCGCGCCGGAAGTTCAGTAATTTCGGCGCCAGGTTGGTGAGCACGTAGGCCGGGGCGACGAAGTTGGCCATGATGTTTACCGCCACGGTGACGATCAGGAAGGCCAGGCAGGCCAGCACCAGGCCTGCGGTGTTGGGGATGCTGGCGACGATCTCGGTCGGGCTCTGCACCAGCTTGCCGTCGATGCTGAACTGCGCACCGGCAAGCACCACTGCAATAAACGCAAAGCCCAGCATGTTCACCGGCAACCCCCAGAAGTTACCCACGCTGATGGTGCGGCGGTCCGGGCAGTTACGAGTGAAATCGCAGAAATTCAGAATCATGGTGCCGTAGAGCGACACCCAGAGTGCGGCTGCGCCCAGCACTTTCAACCACATCGTCGAGCCACTGTAGCCTTCACCGGTGGACCAGGTGATGGAAAAGCCGCTGCGCTGGTACATCCAGAAGGCCAGGGCGGCGAAGGTCACCAGGATCACCGGCCCGGCGAAGGATTCGTAACGGCGCACCATCTCCATGCCATAGGCGAAGATCACCAGCTGCACGGACCAGATGCCGAGGAAGGTGATCCAGCCGAGTGTCGACAGGCCGAGAATCGAATCCTGGTCGAGCTCGCGCAGTCCCGGCGCCACAGCGGCCAGCAGTACGCGCAGTACGACCGAGGCAAGGTAGGTCTGGATGCCGAACCAGGCGATGGCGATGACTGCGCGGATGAGCGCCGGAACCTGTGCGCCGTGGATACCGAAGCTGATCCGGCACATCACGGGGTAGGGGAGGCCGGTTTTCTGGCCCATATAGCCGGAAAGGTTCATCAGTCCATAGATCACCAACGCGCCAAGGGCGAAGGCCGCAAGGATCTGCGCGCCACTCATGCCCAAGGCAAAGAGGCCGATGGCGAAGGAATAGTTGGCGATGTTGTGCACATCGTTGGTCCACAACGCGAACAGGCTGTAGCGCCCCCAAGTGCGATTTGCCGCGCGGGTTGGCGCCAGGTCGGCGCTATACAGGCGCGGGCTCAGGGCGACCGCACCTGGAGCCACTGAATCGGCGGATGGGGCATCGAGCGGGGTAGCAGCGGAGAGTGGGGTGGGCGCCATGGGGCCTCCGTGAACTTGTGTGCACTGTTTTTGTGTTTTTTGTATGCAAGCCAGTTTCGTGCCACCCGGTGGGGGCGATGATTCTGGGGGTGATGCCGCGCCTGATGTGCACCACTTGAGGTCATCTCCAGCCCAGTTATGGCGCGTACTTCATCCGTTCATCGGAGATTTATCTTTGTATTTCATTGACTTGCGAGTCAGATTTGCGTGCGATGGACTGAGGTTGAAAGTGGGGATTTTGTACACAAGTTTTGTATGCAATAGTTACGTCGATGCCCGCGCTACTTTTTCGCGGGCAAGAAAAAACCGCCCCGAAGGGCGGTTTTTTCATGAGCGGACCTTAGATCCCGTTCTTAGCCTTGAACTCACGGCGACGACGGTGCAGGACCGGCTCGGTGTAGCCGTTGGGCTGCTTGGTGCCTTCCACTACCAGTTCCAGCGCGGCCTGGAAGGCCACGTTGTCGGCAAAGTTCGGCGCCATCGGGCGGTACAGCGGGTCGTTGGCGTTCTGGCGGTCGACCACTGCGGCCATGCGCTCCAGGCTCTCGACGATCTGGGCCTGGCTGACGATGCCGTGGCGCAGCCAGTTGGCTAGCAGCTGGCTGGAGATACGCAGGGTGGCGCGGTCTTCCATCAGGCCGACATCGTTGATGTCCGGCACCTTGGAGCAGCCGACGCCCTGGTCGATCCAGCGCACTACATAACCGAGGATGCCCTGGGCGTTGTTGTCCAGTTCGTTCTGGATCTCTTCGGCGCTCCAGTTGGTGTTCGGTGCCAGCGGGATGGTCAGGATGTCATCCACCGAGGCGGCGGCGCGCTTGGCCAGTTCGGCCTGACGGGCGAACACGTCGACCTTGTGGTAGTGCAGCGCGTGCAAGGTGGCGGCGGTCGGCGAAGGTACCCAGGCGGTATTCGCGCCGGCCAGCGGGTGGCCGATCTTCTGCTCGAGCATGGCGGCCATCAGGTCCGGCATGGCCCACATGCCTTTGCCGATCTGCGCCTTGCCTTGCAGGCCGGTGGCGAGGCCGACGTCGACGTTGTTGTTCTCGTAGGAACCGATCCACTTTTCGGCTTTCATGGCGCCCTTGCGCACCATGGCGCCGGCTTCCATGGAGGTGTGGATTTCGTCACCGGTACGGTCGAGGAAGCCGGTGTTGATGAACACCACGCGCTCGGCGGCGGCCTGGATACAGGCCTTCAGGTTGACGGTGGTGCGGCGCTCTTCGTCCATGATGCCGACCTTCAGGGTGTTGCGCGGCAGGCCCAGCACGTCTTCCACGCGGCCGAAGATTTCGGTGGCGAAGGCCACTTCTTCCGGACCGTGCATCTTCGGCTTCACGATGTACATCGAGCCGGTGCGGGTGTTCTTGCGGCTGGTGTTGCCCTTCAGGTTGTGCAGTGCGATCAGGCCGGTGAACAGACCGTCCTGGATGCCTTCCGGTACTTCGTTGCCAGCGGCGTCGAGGATGGCCGGGTTGGTCATCAGGTGACCGACGTTACGCACGAACAGCAGGGAGCGGCCGTGCAGGGTCAGCTCGGTGCCGTCGGCCTTGGTGTAGACGCGGTCCGGGTTCATGGTGCGGGTGAAGGTCTGGCCACCCTTGCTGACGGATTCAGCCAGGTCGCCCTTCATGAGGCCGAGCCAGTTGCGGTAGACCACGACCTTGTCGTCGGCATCGACGGCGGCGACGGAGTCTTCGCAGTCCATGATGGTGGTCAGCGCGGATTCCATCAGCACGTCTTTCACGCCAGCGGCGTCGGTCTGGCCGATGGGGCTGGTCGGATCGATCTGGATTTCGAAGTGCAGGCCGTTGTTCTTCAGCAGCACAGCGGCGGGCTTGGCAGCGTCGCCCTGAAGTGCGATGAACTGGGCGGCACTCTTCAGGCCGACTTCGTTGCCGTTCTTCAGGGTCACGGCCAGTTGGCCGTTCTTCACTGCATAAGCGGTGGCATCGACGTGGGAGGCGCCTTCCAGCGGCGCGGCCTCGTCGAGGAAGGCGCGGGCGAAGGCGATCACCTTGTCACCGCGAACCTTGTTGTAGCCCTTGCCCTTCTCGGCGCCACCTTCTTCGCTGATGGCGTCGGTGCCATAGAGGGCGTCGTAGAGCGAACCCCAACGCGCGTTGGCGGCGTTCAGGGCGAAGCGAGCGTTCATCACCGGTACGACCAGCTGCGGGCCGGCCATGGTGGCGATCTCTTCGTCGACATTCTGGGTAGTGGCCTGGAAGTCTGCCGGTTCCGGCAGCAGGTAGCCGATCTCCTGGAGGAACGCTTTATAGGCCACTGCGTCGTGGGCCTGGCCGGCACGCGCCTGGTGCCAGGCGTCGATCTTGGCCTGCAGTTCATCGCGTTTGGCGAGGAGGGCTTTGTTCTTCGGAGCCAGGTCGTTGATGACGGCTTCCACACCGGCCCAGAACTTCTCGGCGGCAATGCCGGTTCCGGGGATGGCTTCGTTGTTCACGAAGTCAAACAGGACTCTGGCGACCTGAAGGCCACCGACTTGAACGCGCTCAGTCATTGCTTGCCTCACTCTGCTCAATATCCGCTCGGACCGGGGGTTTCCCTTCTTGTAGTCCGAAGCGCGGCATACTACATGAAGCCGTTGTGAAAATCAGTGGGGTCGCGTCGCTATGCGACTAAAAGCTGGTTTACGGTCACAACGGCGGGCAGAATGTTCGCAAAAAACTGGCTCTTTGTTCCAGTTAAATCTGAAAAATGTACACGATTTATTTTTCATTTGAACTGCGACAGGCCGTCGCACGGGATTCCGCGCGGGTTTTTCGGCGCTTTCCTATACTCCAGCGAATTCGTCCAGGAGCCTTTCCATGCCTGTGCATGCCGCCACATTCAGCGATCTTGATGACCTATCCAGCCTTTTTGCCGGCTATCTCGAGTTCTACCAGGTGCCCAGGCCTCAGACGGATATCCGTGCGTTCCTCGAGCAGCGGCTGGATCGCGGTGACTCGACGCTGTTCATCGCCCGCGGTGACGATGGCGTTGCCCTTGGCTTCACCCAGCTCTATCCCTTTCTCTCGTCGCTGGCGCTGGCACCAGCCTGGTTGTTGAGCGATCTTTATGTAGTGCCCGCCGCCCGGTGCCAGGGCGTCGGGGAAGACCTGATGAACGCTGCCCGCGCCCATGCCGAACACACGGGCGCCTGCGGCATCCAGTTGGAAACCGCGAAGACCAACCTTGCCGGCCAGGCGCTTTATGAACGACTCGGCTATGTGCGGGACGAGATTTACTTCACCTACTGGCTGAGCCTGGCCTGACGCCGGGTGCCGGTTCCCTACATATAAGGAGTCGAGCGTGGATCATCTGGTACTTACTGTCATCGCAGCGGACCAGCCCGGGCTGGTGGAACGTGTCGCGCAGTGCATCGCCGCCCATGGTGGCAACTGGTTGGAAAGCCGTATGTCGCGCATGGCCGGGCAGTTCGCCGGGATACTGCGCGTAGCGGTCCCGGCCGAGGGTTACGACGAACTGGTTGAGGGTTTGCAAGGCCTCAGCGCCCACGGCATCCGCGTGATGCTGGCGCAGAGCGGCATCGAGCCCTCCTGCACCTGGAAGCCGATCCTGCTGGATCTGGTGGGCAACGACCGGCCGGGCATCGTCCGTGACATCACCCGCCTGCTGGCGGAACTGGGTGTGAACCTGGAAAGCCTGATCACCGAGGTGATGCCGGCGCCCATGAGCAGCGAACCGTTGTTCCACGCCGAGGCCGTGCTGGCGGTGCCGCTGACTCTGTCCCTGGATGTGTTGCAGGCCAAGCTGGAGACCTTGGCCGATGACCTGATGGTTGAATTGAATCTGCACCAGGAAAAATGAGTGGCGATCGGGTGGAAATCCGAGGTGCGGATTTCCACCTTGGCGATCAGCTGTTGCGCCTCAGGGTCAGCCAGGCGTCAACGCTATAGATGGCCAGGCCTGCCCAGATGAAGCAGAAGGCCAGCAGCTTGCTCGGGTCGAAATGCTCGTCGAACAGGAAGATCGCTTGCAGCATCACCAGGGTCGGCGCCAGGTACTGGAGAAAACCCAGGGTGGTGTAAGGCAGGTGGCGCGCGGCAGCGTTGAAGCACACCAAGGGCACCAGGGTGATGGGGCCCGCCGCGATCAACCAGAGCGCCTCGGGTGTTGACCAGAAGCTCGCCTGGGAGGAGGTCGCGCTCGGAGTCAGCAGCAACCAGCCAACGGCCAGGGGCAGCAGCAGCCAGGTTTCGACGACCAGCCCGGGCAGGGCCGCCACCGGAGCCTGCTTGCGGATCAGTCCGTAGAAACCGAACGTCAGCGCCAGGGTCAGCGACACCCAGGGTAGCGCGCCGACTTGCCAAATCTGTTGCGCGACGCCGATGGCCGCCAGCAGTACGGCGATCCACTGCAGGCGACGCAAGCGCTCGCCGAGAATCAGCATTCCCAGCAGTACGTTGATCAGCGGGTTGATGTAATAGCCCAGGCTGGCTTCCAGCATTCGTCCGTTGTTCACCGCCCATACGTAGACCAGCCAGTTGCCGGCGATCAGCATGCCGCTGGCGGCGAGTACCCCAAAGCGCTTGGGGTTCTCGCGTAGCTCGCGCAACCAGCCCGGGTGCTTCCAGACCAGCAACAAGGCTGCGCCGAACAGGGCCGACCACATCGCGCGGTGAACGATGATCTCCAGCGCCGGAACGCTCTGGATAGCTTTGAAGTAGAGCGGAAAGAGGCCCCAGATGACGTAGGCGGTGAGCCCCAGGATGTACCCGCGACGCGGGTCGGCGGTTGCCATGGAATGTCCTTGCTTAGGCAGCTAACGAGTGGTGCGACATTCTAGTGGGCGACGTCGTGGCTTGTCTGTGTGCTCAGGTTTTTCCGCAAGGCCGTGCAAGCGAAACACGTAAGGCGTTCTTTACGGCAGCTGGCGAGCGCTGCTCCTTGTAGCGGCGAATGAATTTGCCCCTACAAGGAGGTGGCAGGTTCAGAACAGCTTCAGCGGTTCTTCGTCCAACGCCGAAATTTGCTCGCGCAGGGTGAGGATCTGGTCGCCCCAGTAGCGTTCGCTGCCGAACCAGGAGAAGTGCATGGGGAAGGCCGGGTCGTCCCAGCGGCGGGCGATCCAGGCGCTGTGGTGCATCAGGCGCAGGGCGCGCAGGCCTTCGATCAGCGGCAGTTCGCGGCGGTCGAAGTCGTGGAACTCCTGGTAGCCGTCCATCAACTCGGAGAGCTGGCCGAGGCGTTCCTGGCGATCCCCCGCCAGCATCATCCAGAGATCCTGCACCGCCGGCCCCATGCGGCAATCGTCGAGGTCCACCACATGAAAGACCTCGTCACGGCACAGCAGGTTGCCGGGGTGGCAATCACCGTGCATGCGAATCGGTTGGTAGCGCACTTCGGCGAACAACTTGTCGAGGCGCTTAAGCAGATCACGGGCGACCGACTCGTAGGCTGGCAGCAGGCTGCGGGGAATGAAACCGCCTTCCAGCAGGGTCGCCAGGGACTGGTGGCCGAAGTTTTCCACCGCCAGGGTTTCGCGGTGCTCGAAGGGGCGGGTGCTGCCGACGGCGTGCAGGCGACCGAGCAACTGGCCGAGGCGGTAGAGTTGGTCGAGGTTACCCGGCTCCGGTGCGCGGCCGCCGCGACGAGGGAACAGGGCGAAGCGGAAACCGGCGTGCTCGAACAGGCTCTTTCCGTCGCGTTGCAGCGGCGCTACTACCGGCACTTCGCATTCGGCCAGTTCGGCGCTGAACCCGTGCTCTTCGAGAATCGCTTCGTCGCTCCAGCGCTGCGGTCGGTAGAACTTGGCAATCAGTGGCTCAGCGTCCTCGATGCCTACCTGGTAAACGCGGTTCTCGTAGCTGTTCAGCGCGAGGATGCGCATATCGCTGAGAAAACCGAGGCTTTCCACAGCGTCCAGTACCAGGTCGGGTGTGAGGTCATCGAAGGGGTGGGACATGGGCAACTCCGGCAGTCAGGCGCCCAGTCTATCCCCAATGGTCGCGCAGCGTACGGTTGACGGGCCTCAGAGCGCGGTGCCGAGCAGCACCTGAGCGGGCGCGAACTGCGCGCGCACGCTGTCGCCGGCCTTGAGGCCGAGTTGCGCCAGACGCTCGGGCTCGACCAGGGCACAGAGCGTTTGGCCGCTGGCCAGGGCGATGCGCACTTCGCTGGGGCTGTCGGCCGCGTCGAGGATTTCCTCGATCCGGCCCTGTAACTGGTTCAGCGCGTCATCTGCCGGTTCTGATATGGCCTGCAGTCGCAGCCATCCCGCCTTGATCAGCGCCACCACGCTGCGGCCTGGCGCCAGTTCCAGCTTTTCGGTGCTGTCGTGGGTGATCTGCGCCAAGAGGCAGGGACCGCCGGCCAGTTCGATGCTCACGAGATCGTTGCGCCCCCTGGATTCGATGCCGAGCACTCGGCCGCTCAGTTGGTTGCGTGCGCTGGTGCGCAGCATCAGACGACCCAGCAGCTCCAGGTCTTGTTCGCTTTCGGCACTTTCCAGCAGGCGCGCCTGCAGGCTTTCCAGGCGCTTGTAGAGGGCCAGCAGGCGTTCACCCTCGGCGGACAGTCGCGCACCGCCACCGCCCTTGCCACCCACGGAGCGTTCCACCAGAGGCTTTTCGGCGAGGTTGTTCAGTTCGTCGATGGCATCCCAGGCCGCCTTGTAGCTCAGGCCTGCGGCTTTGGCGGCGCGGGTGATGGAGCCTTGTACGGCGATCTGCTCCAGCAGCGCCAGGCGCTGCGGGCGACGAGTGAGTTGCTGGGTGAGGGCGCTGGTCAGGCTCATGAACGGACGGTTTCGTCGGGGGATCTGGCGCGCAGGCTGCTCCCGCCTGTTCGCTGCGTCAAGCCTTCAGGGGTCTCCCGGCCGGGGCGTGCGTGCCAGGCAATAGACGTCCACCCGAGTCGCGCCAGCGCGCGTCAACAGGCGAGCGAGGACATGTGCGGTGGTGCCAGTAGTCAGTACGTCGTCCACCAGGGCCAGGTGCAGGCCTTTCACCTCCACCCGCGAGGGCAACGCGAAGGCACGGCGCAGGTTGCGGCGCCGGGCGGCAGCATCCAGGCCCTGCTGGGGCGGGCCGTCCTCGATGCGATGCAGCCAGTCGTCCTGCACGGGGAGGCACAGCTCGTTGCCCAGCCAGCGCGCCAACATCTGTGCCTGGTTGAAGCCACGCTGGCGCAGGCGTGGTGCGCTCAGGGGAACCGGTAGCAGGGCGTCGGGACGGGGCAGCCCTTCATGGAAAGCGTGCTCCAGGTGGCGGACGAGCAATTCCCCCAGCAAGCGGCCCAGGGGCCAGCGGCCCTGGTGCTTGAAACCGGTGATCAGGCTGTCCACCGGGAAGCCGTAGCGCCAAGGCGCCTCGACCCGCGTGAAGGGCGGTGGCCGTTTCAGGCACTCACCGCAGGGCAGGCCCTGGGTGGGCAAGGGCAGGGCGCAGACGATGCAGTGTCCGTTGAGCCAGGGCAGTTCGGCCTCGCAGCCTGCGCAGATAGCCAGGTCGCTGCCCGGCGCGCGACAAAGCTGGCAGGTGGGTGTGTGGCGAAGCCAGGCCGGCCGTAACCGGGCGAGCAAGGAAAGCATGGTCCCCTCCCTGGGACAGGATTCAGGCGATCAGCCAGCTCATCACCAACAGACCGAGAAAGGTCAGGACCAGGCCGCCGATGATGGACTTGCGGATGAAGGCGCGGACACCACTGTAGAGCAGCAGTAGCCCGACGAGCAGCAGGATCAGGCTGAAAAAGGACACGTCCATGCCGATGGCCCGTGCCAGGCCGTTGAGAAAATCGTCTATGGCCTGACCAATACCGCCAAGCACGCCAGAGAGCAGGTCGACTATGAAGCGGATGGCGGTGCCGATGATCCGGCCGAGCCACTCGAAAAATCCTTCCGTACGCATTGCAGTGTGTTGCTCCTTCAGCGGCTGGCTGCCTGGAATTTGAGCCTGACCGGGAAATCTGGTTCAGTGGAATATGTGATTAAAAAACGATCAGATGTTGACCTGTGCCGCAAGACTGGTTGACAGCGTCACAGCTCAACTTATGATGCCCTAAGCCTGAATTCCCGGAGTCCGACTCCGGGTATCCCTGACAAGAGGCGCCCCTGCAAGCGTCGAAGGAAACCTCCATGAGTGCAACCGCATCCATCGCTACCCGCCACGACTGGTCCCTCGCCGAGGTGAAGGCGCTCTTCGAGCAGCCGTTCAACGACCTGCTGTTCCAAGCGCAGACCGTTCACCGCGCGAACTTCGACCCGAATCGGGTACAGGTTTCCACCCTGCTGTCGATCAAGACCGGCGCCTGCCCGGAAGACTGCAAGTATTGCCCTCAGTCCGGCCACTACAACACTGGCCTGGACAAGGAAAAGCTGATGGAAGTGCAGAAGGTCCTCGAGGCCGCTGCCGAGGCCAAGGCCATCGGCTCTACCCGTTTCTGCATGGGCGCCGCCTGGAAACATCCGTCGGCGAAAGACATGCCCTATGTCCTGGAAATGGTCAAAGGCGTGAAGAAGCTCGGCCTGGAAACCTGCATGACCCTGGGGCGACTGAACCAGGAACAGACCCAGGCGCTGGCCGAGGCCGGCCTCGACTATTACAACCACAACCTGGATACCTCGCCGGAGTTCTACGGCAACATCATCACCACCCGCACCTACAGTGAGCGCCTGCAGACCCTGGCCTATGTGCGTGAGGCGGGGATGAAGATCTGCTCCGGTGGCATCCTCGGCATGGGCGAGTCGGTAGACGACCGCGCCGGCCTGCTGATCCAGCTGGCCAACCTGCCCGAGCACCCGGAGTCGGTGCCGATCAACATGCTGGTGAAAGTGAAGGGCACCCCGCTGGCGGAAGAAAAGGACGTCGATCCGTTCGACTTCATCCGCACCCTGGCGGTCGCCCGGATCATGATGCCGAAGTCCCACGTACGCCTGTCCGCCGGTCGCGAACAGATGAACGAGCAGATGCAGGCCCTGGCCTTCATGGCTGGCGCCAACTCGATCTTCTACGGCGAGAAGTTGCTGACCACCAAGAACCCCCAAGCGGACAAGGACATGCAGCTGTTCGCGCGCCTTGGCATCAAGCCGGAAGAGCGCGAGGAACACGCCGACGAGGTGCATCAGGCCGCCATCGAGCAGGCCCTGGTCGAACAGCGCGATTCGCAGATGTTCTACAACGCTGCTTCTGCCTGATTCCGCGTTATCGAACCCTGTAGGAGCGAGCTTGCTCGCGAAGGGCGGCTCCTGCAGGTTCGCCAGCACGCTGGCGCCTACGAAAAACCGAACCGCCCATGCCTTTTGATCTCGCCTCGCGCCTAGCCGCCCGCCATGCGGACAACCTCTATCGCCAGCGCCCCTTGCTGGAAAGCCCTCAGGGGCCGGATGTCGTGGTGGACGGCCGCCCCATGCTGGCCTTCTGTTCCAACGACTACCTTGGCCTGGCTGCCCATCCCGAGGTGAAGGCTGCCCTGCAGTCCGGCGTGGATCGCTGGGGGGCCGGTGGTGGTGCTTCGCATCTGGTGATCGGCCACAGCGGACCGCATCACGATCTTGAACTGGCCCTGGCCGAGTTCACCGGCAGGCCCCGCGCACTGCTGTTCTCCACGGGCTACATGGCCAACCTGGGCGCGGTGACCGCGCTGTTGGGCAAGGGCGATACCGTGCTGGAGGACCGCCTCAATCACGCTTCCCTACTGGACGCCGGACTCCTCTCCGGGGCGCGCTTCTCGCGCTACCTGCACAACGATGCGGACAGTCTGTCCAGTCGTCTTGAAAAGGCCGAGGGCAACACCCTGGTAGTGACTGATGGCGTGTTCAGCATGGACGGCGATCTCGCTGATCTGCCCGCTATCTGCTCGGCCGCGAAAGCTCGTGGCGCCTGGGTGATGGTGGACGATGCCCATGGCTTTGGGCCGCTGGGGGCTAACGGTGGCGGTATCGTCGAACATTTTGGCTTGGGCCTCGAGGATGTACCGGTGCTGGTCGGTACCCTGGGCAAGGCTTTCGGTACCGCTGGTGCCTTCGTCGCCGGCAGCGAGGAACTGATCGAAACACTGATCCAGTTCGCCCGCCCTTACATCTACACCACCAGCCAACCCCCGGCGGTGGCCTGCGCCACCTTGAAGAGCCTGGAGCTGCTGCAGCGTGAAAGCTGGCGCCGCGAGCACTTGAACGCACTGATCCAGCGCTTCCGTAAAGGCGCAGCCGAGATCGGCCTGACCCTGATGGACAGCCCGACGCCGATCCAGCCGATCCTGGTCGGTGACAGCGCACGTGCATTGAAGCTCTCCGCCATGCTGCGCGAGCGCGGCATCCTGGTCGGAGCCATCCGTCCGCCCACAGTACCGGCTGGCAGCGCGCGACTGCGTGTCACTTTCTCCGCCGCCCACAGTGAAGAGCAGCTTGAATCCTTGCTGAGTGCCCTGGCCGAATGCTGGGAGAAACTGGCGAAGGAGGATGCCCCCGATGCGTGAGCGCCTGATTCTGTTGCCGGGCTGGGCTATTGGCCCCGCCGCCCTCGAACCTTTGCGCGAAGCTCTGCTGGAGTGCGCGCCGCATCTGGTGGTTGAAATCGAACCGCTGCCAGCGCTGGAGCAGGCCGGCGCCTGGCTCGATGAGCTGGATGCGCGCCTGGCAGCGGACAGCTGGCTGGCCGGCTGGTCGCTTGGCGGCATGCTCGCCGCACAACTGGCCGCGCGCCGGGGTGCTGCTTGCCGTGGCCTGATCGGCCTGTGCAGCAACATGAGTTTCCGTGACCGCGACGATTGGCCCAGCGCCATGTCTCAGGAAGTCTTCGCGACCTTCCACGAGGCTTGCCGTCTCGACCCCGCGCAGACCCTCAAACGCTTCACCATGCTGGTGGCCCAGGGCGCGCGAGACGCCCGAACGCTGGCGCGGCAGCTGCAGGTCACCCAGCTACCCACTGAACCCAAGGTGCTGGACGCGGGCCTGCGTCTGTTGGATGTACTGGATATCCGCGCGGCTATCCAGGGTTATGGCGGTCCACAACTTCACCTGTTCGCCGGGCGAGATGCGCTGGTGCCGGCCACTGCTGCCGACGCGCTGCTGGAGTGGCTACCGGATGTGGAAGTGCAGGTATTCGCCGACGCCAGTCACGGTCTGCCGCTGGAGCGACCGGAGGAGGTGGCCGCGGCGATCCTCGGCTTCATGCGTGAGGGCGATGATGTCTGACGCCCGAAACGCCCCTGCCGATGGCCATCTGCCCGACAAGCGCCAGGTAGCGGCTTCCTTTTCCCGCGCGGCGGATAGCTATGACAGCGTCGCTGCCTTGCAGCGGGCGGTTGGCAACGAACTGCTGCGCCGGCTGCCGGAAGGCTTCACGCCGGACAACTGGGTGGACATGGGTTGCGGTACCGGCTTCTTTTCCCGCGCGCTGGCCGAGCGTTTCCCGCATAGCGACGGCCTGGCGCTGGACATCGCCGAGGGCATGTTGCGACACGCTCGCCCGCAGGGCGGCGCCAAGCGATTCATCGCCGGTGATGCCGAGCATCTGCCGCTGGCCGGTGGCACCCAGCAACTGATTTTCTCCAGTTTGGCCGTGCAATGGTGCGCCGACTTCGCCGCCGTGCTCGCCGAGGCTCGCCGTGTGTTGCAGCCGGGAGGCGTATTCGCCTTCAGCAGCCTGTGCGTGGGCACCCTGCAGGAGTTGCGTGACAGCTGGCAGGCAGTGGACGGCTTTGTCCACGTCAACCGTTTTCGCCGCCTGGAGGATTACCAGGACCTCTGCGCCGCCAGTGCCCTGCTCCCCCTGGACCTGAGCAGCGAGCCGCAGGTACTGCACTACGCCGATCTGCGTACCCTGACCCACGAACTCAAGGCCCTCGGTGCCCATAACCTCAATCCGGGCCGTCCTGGCGGGCTCACCGGGCGGGCGCGCATCCACGCGTTGGTGGAAGCCTACGAGCGTTTCCGTCAGCCCCAGGGCCTGCCGGCCACCTATCAGGTGGTCTATGGCGTACTGAAAAAGGAAAACTGACATGGCAGTGGCCTACTTCGTCACCGGTACCGATACCGAGATCGGCAAGACCACCATTGCCGCGGGCCTGCTCCATCGCGCCCGGTCACAGGGACTCTCCACCGCTGCGGCGAAACCGGTGGCGTCCGGCTGCGATGAAACCGTCGATGGCCTGCGTAACAGTGACGCCCTTGCTCTACTGGGTGAGTGCTCGCTGCCCCTGTCTTACGACGAGGTCAATCCACTGGCTTTCGCTCCGGCCATTGCGCCACACCTTGCCGCCAGGGAAGCGGGGGTACGGCTGGATGTGGACGCGCTAGCCGCTCCTGTGCGACGGGTGTTGGCCAAAGGGGCGGACTTCAGCCTGGTTGAAGGCGCCGGCGGCTGGCGCGTGCCCCTGGCGGGGCAGGCCAATCTGTCCGACCTGCCTGCCGCCCTCGGCCTGCCAGTGATCCTGGTGGTGGGTGTACGCCTCGGTTGCATCAATCACGCGGTGCTCACCGCTGAGGCCATTGCGCGTGACGGCCTGACCCTGGCCGGTTGGGTGGCCAATGTGGTCGACCCGCAGACCTCACGTTTGGAGGAGAACCTTGCGACCCTGGCCGAGCGCCTTCCTGCGCCCTGCCTTGGGCGTGTGCCGCGCCTGGATCAGGCGACTCCGGCTGCTGTGGCACGCCATCTCGACCTGGCGCCGCTGGGCGAATTCTTCCGGCGCTGATTGCGAAAGGCGATACCGGCTGCTTCAATTGCCGGCATCGTCCATCGAGCTTGGTATCCGACATGGAAATCCAGGGAAGCGGCTTCAGCGCAGGACTAGGCGCCATCCAGTCCGGCCAGCGCATGATCCAGCAGGCAGCCGGTGAAATAGCCAGCAACACAGTCAGCGGCGAAGGTGCTCAACAGCCCGCCGACCTCACCAGCATCCTGCTCGCCCTGGAGGCCGGCAAGGTCCAGGCCGAGGCCGGCAGCATGGTTGCCAAGGCCACCGACCAGATGATCGGTAGTCTCATCGATACCTTCGCCTGATCCTTCAAGGGCCGCTTCAAGCGGCCCTTTCGCATTCTTCCTTCCAGTTACTTCCCTTGGCGCTGCTGCGCTGTTTCTTGATCTTTACTGTCTCCAGGCAGGGTCCTCTTTTGCCTGTCAGGGACGTGACCGGCTGGTCGGGCAGAGCGCTTGACAGGGGGTTGGCGTAAACGTATGTTTCAAACGCCTGTTTGATTGCTCCGGCAATCACCACCAGATGCCGCAAGCGACCGGCGCTCCGGTCAGCTGAACTAGGAACCCACCGCAGAGGTTTACCGCTATGCCTGATTACAAGGCCCCCTTGCGTGATATCCGCTTCGTTCGTGACGAGCTGCTCGGCTACGAAGCGCACTATCAGAGCCTGCCTGGCTGCCAGGACGCTACCCCGGACATGGTCGACGCCATCCTCGAAGAGGGTGCCAAGTTCTGTGAGCAGGTGATCGCTCCGCTGAACCGTGTGGGTGACACCGAAGGCTGCACCTGGAGCGAGTCCGGCGTTAAGACTCCGACCGGCTTCAAGGAAGCCTACAAGCAGTTCGTAGAAGGCGGCTGGCCGAGCCTGGCCCATGACGTTGACCACGGCGGCCAGGGCCTGCCGGAGTCCCTCGGCCTGGCCATCAGCGAGATGGTCGGCTCCGCCAACTGGTCCTGGGGCATGTACCCCGGTCTTTCCCATGGCGCGATGAACACCCTGTCCGCCCACGGCACCGATGACCAGAAGCACACCTACCTGACCAAGCTGGTATCCGGCGAGTGGACCGGCACCATGTGCCTGACCGAGCCGCACTGCGGTACCGACCTGGGCATGCTGCGCACCAAGGCCGAGCCCCAGGCCGATGGTTCCTACAAAGTCTCCGGCACCAAGATCTTCATCTCCGCCGGTGAACACGACATGGCCGACAACATCGTCCATATCGTCCTGGCTCGCCTGCCCGATGCGCCGGCCGGCACCAAGGGTATCTCCCTGTTCATCGTTCCGAAGTTCCTGCCGAACGCCGAAGGCGGCGTGGGCGAGCGCAACGCCGTTTCCTGCGGTTCCATCGAACACAAGATGGGTATCCACGGTAACGCCACCTGCGTGATGAACTTCGACGGCGCTACCGGCTACCTGATCGGCCCGGCTAACAAAGGCCTGAACTGCATGTTCACCTTCATGAACACCGCTCGCCTGGGTACCGCGCTGCAAGGCCTGGCCCACGCCGAGGTCGGTTTCCAGGGTGGCATCAAGTACGCTCGCGATCGTTTGCAGATGCGCTCCCTGACTGGCCCGAAAGCTCCGGAAAAGGCCGCCGACCCGATCATCGTCCACCCGGACGTGCGTCGTATGCTGCTGACCATGAAGGCCTTCGCTGAAGGCAACCGCGCCATGGTCTACTTCACCGCCAAGCAAGTGGACATCGTCAAGTACAGCCAGGACGAAGAGCAGAAGAAAGCTGCTGACTCCCTGCTGGCCTTCCTGACTCCCATCGCCAAGGCCTTCATGACCGAAGTGGGCTTCGAGTCCGCATCCCACGGCATGCAGATCTACGGTGGCCACGGCTTCATCAGCGAGTGGGGCATGGAGCAGAACCTGCGTGACTGCCGCATCTCCATGATGTACGAAGGCACCACCGGCGTTCAGGCCCTCGACCTGCTGGGCCGCAAGATCCTGATGACCCAGGGCGAAGCGCTCAAGGGCTTCACCAAGATCGTGCACAAGTTCTGCCAGGCCAACGAGGCCAACGAAGCCATCAAGGAATTCGTCGAGCCGCTGGCCAAGCTGAACAAGGAGTGGGGCGACCTGACCATGAAGGTCGGCATGGCCGCCATGAAGGATCGCGAGGAAGTGGGTGCCGCTTCGGTGGATTACCTGATGTACTCCGGTTACGCCTGCCTGGCCTACTTCTGGGCCGACATGGCTCGCCTGTCTGCCGAGAAACTGGCTGCCGGCGAGGGCGATGCCGCCTTCTACAAGGCCAAGCTGCAGACCGCGCGTTTCTACTTCAAGCGCATCCTGCCGCGTACCCGCACCCATGCTGAAACCATGCTGTCCGGTGCCAACAACCTGATGGAACTGGCCGAAGAAGATTTCGACCTGGGCTACTAAGGTTCTGCGCCACACGAAAGGCCCGCCACCTGGCGGGCTTTTTCGTTTGTGACGCGCGATCGCGATGCCGGGTTGTGCGGAAGTTCGCACCGGCGCCTCGTGCTTGTGGTCTGTGCCTGTGCAATCATATCGCCACCTCGATTTTTCCCCGTTTTCGAACCCCAGGATCAGACCTCGTGCGGAGTCGTGCGTCCTATCGCGTCAGCCATTTACTGCCTCCCTTGATGTTGATGGTGGGGGGCGGAATAGTGGGTTCGCTGTCGGGGATGAGCGAGTTCTTCACCTCCCTTTTCAACGTGCTTCCCACCCTTCTCCTGCTGCTGGGGGGTGCCTTCTGCGCGGCCTACGGACGAGTGCGCCAGGTGGCGCTGCTGCTGGTCGTCTACCTGGCCTACTACCAACTGGATACCCAGGTCGATTACTACCAGGTCGAGCGGGTGGTGCGGGAGGACGCCGGGCTGGTTTTTCATCTGGCCAGCCTGCTGCTGCCCATGCTCTACGGCCTCTATGGCTGCTGGGAGGAGCGCACCCACCTGCTGCAGGATTTCGTTGCCCGAGGCGCAGTTTTGATAGCTGTGCTCGGCGTCTTGGTGGCGCTGGGCAGCAGCTACCCGGATGCGATGCTAGGCGTGATCGGCAAGATTTACTGGCCCATGCTGCATGGCCACTGGATGACCCTGGTACAGGTCGTCTACCTGGCGTTCGCCATCGCCCTGGTGGCGCTGGTGGTCATCTATGTGCGTCAGCCTCGCCCGCAGCACGCCGCCCAACTGCTCGGCCTGTGCGGCTTGCTGTGGATGCTGCCCAAGACTTTCATGCTGCCCCATGCGCTGCACGTGATGAGCAGCGTAGTGATGCTCGCACTCACAGCGTCGGTGGCCCATGAGGCTTACCAGATGGCATTCCGTGACGAGCTCACCGGCCTGCCCGGTCGTCGCGCGCTGAACGAGCGGCTGCGGCGTCTCGGCCGCAACTACGTGCTGGCCATGACCGACGTCGACCACTTCAAGAAATTCAACGACACCTACGGCCACGACGTGGGCGACCAGGTTTTGCGCCTGGTGGCCAGCCGCCTGCGCAAGGTCGGTGGCGGCGGTAAGGTCTATCGCTACGGTGGCGAGGAGTTCACCATCCTCTTCCCCGGCAAGTCGGTGGACGAGTGCATGCCGCACCTGGAGGCGGTGCGCCAGGCCATCGAGCAGTACCAGATGCATCTTCGTGACCAGGGCAGTCGTCCGAAGAGCGACGAAACCGGCCGCTCCAAGCGTGGTGCCGCCAGTGGGCAGACGGTGTCGGTGACCATCAGCATCGGCGTGGCCGAGCGGGATGCCGAGCAACGTAGCCCGGAAGAAGTGATCAAGGCCGCTGACCAGGCGCTCTACAGCGCCAAGAGCGCCGGACGTAACCGGGTCTTCCGGCATGGCGAGAATCGCCGGGGTGCCGTGCGAGTGAAGCGCGCCGCCGTCTGACGCGGGCGGTTATGACGCTGCATTCAGCAGGGTCAGCGTCGTTGTTACAGTGCTGGGGCGCGAGTAGGGTCGTTGAATCGACCTCCAAGGAGTTTCCGCCATGCCCGAGTACAAGGCCCCACTTCGCGACATCCGCTTCCTCATCGACGAAGTCTTCGACTACCCGGCCAGCTATGCGGCCCTGGGCGCCAGCGATGCCACCCCGGACATGGTCGCCGCCATTCTCGAAGAAGGTGCCAAGTTCTGCGAGCAAGTGCTCTCGCCCATCAACCGCTCGGGCGATGAAGAAGAGTGCCAGTGGCAGGACGGCGTGGTGACCACGCCCAAGGGTTTCAAGGAAGCCTTCGCCCAGTACGTCGAAGGTGGCTGGAATGGCCTGGCGGCGGATCCGGCCTATGGCGGCCAGGGCCTGCCCCATTCCCTCGGACTGATCATCAGCGAAATGGTCGCCTCGGCCAACCAGTCCTGGGCCATGTACCCAGGCCTGACCCACGGCGCCATGTCGGCCATCCATGCCCACGGCAGCGAAGAACAGAAGCAGACCTACCTGACCCGCCTCACCGAAGGTCGCTGGACCGGCACCATGTGCCTGACCGAGCCCCATTGCGGCACCGACCTCGGCATCATCAAGACCCGAGCCGTTCCACAGGCTGATGGCAGCTACGCGATTTCCGGCACCAAGATTTTCATCTCCGCCGGCGAGCACGATATGAGCGAGAACATCGTCCACCTGGTGCTGGCCAAGCTGCCCGACGCACCCGCTGGCACCAAGGGAATCTCCCTGTTCATCGTGCCCAAGTTCCTCCCCGCGGGTGCGAGCGTTGGCGAGCGCAATGCCGTCTCCTGCGGGTCCATCGAACACAAAATGGGCATCAAGGCTTCGGCAACCTGCGTGATGAACTTCGACGGCGCCAAAGGCTTCCTCATCGGTGAGGCCAACAAGGGCCTGAACTGTATGTTCACCATGATGAACCATGCGCGTCTGGGCACCGGCATGCAGGGTCTTTGCCTCGGCGAAGCCAGCTACCAGGGGGCCGTGCGTTATGCCAACGACCGTCTGCAGATGCGTGCCCTTACCGGGCCCAAGGCGCCGGACAAGGTCGCCGACCCGATCATCGTGCATCCCGACGTGCGCCGTATGCTGCTGACCATGAAGGCATTCAACGAAGGCAACCGGGCTCTGGCCTACTTCACTGCCCAGCAACTGGACATCGCCCATCGCAGCGATAGCGCCGAGCAGCGCGAAGAGGCCGAGAACCTGCTCGCCTTCCTCACGCCGATCTGCAAGGCCTTCATGACCGATACCGGCCTCGAAGCCACCAACCTCGGCATGCAAGTGTTCGGTGGCCACGGCTATATCCGCGAGTGGGGCATGGAGCAACTGGTGCGCGATTGCCGCATCGCCCCCATCTACGAAGGCACCAACGGCATCCAGGCGCTCGACCTGCTGGGCCGCAAGGTGTTGGGGAGTCAGGGCAAGCTGCTGCGCGGTTTCACCAAAATCATCCACAAATTCTGCCAGGCTCAGGCCGAGCATCCGCGTTTCAAGGGCCACGCGGCTGAACTGGCACGTCTCAACCAGCAGTGGGGCGAGCTGACCCAGAAGGTCGGCCTGGCCGCCATGAAGAATCCGGACGAGGTGGGTGCAGCCGCGCTGGATTACCTGATGTACTCCGGCTACATCACCCTGGCCTGGTTCTGGCTGCGCATGGCCGTTGTGGCGGATGCCAAGCTGGAGGCGGGCAGCGGCGACAGCGCCTACTATCAGACCAAGCTGGCGACCTGCGATTTCTACTTCAAGCGCCTGCTACCGCGTACCGAGTCCCACCGCGCGGCCGTGGAAGCCGGCAGCGATTGCCTGATGCAATTGCCGGCAGAGCATTTCAGTCTGTAACGCACCGATGGACGGTCGGAGGCCCGCCTGGTGCGGGCCTTTTTCATGCGGGGAAAGGGTGTGACCTTATGTGAATATTTGGTCACATTAGGACTCTATGTCTCTTAAAAGTTGTTCATGTACACTGCGGACCTCTTCCGTGAACCGGCCGACCCTGGCCACCTGTGAGTGATTGCGAGGTTTGCACATGGCTGACTACAAAGCGCCCCTGCGCGATATGCGCTTCGTCCTCAATGAAGTTTTCGAGGTAGCCAAGCTCTGGGCTGAGCTGCCTGCCCTGGCCGAAGTGGTCGACGCCGATACCGCCTCCGCCATCCTGGAAGAAGCCGGCAAGGTCACCGGTGGCGTGATCGCCCCGCTGAACCGCAGCGGCGACGAAGAAGGCTGCCAGTGGAAAGACGGTTCCGTGAGCACTCCGGCGGGCTTCCCCGCGGCCTACAAGACCTACGCCGAAGGCGGCTGGGTTGGTGTGGGCGGTGACCCCATCTTTGGCGGCATGGGCATGCCCAAGGTGATTTCCGCCCAAGTCGAAGAGATGGTCAATGCGGCCAACCTGTCCTTCGGCCTGTACCCGATGCTGACCGCAGGCGCCTGCCTGTCGATCAACGCGCACGCCAGTGAAGAGCTGAAGGAAAAGTACCTGCCGAACATGTACGCGGGTGTCTGGGCTGGCTCCATGTGCCTGACCGAGCCGCATGCCGGTACCGACCTCGGCATCATCCGCACGAAGGCCGAACCCCAGGCTGACGGCAGCTACAAGATCTCCGGCACCAAGATCTTCATCACCGGCGGTGAGCACGATCTGACCGAGAACATCATCCACCTGGTACTGGCCAAGCTGCCGGATGCCCCGGCCGGCCCGAAAGGCATTTCCCTGTTCCTGGTGCCCAAGGTCATGGTCAACGCGGACGGTTCTCTGGGCGAACAGAACGCCGTCTCTTGCGGTTCCATCGAACACAAGATGGGCATCAAGGCCTCTGCCACCTGCGTGATGAACTTCGACGGCGCCACCGGCTACATCGTCGACGCCCCGAACAAGGGCCTGGCCGCCATGTTCACCATGATGAATTACGAGCGCCTGGGCGTGGGTATCCAGGGCCTGGCTTCTGGCGAGCGTTCCTACCAGAGCGCCGTGGAATACGCCCGTGAGCGTATCCAGAGCCGCGCGCCGACCGGCCCGGTCGCCAAGGACAAGGCTGCTGACCCGATCATCGTCCATCCGGACGTGCGTCGCATGCTGCTGACCATGAAGGCAGCCAACGAAGGCGGCCGTGCCTTCTCCAGCTACGTGGCCATGCAGCTGGACACCGCCAAGTTCAGCGAAGACACCGCCGTGCGCAAGCGCGCCGAAGAAATGGTCGCCCTGCTGACCCCCGTCGCCAAGGCTTTCCTCACCGACCTCGGTCTGGAAACCACTATCCACGGCCAGCAGGTATTCGGCGGTCACGGCTTCATCCGCGAGTGGGGCCAGGAGCAGCTGGTGCGTGATGTGCGCATCACCCAGATCTACGAAGGCACCAACGGCATCCAGGCACTCGACCTGATGGGCCGCAAGATCGTCGGCAGCGGTGGCGCGTTCTACAAGCACTTCGCCGACGAGATCAAGGCGTTCGCCAATGGCGCCTCCGCCGAGCTGGCCGAGTTCACCGAACCGCTGAAAGCTGCCGTCGCCAACCTCGACGAGCTGACCGCCTGGGTCCTGGACCGTGCGAAGAACAACCCGAACGAAATCGGCGCTGCCTCGGTCGAGTACCTTCATGTGTTCGGCTACACCGCCTACGCCTACATGTGGGCCCTGATGGCTCGCGCTGCGCTGGGCAAGGAAGGTCAGGACGAGTTCTACGCCAGCAAGCTCGGCACCGCGCGCTTCTACTTCGCTCGCCTGCTGCCGCGCATCCACTCCCTGACCGCCTCGGTGAAGGCCGGCAGCGAGTCGCTCTACCTGCTCGACGCCGCGCAGTTCTAAGCGCTAGTCGGCAAACACGAAGCCCCGCAATTGCGGGGCTTCGTATTTTCCGGGAGATGCTTTTCGGTAGGGGCTAATTCATTCGCCAAGGACAGCGCAGCTGTCCCCACAAGCTTTCCTACGGCTGTAGCGAATCCGCCAATGACGGGTCATCGATGAAGCGGTTGCGGTTGCCCTGGATCGCCTCGATGCGGCTATTGCGGGCGCGTTCTTCGTCGTCCACCGGGTCGAGGCGGTTCCACTGCTGGAACATCTGCAACTGGCCGACGATGGGCAGGCCATATTCGCTGTGCATGTAGAAGATCGCGCGGGCTACGTTGCCCTTGGCGGCGTCGCGAGGTTCGACGAGTTGGTAGGCGGATTTGAAGTCACAGTCGGCCAGCGTGCGCTGTCCACCGTCGCCGACATCGCCGAACAGGGCATTGCGGCGGGCCAGTTCGATGCGCGACTGGTCCGGGTAGAGGTTGTGCAGGTCGGAGAGCATGTAGGGGTATTGCGCATTGGCAGCTTGGCACTGGCTGTCGGTGACGCAGCGCAGTGCGCTCTTGATCTGCTTGGCGCTGTACACCGGGCTGGCACTGAGCAGGCCGCCGGGAGCGCTGAAGGTCTTGCCGCAATAGAGCGTGACGCCTCCGTCGGCGTAGAGCTGTTGCCAGAAGGCCTGCTCGACCGCGGCCTTCGGATCGGCCAGGCGATCCTGGCCACCGGCGAATGCATGGCTGGCGACCAGGGCCGCCAGGCAGGAAAGGGCAGTAAGAATTGGGCGCATGGTCATGACCCTGGGACCGCCTTGTCGGGGTCTGTAGTTCTTGTAGGACAAAACGAGTCTAACAAGAGCACCGGGGGCAAACCAAGACCAACCGATCGCTTGCTTGGTTGTACCTTGGGTTGCAATAAGAGGGCCTCGGATAATTCCGAAATCGTGTAAGCATTAGCTTACAAATGCTGGTGGCTATAGCTCCTTTCAGACCCTGGTAGAGGGGATTAATCTTCACTCCATTGGACGTCGCGCAGGAAGCGCATTGCAAAACAGGGATACGCCGGATTCCGCCAGGATGGCGGTCAGATCAGGGATGTCGGGACACAGTCTGCAAAACCTCGCTTCGGCGAGGTTTTTCTTTTTCTGCGTTGCAAAACTCCCCCAGCTCAATAGTCCTTCGGCCCCACCACCCCTTCCAGTACCGAGCGCAGCAACTCCAAGGTCGCCTGCTGGCGCTGGGCATCGCGAAACACCAATCCCACCTTCAACGGCACCCGTGGCTCGCTAAGCGGCTTCCACAACAGACCCTGGTTCGCATGCATCTGTCGCGCGCGGCCGGGCAGCACCGTCGCCAGCATGGTGTGCGGCAGGCTGTCGAGGATGCCCGCCATGTGGTTCAGCTCCGCCTGCACGTGCGGGCGGCGGCCGAGCAGGGCGAGTTGCTCCTGCCAGATCTGCCGGATGCGGAACTCCTCGCCGAGCAGCAGCATCGGCAGCTCAGCCGCCTGGGCCAGGGAAACCTTCTTGAACTCCTTCAGTGGGTGCTCGGAGGGAATCACCAACTGCAACTCATCCTCGTAGAGCAACTGGCTGTGCAGCCCTGGTTGGCGCGGTGGCAGGAAGCCGATTCCGATATCCAGGTTGCCGGTCAGCAGGCGGCGTTCGATATCCAGTCCCGACAGTTCATAGATCTGTACCACCAGCTGTGGCTGTGCCTCGCGCAGGCGCTCCAGCAGCATGGGGACCAGCGCCGCATTGACCGTCTGCAGTACGCCGATAGCCAGGCTGCGCGGCGACTGGCCACGGAATCCGCGCAACGCCTCACGGGCGCGTTCCAGCCCATCCAGTAGTGGCAGGGCGTGGCCATACAGGGTGTGCGCGGCCAAGGTCGGCAGCAGGCGTTTTCCGCTGCGCTGGAACAGGCTGACATCCAGGTTCTGCTCCAACTGGCGAATCTGTTGGGAGAGCGCTGGTTGCGACAGGCTCAGACGCTCGGCGGCGCGACCGACGTGGCCTTCCTCGTAAAGCGCGACGAAGTAGCGAAGCTGGCGAAAATCCATAAGCGTTACTTATCGATAAAGCTGGAAAAACGAAATGGCCCGTGATGCTTCAAGGCCATAGCCTATGCCACGTAGAGACTGCATCTGGTGCTGGAGAGGGCGAATGTGCGCATGGGTCGTAAATGGCGTTTTCATAGGTAAAGCCGAAGATATAGGCGGTGGTTTGTCCAGTGCAATCGACAAGCAATCGATCGACCACCGTCTCTGGCTCTGGCCCCAGGGCCTGGGCAGCGACGAGCAGGGTGACCCGCGTTTCCACGGTGGTCCCGAACGTGCGCTGCACCATTACCCGGCCGAGCACTACCAGTACTGGCGCAAGCATTTTCGTCACCTCGAATGGAAAGCACCAAGCTTCGGCGAGAACCTTTCCACCTGCGGCCTCACCGAAGACCAGGTGTGCATCGGCGATATCTTCCGCTGGGGGCAGGCCTTCATCCAGGTCAGTCAGCCGCGTTCGCCCTGTTACCGCCTGAGCCGCCGTTGGGACATTCCCGAATTGCCGGAGCGGGTGCAGGAAACCGGCCGCTGTGGCTGGTTCTACCGCGTGCTGCGGCCCGGCTTCGTCAGCCAGGAAGACTCGCTGGAACTGATCCAGCGCAGCTACCCCGGCCTGACCGTTGCCCACACCATCCAGAGCTTCTTCCATTTCCCGCTGGAACACGCCGGCCTGCAGCAACTGCAACAGTGCGAAGCGCTGTCCACGCGCTGGCGCGAAACGGCTGCCCGTCGTCTCAGCACAGGCCTTTTGGAAGACTGGAGTGCCCGTTTGCAGGGCTTGCCGCTGGAGGGGATGCGCGCATGAGCGACTACCGCATAAGCCTGCGCCGTGACGACGTGCTGTTCGCCGAGATCAGCGTAAGCCAGGCGCGCTACGTGGAGATGACCCGCGAGATGCGTAAGCGCTTCCCCCGCGAGGAGGGTTTCAGCCTGCACATAGAGCGTCGTCGAGAACTCCGCCGCATCCTCGAACAGGGCCCGGACGGCCTGCGCCTGCTGGGCGTCGAGTATCGACATGAGGAGGTCCCGGAGCATGCGTGATGCTCTCGCCGGTCTGCGCTTGATGAAAACCGTGGAACGTCCCGACCAACTGTTCGTGCGCGGCCAGGGTTCCTGGCTCTGGGATTCCGAAGGCCATGCCTTCCTCGACTTCACTCAGGGCTGGGCGGTGAACAGTCTGGGCCACAGCCCCAGCGTCGTGGTCAATGCGCTCAAACGTCAGGCGGAGAACCTGATCAATCCCGGGCCGGCCTACTACAACCGCGGAATGCTCGAACTCGCCTCGCGCTTGTGCCAGGCAAGCGGCAGCGACCAGGTGTACTTCCTCAACAGTGGCGCCGAGGCCAACGAAGGGGCCATCAAGCTGGCTCGCAAGTGGGGTCAGCTGCATCGGGGTGGGGCCTTCGGCATCGTCACCGCCAGCAACAGCTTTCACGGCCGCACGCTGGCCACCATGTCCGCTTCCGGTAAGCCGGTCTTCGAATCGATGTTCGAGCCGAAGGTGCCGGGCTTCACCAAGGTTCCGTACAACGACCTCGATGCCCTGGCCGCCGCTGTGGACGAGACGACGGTGGCAGTGATGCTGGAGCCGGTGCAGGGCGAAGCCGGCGTCATCCCCGCCACACTGGAGTACTTCCAGGGCGTCGAACGCCTGTGTCGGGAACGCGGCGTGCTGCTGATCCTCGACGAAGTACAGACCGGCATCGGCCGTTGCGGCACCCTGTTGGCGGAAGAGCTCTACGGCATCCGTGCCGACATCATCACCCTTGGCAAGGGGCTGGGTGGCGGAGTACCCCTCGCTGCCTTGCTGGCGCGTGGCAATGCCTGTTGCTTCGAACCAGGCGAGCAGGGTGGCACCTACCATGGCAACGCATTGATGACCGCTGCCGGCCTTGCCGTACTGAATACGGTGCTGGAGTCTGGCTTTCTCGAGCAGGTCCGAGATGTCGCCCAGCACTTGCGCGAAGGATTGGCGCGGGTATCCCGTCGCCATGGGCACGGTCCCCTGCGTGGCCACGGCCTGATGATCGGCCTGCCGCTGATTCGCCAGTCCGCACCCCTCGTGGCCCGACACGCCTTCGCCGAAGGATTGCTGATCAATGCGCCGCAGCCTGACTGCCTGCGCTTCACCCCGGCGCTGACGGTAAGCCGCGCCAATGTCGATGAAATGCTCAAGCGCCTGAACCGCGCCTTTGCCCTGGCCAAGAGCGAACCCCTGGAGATCGCCTGACATGCGCGTTGCCATCCTGCAGCATGCCCCCTTCGAAGGCCCTGGCCGCATCCAGCAATGGCTCGACCTGCGCGCCGCGCAGGTTCGGATGTACAGCCTTTACGCCGATGCCCTCCTGCCGAGTCCCGACGACTTCGACCTGCTCATTGTCATGGGAGGGCCCATGAGCGTGCATGACGAAGCGGAGCTTCCCTGGCTGAAGGCCGAGAAGAAATTGATCCGCAAGGCACTCGACGCGGGCAAGCGCGTACTGGGCATCTGCCTCGGTGGCCAGTTGCTGGCCCAGGCCCTGGGCGCGGTAGTGCGCAAGGGCGAGGCAGAGATTGGCTGGTGGCCGATGGAGAAGCACCTCGAGGCGGATCGCACCTCGCTGGGCCGCATGCTGCCCCAGCGGTTGTTGGCAATGCACTGGCACGGTGAGACCTTCGACCTGCCGTCCGGGGCGATTCCCCTCTACGGTTCGGCGGCCTGCGCCAATCAGGGGTTTGTCTGGGAAGAGCGGGCCATTGGCCTGCAATGCCATCTGGAAAGCACGCCGGAAAGCATCGAAGCGATGCTGGAGGCCTGCGCGGCGGATCTTGAGCTTTCAGGTTCCGTGGAAGACGCGTCGGCCATTCGCGACGGCATCCCTCACTGCAGCGCACTGGCGCCGACGCTGTTCCGCCTGCTGGACTACCTGACCGGACCGCATGCCGCGCTGACTTGATCTTTCGCAGGCTTGATCCGCTTTTCCTGTGGGGGCGAATTCATTCGCCAAGCAGGCCGCAGGTCTGCCCTTCGAGATATCAGGGTAGCTTCGTTACCCCAAGCGAATGAATTCGCCCCGACAGAAGTCTCGGGTTCAGCTCAGCGGGCGATACAACTCCGCCCGCCGATCCCTGAGGTAGGTAAGACTCTCCCGCGAGGCCTCCAGCTTGTCCCGCCTGAGGTCGGCGAAGGCCAGGGTCTCTTCGCGTCCACAAATCGCTGCCTGGCTGCCGTCCGGCGCGCAAACGCTGGAGAGGCCGCAGTAGCGGATTTCTCCCTCGGAACCGCAATAGTTGGCGTAAGCCAGGTAGCACTGACTTTCGAATGCGCGGGTGCGGACCAGCACGTCGCAGACGAAGTCAAACGGCTCCATGTTGGCGGTCGGCACCAGTACCGCATCGGCGCCGGCGAGTGCCAGGCGGCGGACGTTCTCGGGGAACTCCACGTCGTAGCAGATCAGCATGCCCAGCTTCCAGCCGTTCAGTTCCACCAGCGGATAGTCGTCGCCGCCGGCGCTGAACATGCTCCTGTCCAGCTCGCCGAAGAGGTGGGTCTTGCGGTAGTTGCCTAGACGCTGGCCCTGGGCGTCGATCAGTTGCACCGAGTTGAAGATGGCGCCTTCGGCGCTACGTTCCGGGTAGCCGTAGAGGATGGCGATGCCGTGCTCGCGGGCTATCCCGGCTATTCGTCCGGCCCAGGCACCGTCGCAGGGGTCGGCCAGGGCGCTGACCGCTTCCGCGCCAATGTTGTAGCCGCTGAGGTACATCTCCGGCGTAACCAGCAGCTGTGCGCCGCGCCGGGCGGCCTCAGCCGCCCGCAGATGCAGGCGATCGAGGTTGGCCGCCGGATCGCGCGGCAAGGGTGGGCACTGATAGAGGGCGATGCGCATGGACGTCTCCCGACTCAGTCAGGCAGGGCGATGGGACCGAGCTCAGCGAAGCAGTCACCGGGGCCGGGGTTCTCGGACGGAGTGCTGCCGCCGAAGTGCTTCATGATGCCCCAGACCGCGTTGAGCGAGGTCTGTACCGCACCTTCCACCCAGGCCGGGGTCCAGGACACGTCGTCACCGGCGATGAAGATGCCGCGCTGCTCGGCGGGCATGTCGTCCTGCATGAAGTGGGCGTACATGCGCTGGTTGTAGCGATAGTGGCCCGGCAGCGCGCCTTTGAAGGCACCGAGGAAGTGCGGGTCCGATTCCCAGGAAATGGTAATTGGATCGCCGATGATGTGGCCGGCGATATCCACGTCCGGGTAGATCTTCTTCAGCGCATCCAGGGCCAGCTTCACGCGCTTCTCCACCGGGTGCGGCAGCATCTTCAGCGCGTCGCTCATCCAGGAGTAGGACAGGCAGATCACGCCGGGCTTGTCGTCGCCGTTGTCGAACAGGTAAGTGCCGCGGGTCAGGCGGTCGGTGAGGGTCATGCTCAGGGTGTCGCGGCCGGTTTCCGGATTCTTGTCCTTCCAGAACGGGCGATCGACCATCACGAAGGTCTTGGAGGACTGCATGTAGCGCGTGCGGTCCAGAGCCATCCACATCTTCTGCGAGAACAATGATTCTTCGCACTCGATCTGGGTGGTCAGCAGCCAGCTCTGGCAGGTGGCGAGCACCGCCGCGAAGTGACGGGTATCGCCCCAGTTGTCGGTCACCGCAAGACGACCATCGGCGGCGCGGGCGATGCGTTTCACACCAGGACGCGGTGCGCCGTTGTGCAGGGACGCCAGGCTGGTACCAGCCGGCCAGTGCACGCACTTCTCCGGGACATGGCGCCAGATGCCCATGGGCACTTGCTGCACGCCGCCAACGATCAGGTGCTGGTTGTCGTCGCAGGCGGTCATCACCACGCGGAAGATTTCCAGCATCGAGTTGGGGAAGTCGGAGTCCCAGCCGCCGGTGCCGAAGCCTACCTGGCCGAACACTTCGCGGTGGTGGAAGGACAGCTTGGCGAAGGCCTTGGAGCTGGCAACGAAGTCATAGAAAGTGCGGTCGTCCCACAGTGGCACCAGGGTGTCCCACAGTTCTTTCAGGCGTTTTACATCGCGGTCGCGGATGGCCTGCTGGATGTCGCCGAAGCGGGCGCCGTCTTCCAGGGCATCAGCCCAGGCGTCGGCCACTTCCTGGAAGAGCGCCGGCAGGTCGGCCATCTTCTCCGCGTAGTAAGTCTTGCCCTCGATATCGATCACCGTGCTGCCCGAGGCCGGGGTCAGCGGGTTGGGGAAGGGCTGGGTCTTGAGACCGAGCATGTCGACGTAGTGGTAGAAGGCAGTGGATGAGGCCGGGAAGCGCATGCCGCCCAGTTCCGCGATGATGCCGTCAGTGCCTTCGAAGGTCTGCGAACGCAGGCGTCCACCCATCTTGGAGGCTTCATAAACCACGGGCTTCAGGCCCAGCTTCATCAACTCGTAGGCCGCCACCAGGCCGGCGATGCCGGCTCCGACAATGGCCACCTCGGCCCCATGCTGTTCAGCCGGAATGCTGCCCAGGCCCGCTGGATGCTCGATCCAGTCATCGAAGGCGAAGGGGAAGTCCGGGCCGAAGATGGTGATGGGTTTCTTGCCGTCGGCAGGGTGGCGATCGTTCTTGTTCATGATGGACCTTGAAGGCTTGTGGAAGAGCGGCCCGGAGGCGCGGTGGAGCCATTCTAGGGAGCGTCGATTTCGTCCATAAGACGCAGAGTGTCGTCATTTGGTAGTCATTCAATGCGATATGACGATCACATTGCGCTAAACGACGAACATGCTTGCGTGCGCTTTCCATCAGCGTAGTCAGTGGAGGGAGCGAGGTTCGTAGGTTGGTTCGAGCTACGCGAGGCCCAACAGGCGGAGGCAGACGGCCAATCGTAGGGTTTCGCTGCACTCTGGCGGGATGCCGCGCGCGCCAACCTAGGTGCTGGCGGGCGCCAACGGCTGGCCGCGATCGATCTTGCAACTGAGGATGATCGAGGTCGTGGTCTTCTCCACCCCGTCGACGCTGCCGATCAGGTCCAGCAGTTCATCGAGGCGCTCGGGGGAATCGGCGCGCAACCAGGCGACGTAGTCGAACTCGCCGCTCACTGCGCAGAGCACCTGCACCTCTGCCATTCCCGTCAGGCGCCGCAACACGTCCTTGCCGCTACGAGGCTTCACGGTGATCCCCACGTAGGCTTGCAGGCCACCATCGGCCACTCGCTGGCCCAGGCGCACGCCGTAGCCGGTGATTATCCGCGCCTTTTCCAGGCGGGCCAGGCGCGAGGTCACCGTAGTGCGCGCGATACCCAGGCGTCGCGCCAGCATGGCCACACTTTCGCGGGCGTTGATCTGCAGGGCGGCGATCAGCTGGCGGTCGATTTCGTCGAGGGACAGGTCGGACATGGACGGGCTCGGTCGGTGGCGTGCTTGGAGGTTAGCGGGTGCGCAAGGCTACCTGAAGCCGGCATGCGACGCCCACTGGTCGGCACCCCTGTCGCAGTGCCTGGTACCGACCCAGACTGAACGGAACACGACCGGCGTTACACCGGTCCCACCCACATCCTTCGGGAGCCTCGTCACCATGAGTCCCTTCTCCCCTTGTCGCTGGACCTTGCTCGCCGCATTCATCTGCCTGCCGGCTATCGCCGAAACCGTGGTGCCCCTGCAGGGGCAGACCCAGCAGCAGATCCAGCAGGACGTCGCCAACTGTCAGGCCCAGGCCGGCAGCGCCGCTCCTCCCGCCGACACCAACCCAAGCGGCGGTCGTGTCCGGGGTGCCGCCACGGGGGCGATGGCCGGTGCCGTCGTTGGCCAGGCGCGCAGCAACGACTACGACCGTATCGATGACGATCTGCAGAAGGAGTACCGGCAAGAGAAAGCCAAGGACGCCGCCGTGGCCGGTGCCGTAGTCGGCGGCTCGCGCCAACGCCAGGAGCGTCGGCAGAACCGCCGCACCAACGAGCAGGCTAGCAGCACGGCGTCGTCGGCCTATATGAGCTGCCTGCAGCAGCGTGGCTATCAGGTTACGCCTTAGGCATTGCCCCGCGCCTGTTGCTCCAGATGGGCCTGCAGGTCCGGATCGAGTTTCAGCTGATAGGCCAGTTCGTCCAGGTAGCTGCGTTCCGCAGCCTGCTGGTCATCCACCAGCATCACGCTGGCCAGGTACATCTCGGCGGCCATGCCAGGGTCCGTGGCGGACTGCGCCACGTCGGCTGCATCCAGCGGGCTGCGCACTTCCTGGTCCAGCCACTCCTGCAATTGCGGGTCGTCGGTATGCCGGGAAATCTCCGCGTAGATGGTCTGTTTTTCCTGCTCGTCGATGCGCCCGTCCGCCTTGGCCGCGGCGATCAATGCGCGAAGGATGGCCAGGCTGTGGTCATCGGCTTCGGCGCCGGAAAGCTGGTCCACCGTGCTGATTGCCTGCTGGGGGGCGGAAGACTGCTGGCGCTGCCAGGACTGATACGCCTGAAAGGCCATCATGCCCAGGGAGGCCAGCGCAGCGTAGTTCATTCCGCCGGCACGCCCGCCACCACTCCCCATCGAGCCACCACCCATGGATGCACCGCCCTGGCCACCGCCAAGGATGCCGCCGAGCAAGCCTCCCAGTCCGGCATTGGCGCCGCCGCCACCTCCCATGAGACCGCCCAACAGACCGCCGAGTCCGCCCAGAGGGTCCTGCGACGACATTCCTGCTTCGCCCCGTTGCGCTGCCCCGGCCTGGCCGGACCGCAGTAGTTGTTCGAGCAGATCACTGGTGTTCATGGCCGGGTCCTCTCCTGCTGGCCGTTTGCCGGTCAGGGAACGATAGACCCCGTCGTAAGCGGGGGCATGACCGTCGGGCGGCGAAGATTGTTGCGCGCCGCGGAAAAGCGCTTTCAGCAAAGGCGTCTTTTTCCTGCGCCTTGCCTGGAGTCGAATTGGCACATGGGCCGAGCACGCATCGGCAACGATGTCAGGGCCTTCCAGTCAAATCAGGAGAACCACCATGAACCGTGCAATCGCCACCAGTACCACCTTGCTGCTCGCTTTCCTGGCCAGCGGCAGTGTCTTCGCCGCGAAATCCGCTGAATCCGTGCCCTACAGCTACGGCATGCCGCTGGACGTCGCCCGTGTCATCTCCATAGACGAGCCCAACTCACTGACCTGCGAGACCATCCAGGCGAAGATGACCTACGTCGATTCCCAGGGCGAAGAGAAATCCGTGACCTACCTGAAGGAGTCCAGCGCCTGCGCCAACAGCTGACGCAGGCGTGCAGGTCGCCAAGGGCTGCGCAGCTGAGCATCGCCCCAGGGTGACTTAAACCACCATCTCCGCCACGAACGCCTCGAATGACGTCGCCGTGGTGTTTTCAGGACGCCGTCCTTCCAGGGACTTCACCCGCCGCTCGTTGATGCCCTGGGCCAGCTCCGCATAGAGCCCGGCGAGGTCTGCCGAGAACCCCGCTTCCTGCAGCATCCCCGCCATTTCGCCATAGGGCAGTTGCACATAGGGCAGGTCCGGCCGACCCAGGTGCTCGCCCAGGATGCGCGTGGCCTCGCCATAACTGATGTCCCGCTGTCCCAGCAGTTCGCGCACCTGTACTCCGTGCCAATCGCGGTCGAGCAGCGCGGCGAGGGCTGCATCGGCGATGTCCTGCGAGGCGATCATCGGCACCGGCACGTCCGCGTCGACGCCGTCGGCCACCAGGCCGTGCTGCTCGATCATGTACAGCGCCGGCAGCAGGTTCTCAAAAAAGACACCCGCCCGAAGGATCAGCACATCGACGCTCGACACCGCGCGCAGGCGCACTTCCTGCTCATGCATGCTGGCAATCGGACCGTTGCCCGAAGCCAGCTCCGCGCCGACGCTCGATAGCGCCACCACGCGGCGGACGCCGCTGTTGCGTATCGCCTTCACGATGGCTTCACCCACATCTGCCTGCTGCGCCATGTAATCGGCCACCGACGGGTCGTAGGGCAGCAAGGTGTAGACCACGTCGGCGCCATGAAAGGCCTTGGTCAGGTAAGCCGCATCGTTCGGCTCACCGGCCATCACTTCGGCCCCGGCATCCTTCAGCTCGGCCAGGCGTTCAGCCGAACGTCCCAGTGCGCGAACCGGATGACCCGCTTTCAGCAGTTGCCAGGCGATGCGTTTGCCCGTGTGCCCGGTGGCACCCATTACCGTGATCATCTCGTCCTCCTGGTCGCGCTTGTCTGTCCGGCACATGCCTGAGCGCTTGAGATCAAGTCTCAGCCGAGAGCATTGGACGAACAATGATCACGGGTCGATGATTCATGATCAATCGTCCAGAGATGAGCAAGCCACCATGGACCCGAACACCCCCTGGCAATCCCACGATCCCCTGGGTGAAGCACTGCACCTGCTGCGCATGAGCGGGACGCTCTATTGCGCATCTGAGTTCACCGCGCCCTGGGGGCTGGGGCTGCCGTCGATGGAGGACTGCCTGATGTTCCATGTGGTGACATCCGGCGAATGCTGGCTCGAAGTGGGCGGGCACGAACCGCTGCTACTGCGCGCGGGCGACCTGGCGCTGGTGCCCCATGGTCAGGGCCATAGCCTGCTGAGCGGGAGGAACGTGGCGGCGGTGCCGTTGTTCGATCTGCCGCGAGAGTGCCTGAGCGACCGCTACGAGATCATTCGCCATGGCGGCGGCGGCGCTCCGGTTAGCCTGGTCTGCGGGGCAGTGCGCTTCGACCATCCGGTGGCGCGGCAACTGGTACGCCTGCTTCCGCCGTTGTTGCACGTGGAGGCGACCAGCGCCGAACACGCCGACTGGCTGCAGGGTACCTTGCGCTTCATGCGCGACGAGGCACGAGCCATGCGCCCGGGTGGCGAGACGGTGGTAACGCGGCTGGCCGACATCCTGGTGATCCAGGCCATTCGTGCCTGGATCGAGCGCGACCCTGCGGCCCAAACCGGCTGGCTTGGTGCCTTGCAGGACCGCCAGATCGGTCGCGCCATCGGCCTGATTCACCGTGACCCGGCGCGAGACTGGAGTCTCGTGTCCCTGGCCGAAGTCGCTGCCATGTCGCGCTCCGCCTTCGCCGCACGCTTCACCGCCCTGGTGGGCGAACCGGCCATGCAATACCTGACCCGCTGGCGCATGAACCTTGCGCTGGGCTGGTTGCAGGAAGGGGACGTGTCAATCGCGGCCCTGGCCGAGCGCCTGGGCTATCAGTCGGAAGCTGCCTTCAGTCGCGCCTTCAAGCGCTGCCATGGCATGGCGCCCGGTGCTGCAAGGAATGCCACGAAAATCAATCGATAAAACTCACCATCTGCGAATCATTTACATTTGATTTGCAAATGCTAATTGTTACCATTTGTTCTTTTTCACAATGACTAAGGAACTCTTGGTGGCTAGAAAGCGTATTGCCCCGGCATCTCTGCCGATGCTGGGCCTGCTGGTAATTCCCGCTGTCCAGGCTGAAACCGGGGAGGCGCTGGCCATTCCGGCGACCTCGGTGACCAGTGCCTACGAGCAGCAAAGCTACAAGGCCACCGAGAGCCGAAGCGGGCTGAAGATCGACGCGCCACTGCGTGACATTCCCCAGACCGTCAACGTGGTGCCTGAGAGCGTGATCAAGGACCAGGGCGCCCAGTCCATGGAAGACGTGCTGAAGAACGTCCCCGGCATTGGTCTTTCCAACGGTGATGGCCAGCGCGACCAGGTCACCATCCGCGGATTCAGCGCCATTGGCGATATGTTCGTAGACGGCATCCGTGATGACGCGCTGTACTTCCGCGACCTCTCCAACGTCGAACGCGTCGAGGTCATCAAGGGCCCGGCTGCCGTGCTTTACGGGCGTGGTTCTTCCGGTGGCCTGATCAACAGCGTGAGCAAGAAGCCCGGTTTTGATCCCAAGCGGGAGCTGGGTGTCAGCTTCGACAGTGAAGGCAAGCGTCGCACCCAGTTCGATGCCGGCTGGGGCGACCAGCAGCAGCGCGACAAGGCGTTCCGCGTCACCGGTGCGTTCGAAGACAGCGACACCTTCCGCGATGACGGCTACATCGACCGCAAGGCGATTGCGCCGTCCGCTTTCTTCAAGCTGTCCGATGACCTGGAGCTCAACCTGGGCGCCACCTACCTCTACGACAAGCGCTTGATCGATTTCGGTATCCCCGCGCTTGGCGATCGCCCGGTACACGTCGACCGCGAGAAGCGCTTCGGCTCCGGTGACGCGGACCAGGACTACGCCCGCAGTGAAGTGTTCTCCTTCACTGCCGGCCTGGACTACCGCATCAACGACGAGCTGACGTTGAGCAACACCACCCGCTACTACCACTACGACCTGGACCGCAACAACACCCTGGCCGACAGCAGTCCGACCCGTTTCGTCACCGCCCCCAACGGCGAGCTGCTGGTGAAACTGAACCGTGGAAACGTGGCGCGTGATGAGTACGGTGTGTTCAACCAGACCGAACTGAAGCAGCAGGCCCAACTGGCCGGAATGCAGCACAGCCTGCTCTACGGTGTGGAGCTGGGCCACCAGGACAAGTACCAGCGCGTATTCAGCCAGAACAACGTGGCGCAGGTTCCGGTCTACCGTGACGCCCTGGTTCCGGTACCGGAGCACGCCAGCAACCTGTCTTCCAAGGGCACCAACTTCCAGGACACTGCCGGCTTCTACGTGCAGGACCTGATCGAGCTGACTTCGCAGTGGAAGGCGCTGCTCGGCGTACGCTACGACATCTTTGGCCAGGAATATGATGATGATCGCCTGGCCAACGTCGACCTGGACCGTACCGACAAGACCTGGAGCCCGCGTGCCGGCCTTGTGTTCCAGCCGGATCAGATCCAGTCCTACTACGCCTCGGTGAGCCGTGGTTATCAGCCGTCGGGCGAAGTGTTTGCCCTGGCGCCGAGCAACCAGCACCTGGAGCCTGAAGAAACCACCAACTACGAGGTGGGCGCCAAGTGGGACCTGCTCGACAACCGCCTCTCGGTCACCGCAGCGGTGTTCCGCCTCGAGCGCACCAACATGAAAACCACCGACCCGACCACCAACCTGACGGTGCTTGCCGGTGAGCAGCGCACCGATGGTTTCGAAGCCACCTTCAGCGGCCAGATCACCGAGAAGTGGAATGTCTACGGCGGCTACGCTTACCTGGACGCGGAGATCACCAAGTCCACCAACAAGACCAACGGCGTGCCCAACGAAGGCCAGGTACCGACCCTGACGCCGCGCAACAGCGCCAACCTCTGGGTGGTGCGCTCGCTGACCCCGGAATGGCGTCTCGGCATGGGCGCCAACTACGTGGATGACCGCTACACCGCACTGGACAACAAGGTCGTGATGCCCAGCTACACGACCTTCGATGCGGCGCTGCTCTACAACCTGCCGCAATGGGACATGGCGCTGCGTCTGCACAACGTGTTCGACCGCGACTACTACGCCTCGGCCCATGGCTCGGTGGACCTGATCACCCCCGGCGCACCTCGTACCCTGGAGGTCAGCGCCAACTACCGGTTCTGATCGCGCAGTGAATGAAAGCGCCCGGCTAATGCCGGGCGTTTTTGCTTGTGGGGACGCAGGTTGGCTCGGTGCCAATCCCTTTCGCGAATGAATTCGCTCCTACAGGGCAGGTCTTCGACCTGCTTGGCGATTGAAATCGCCCCTACAAGATCGACTCAATTCGCTTGCAGCTTCTTCAACGCTTCGCAGCTCGGTGGGTACTGTTTGTCGCACGCGCTCTGGAATAGCGCGCGGGCCTGATTGGGGTCCTGTTTCAGACCTTCGGCGCCCTGGGCGTACATGCTGCCCAGCACGTGCTGCGCCATGGCATTGCCGGCGGCAGAGGCCTGGCTGAGGTACTTGTGCATGGCACGTTGATCGGCGAAGGCGGGGTCGGCGCGTCCGGTGTAGAGAAAGGCGAGGCTGAAGGCCGACTGGGAATGCCCCTTGTCGGCCGCTTGCTTCCACCAGTACTCGGCCTGCTTGAGGTCCTTCTGCGGCTTGCCGACGAAGAACAGGCTGCCGAGCTGGTACTGCGCGTCAGGGTCACCACGTCCGGCCTGTTGCTTGAGCCTTTCGAATTCGCTGGCCTGTTGGTCCTGCGGCGGGGTGGCTGGTGCCTGCGGCTGGCCGGCTGGCGGCGTGGCGGGTGGTTGCTGCTGTTGCTGGGTGCATGCACCCAGCAGGGCCAGTGCGGCGATGCAGACGAGTCGCGGCAAGGCGCGTTGGATGGACATGGGTGGAGTTCTCCCTGGCAGATCAGGGAGGAGGGTAGTTGCATCCGGCGGCCCCGTCACTCGCCCGTTTGCCTGGATGGTGGGAGCGAATTCATTCGCGAAAGGCCCGCGCAGCGGCCCTCGCCGTCTCGCTCAATCCCAGTTCGGGGCGAAGTCCGGCGCGGCCAGACGCTCGCCGCGATCCAGTGTCGCGATCGCCGCCATTTCAGTTTCGGTCAGCACAAGCTCCTGGGCCCGCAGGTTGCTGGCCAGGTTATCGCGGCGGGTGGAGGAGGGAATCACCGCGAAGCCCTGCTGCAGCAGCCAGGCCAGGGCGACCTGGGCCGGCGTGGCGTCGTGGGCGGTGGCGATGCCCCGGATCACCGGGTCGTGCATGACCTTGCCGTAGGCCAGCGGCATGTAGGCGGTGAGGTGGATACCCTGGCTGCGGGCGAACTCCACGACCTTGCGGTTCTGCAGGAAGGGATGGATTTCCACCTGGTTGGTGGCGATAGCTTCCTTGCCAACTGCGTCGATAGCCTGCTGCATGTGCGAGAGGGTGAAGTTGGAGATGCCGATCTGCAGCGTCAGGCCGCGTGCCCTGGCTTCGGCCAGGGCGCCCATGTACTCGGCCACCGGAATGGCATCGGCGGGGCTGGGCCAGTGGATCAGCGCCAGGTCCAGCCGCTCCAGGCGCAGCTTGGCCAGGCTCTCTTCCAGGCTGGGGATCAAACGGGCGGCGGTGAGGTTCTCCGTCCAGACCTTGGTGGTGACGAACAATTCGTCACGCGGCACACCGCTTTCGGCGATGGCCAGGCCAACGTCGGTTTCGTTGCCATAGATCTGTGCGGTGTCGATGTGGCGGTAGCCCAGTTCCAGTCCATTGCTGACCGAATCGATCACCTGCTGTTCCTTGAGGCGGAACGTGCCGAGGCCGAGTGCGGGAATGCTCATGAGGAATCTCCAGTTCAGTCGAACATGCCCGAGAAAGGGCGGATGGCGCACAGTGTCGCCGCTCGACTCATGCGAAAAAACCGAGTATCAAGCCAAAGATATTTGCTTGGGAGTCACGAATGAAAACTACCCTGGACGAGCTGCAAGCCTTTGCCACCGTGGTCGATACCGGCTCGATCACCGCCGCCGCCGAGCAACTGGCGCAGACCGCCTCGGGCGTAAGTCGCGCCCTGAGCCGGTTGGAGGAAAAGCTCGATGTCACGCTGCTGCGCCGCACCACGCGGCGCCTGGAACTGACGGAGGAAGGCGAGGCGTTCCTGTGCCAGGCGCGGCGCATTCTCGCCCAGGTGGAGGAGGCCGAAGAGCAGATGGCCCTGCGCCGGCAGAAGCCAGCGGGACGGCTGCGGGTCAATGCCGCTTCGCCATTCATGCTGCATGTGCTGGTGCCGCTGGTTGCGGGTTTTCGTGAGCGCTACCCGGAGATCGAACTGGAACTACACAGCAGCGACCAGATCATCGACCTGATCGAGCATCGCACTGATATCGCCATTCGCATCGGCACCCTGCGCGATTCCACCCTCCACGCCCGCCCGCTTGGCAGCAGCCGCATCCGTGTGCTGGCCAGCCCCGCCTACCTCAAGGTTCATGGCACGCCGAAGGATGTCGAAGCGTTGCAGCAGCGCAGTCTGATCGGTTTCACCCAGCCGGAAACCCTCAACCTCTGGCCCCTGCGCAACACCTTGGGTGACGAGTTGCCGATCGAGCCTGCGATCAAGGCTTCCAGCGGCGAAACGCTACGCCAGTTGGCCCTGTCCGGTGCCGGCATCGTGTGTCTCTCCGATTTCATGACCCAGGCCGACCGCGCGGACGGCAGCCTGGTGCAGGTGCTGGTACGCGAGACGTTGGAAGTGCGCCAGCCGATCAATGCCGTCTACTACCGCAATACCGCGCTGGCCTCTCGCATCACCTGCTTTCTCGATTACGTAGCGGAGTGCCTGAAGGCGCAGGTGTGGACGCAGCAGTAGGCTGAATCATGCACGTCTGTCCGTAATTTCAATCACCTCTACCCTGAGATAGCTGTTATTTGTGCGGCTTCTCGGATCTTGTGTTGTTTATTTCAAACAAATTGCTTGGCTGAGTGAATATTTTTCTGTAGATTTTCATGAAATCTACAGATAAAAATTTCACGAGGCACCCATGTTCAAGCAGTCCGCCCAGCATGTCGGCACCTACTACGCCCGCACCTACCCAGGCAGCATTCCCCTGCGTCCGAGCCAGGCCGGTAGCGAGGAGACCGATGTCCTGATCATCGGGGCCGGTTTCAGCGGGCTGCATACCGCCCTGCGTCTTGCCGAGGCCGGCAAGCGCGTAACCCTGCTGGAAGCCAGCCGCGTGGCCTGGGCGGCCTCCGGGCGCAATGGCGGGCAGGCATTGCTGGGCTGGTCCTGCGATATGCCGCCGCTGGAAAAGGCACTGGGTCTGGAGCGTACCCGTCGGTTGTGGGACAGCATGCGCTGGGCCGCAGGCGAGATGCGTGAGCTGCCGGTCCGCCACGGGTTCGATGTGGATTACCGCGTCGGCAGCCTCTGGACCGCCGTGATGGAACGTCGGGTGAAACTCCTCGAAGAGGCCCAGGAAGACGCCATCCATAAATGGGGCTACGACCGGATGCGCCTGATCCGCCGCGACGAACTGTCCGAGTGGATCGACAGCCCGCGTTACCAGGCGGCGCTGTACGACCCGGAAGCTGCCCACCTCAATCCACTCAAGTTGGCCCAGGGCCTGGCCGCCGCCATCGAAGCCCGCGGCGGGCGCATCTATGAGCAGAGCCGGGTGCTGGAATACCGTGAAACGCCTTCCGGCTATGTGGCCCGTACCGCGCAGGGCGAAGTGCGCGGAAGCATCCTGGTGATGGCCTGCAACGCCTACGTCGACCGCCTCGACCGCCAGCTTTCCAGCCGCCTGCTGCCGGTAGGTTCCTACCAGGTGGCGACCGCGCCGCTGGACCCGGAACTGGCGCGCTCGCTGCTGCCGAAGAACAGTTGCGCGATCGACAACCAGTTCGTGCCTGACTACTTCCGCCTTACCCCTGACCACCGACTGTTGTTCGGCGGCGGCTGCACCTACCTGGGCGGCCTGCCCAAGGATGTGCCGGCGGCCACGCGTCCATATCTGGAGCGCGTATTCCCGCAGCTCAAGGGCGTGGAAATCGAATTCGGCTGGGGCGGCCACATCGACGTCAGCATGAAGCGCACCCCGGACATCGGTCGCGAAGGCTCGCGCTATTGGCTGCAGGGCTTCTCCGGTCACGGAATCCTGCCGACCCTGGCCGGCGCCAAGGCGGTGAGCGACGCCATCCTCGGCAATGACGACCTGATCGACCTCTACCAGGCCATCGGCAACCCGCGCTTTCCGGGCGGCTCGCTGCTGGCCGCGCCGCTGGAAGCGGCCGGCAAGGCCTATTACCGGCTGCGCGATGTAATTTAAGTGCTCTGTGCGGGGGACGATGCCCTCTCCCCCGGCCCCTCTCCCACCCGCGGGAGAGGGGGGACTCAAGGAGACACCATTGGACAAGCAAGACGAAATCGAAAGCCTCGCGATCCTGATTCGTGACCTGCGCAAGCACAAGAACGTGACCCTGGGGGACCTCGCCACGCGCATCGATCGCTCGGTGGGGTTCCTTTCCCAGGTGGAGCGTGGGCTGTCGCGCCCGACAGTTGCCGACCTTACCGCCATCAGCGAAGCGCTGGGCGTGCCCACGACTTACTTCTACAACCTGAGCAAGCCACGCGAGACGCCCTGGGTCACCCGCCCGGGCGAACGTCGCACGCTTTATTACGCCGGTGGCATTACCGACGTGCTGGCCTCGCCCACCATGTCCGGCGGCTTTTCCATGCTGGAGAGTCACCTGGCACCCGGTGCCACCAGCGGCGAGGGTCACCTGGACGACAGTTCCGAGCAGGGCGGTTTCGTCCTCGAAGGGGAGCTGACGGTCTGGTACGACGATGACACCAAGCCCGTGACCCTTTACCCCAACGACAGCTTCCAGCTGCCGCCCCATGCCCAGTTCCGCTACGCCAATCTTTCCGACAAACCGACGCGAGTCTTGTGGGTCTTCACCTGAAGCCCCCGCTCGCAGGACAGCAGTGATGACAACAACAAACCAGTACCCCGACCTGCTCAGCGAAGTGCGCGCCTTCCGTGCCCAGTACCCGGAGGTCCGCTATATCGACCTGATCTGCCTGGACATTCCCGGCCACTTCTACGGCAAGCGCTACCCCGTGGAAATGGTGGAGAAAGTTGCCGCTGGCAGCCCGCTCAAGGTGCCGCAGAACTGCGTTCTGCTGGGCACCCAGGGTGGGCTCTACCCGATTGGCGACTACTGTTTCGCAGACGGCGACCCGGACGCACCGCGTCGCCTGGTGCCCGGCACGCTGAAGCCAGTGCGCTGGGAAAAGGAGCCGCTGGGGCAGATGCTCATCACTTCCGACGGTACTGAGGCCCCCATCGAGTTCGAACCGCGCGAGGTGCTGGCGCGGGTACTGCAGCGACTGGAAAAGCGCGGAATCCGCCCGGTGGTGGCTTTCGAACTGGAGTTCTACCTGTTCGATCGCAAGCTCCAGGACGGTCTGCCGCAATTCCCCCGCGATCCGCTCTGCGAGGACGAGGACGACCAGCCGAACATGCACATCGAGCGCCTGTCGCGTTTCTCTAGCGTGCTGCATGAGATGGTCGACGCCGCCAACGAGCAAGGCGTTGCCGCCAACGTCATCACCGCCGAACTCGGCCCGGGCCAGTTCGAAATCAACTTCGGCCATTGCGATGACGGTCTCAAGGCCGCCGATTGGGCCGCTCTCTTCTGCCGCAGTACCCGTGGTGTTGCGCTCAAGCATGGCCAGCGCGCCAGCTTCATGAGCAAGCCCTACCTGAATGCACCGGGCAGCGGCATGCACGTGCATGTGAGCCTCTACGACCGGGACGGCAACAACCTGCTCGCCGCCAACGACCAGCGCCCGCTGCGCCACGCCGTGGCCGGTTGCCTCGACCTGCTGCCGCACTGCATGCCGATCTTCGCTGCCAACCACAACGCCTTCCGCCGCTACGGTGCCATGGTCAATGCCGCCAGCCGCGCCAGCTGGGGCTTCGAGGACCGCGATGCGTGCATCCGCATCCCCGAATCCGACGGCCGAAACCTGCGCATCGAACACCGCCTGGCCGGTGCCGACGCCAACCCCTACCTGGTGCTGGCCGCCATCCTCTCCGGCATGGAACACGGCCTGGATGCCGCCCGCGAGCCGATCGCGCCGCTCAACGAAGACCGCGAAAGCGGCATCGACTTCCCCAAGGACATGCTCACCGCCGTCGCCGCCATGCGCAGCCACCCTGCGGTAAACGAAGGCCTGGGCAGCGAGTTCGTGATGGTTTACTGCGAGAACAAACGCCAGGAGTACCTGGACTTCATGAACGAGGTCAGCGCGCGGGAATATCGCTGGTATATGTGATCGCCTGGGTCCTTTTGCCAGCCGATCTGGACGAGAGTGGTCCGAGAGCCACCCCTCGCCTTCCGGGAGAACGGGCGGGGGAAAGGGCGTTCACCGGCCTGCTCGGTGCTCGCCCGTTTCGCGAATGAATTCGCTCCTACAAGGGCAGGGCCGCGCCCTGCCTTGCGAATGAATTCACCCCCACAAGCGCTCGCTCCTACACATCCCCGAACGCCTCGACCAGATCCTCCACGAACGCCACCTGCGCTTCGCTAGGCTGGCGGCCGCGATGGCTGCTGAGGTGGAACTGCACACGGTAGCCAGTCTGCTCCGGCAGCAACGCCCTGAGTTGCCCGTTAGCCTCCCACGGCGCGGCGATGTGTTCTGGCAGGTAGCCGATATGTGCGCCTGACAGGATGAACGCCAGGCTGCACTCCACCTGTTCGGTGCGCGCACTGCTCGGGCCGCTCTGGAAGGGCTGCCGCGCTTCTTCAAAACGGTACGGGTGATGCACCAGGTCGCAGTCGGCCAAGTCGTCGAGACTGACCTGCCCACGTCCAAACAGCGGGTGCCCGACACCACAGAACAACCGTTGCTGCTCGCTGAACAGCGGCTGGTAGTCCAGCGCCGCCTGGGTGCCCGAGAAGTAGCCGATCGCCAGGTGCAACTGGTCTTGTAGCAGGCGCCGCTCCAGCTCGGCCGGCATGGCACTGATCAGCTCGAACTGCACGGCCTGGTTGCGCTGACGGAAGCGCCCGATGGCATCTCCCAGGTGTTGTAGCACCTGGCTGTCGAGGGCTTCGGATAGACCGATGCGCAGCTCGCCCAGAAGCAGGCCGGACATGCCCCGCGCCTCTCCCTTGAAAGTCTCGATGGCGCCGAACAGCTTGCGCGTGGCAGCGAGCACCTGCTCGCCCTTGGGGGTCAGGCGAAAGCCCGCCTTGCCGCGTTCGCAAAGACGAAAGCCCAGTCGTGTCTCCAACTTGGCCATTTGCGTGCTGATGGTGGACTGGCCGATACCCAGTTCGCCTTGGGCGGCGCTGAAGCCGCCGCTTTCCACCACCGTGACGAAGATGCGCAGCAGTTGCAGGTCGAGGTCATGGAGCTGGCTGAGCATGGCGGCACCAAACATTGATGGGTGTAGATGCCAAAGTAGAACACTTCATATTTATCCAAAGCAAAGCCCGGCGCAGCATGGCCCCACCTGCAATCCCCCAGGAGCCCATCATGCGTTGTCCCTTGTTGCTTGCCGCCCTGTTCGCCTGTGCCTTGCCGGTGCATGCCGAAGACAAGACGCTGAACCTCTACAGCTGGTCTGCCTACATTCCGGAAAAGGCCCTGCAAGGCTTCAAGGACGAAAGCGGCATCGACGTCAAATACGACATCTTCGACAGTGCGGAAGCCCTCGACGCCAAGCTGCTGACCGGTGGCAGCGGCTACGATGTGGTCTTCCCCGCCAGCAGCGGCCTGGCCCGTGCCATCCAGGCCAAGGCCGTGCAGCCGGTACAGCGCGAACAGCTGAAGAACTTCGCCAACCTCGACCCCGAGCTGCTGGCCAAACTGGCCGCCGTCGATCCGGATAATCGCTTCGGCGTGCCCTACACCTGGGGCACCGTGGGGTTGGGCATCAACAAGGAAGCGGTGGAAAAGCGCATTCCTGATGCGCCAGTGAACAGCCTCGACCTGCTGTTCAAGCCCGAGTACGCCAGCCGGTTGAACGACTGCGGCATCGCCGTGATCGACTCACCGCAGGAAGTGATCAGCATCGCCCTGCATTACCTCGGCAAGGCCCCCTACAGTACCGACAAGGCTGACCTGAAAGCCGTCCAGGAGCTGTTCGCGCAGTTGCAGCCCAACGTGCGCTACGTCGGCTCCGGCAAGCACATCAACGACCTGGCCAAAGGCGAGATCTGCCTGGCACTGACCTACAACGGCGATGCCGCCATCGCCGCCGACCAGGCGCGGCAGGCGCAGATGCCCTTCGAGGTGATCTACCGCATCCCCCGTGAAGGCACGCTGATCTGGTTCGACACCATGGTCATCCCGGTCGACGCACCGCACCCCGAGGCCGCCCACGCCTTCATCGACTACATGCTGCGTCCCGAAGCCATCGCCGAACTGACCAACAGCCAGTTCTTCGCCAACGCCAACCAGGCTGCCAATCCGCTGCTTACACCGGAGGTGGCCGGCGACCCGGACATCTACCCGAGCAAGGATGTGCGTGATCGCCTGTTCGGCGAGCAGATCCAGTCGCTCAAGGACCAGCGCGCCCGCACCCGCCTTTGGACTTCGTTCCGCACTCAGTACTGAGTCGCCTTCAACCACCCTCAGCCCGCCCCTTTCCCAAAGCGAGAGGGGCATTGGAGACCGATGAAATGGACCACGCCTTCGACAACGACCAGGCCATGACCCGCGACAGCCTCTATGGCACCGCTGCCGAATCCACCTATGCCGGCATCACCAGCTTCATGCGCCGCCGCTACAGTCGTGACCTGCGCGGCGTCGACCTGGTGGTGAGCGGGGTGCCTTTCGACACCGCCACCACCAACCGCCCCGGCAGTCGCTTCGGGCCGCGTGCCATTCGCGCCGCCTCGGTGCAGATGGCCTGGGCCCGGCATTACCCCTGGGAGTTCGATCCCTTCGACCACCTGGCGGTGATCGACTACGGCGACTGCCCCTTCGACCACGGCACCCCACAGGGCACGCCGGAGATCATCCAGGCCCATGCCGCGCGCATCCTCGAATCCGGCGCGGCGATGCTCACCCTGGGGGGCGACCACTTCATCAGCTACCCGCTGCTGAAAGCCCATGCGGCCAAGCATGGTCCACTGTCGCTGATCCACTTCGACGCCCACAGCGACACTTGGCCGGACGAAGAAGTGAAGCGCATCGACCACGGCACCATGTTCTATCACGCTGCCCGCGAGGGTCTGGTGGACCCGTCGCGGTCGGTGCAGGTGGGTCTGCGCACCACCAACGACGATGTGATGGGCTTCCAGGTGCTGGATGCGCGTGAGGTGCATCGCCATACCCCCGAGCAGATCGCCGAGCGTATCCGCGCACGGGTAGGGGACAACCCTGTTTACCTGACCTTCGATATCGACTGCCTCGATCCCGCCTTCGCCCCTGGCACGGGTACGCCGGTTTGTGGCGGCCTGTCGAGCCACCAGGCGCTGGAAATACTCCGCGGCCTACGCGGCATCAACCTGGTGGGGATGGATGTGGTGGAAGTCGCGCCGCCCTACGACAACGCCGAAGTCACCGCCCTGGCCGGCGCGACCCTGGCGATGGAAATGGTCTGTCTGTACGCGGCGCGGCATAAGTTGGGGATGAGGTAGCTGGTGCTTTTCCCCCTCTCCCTTTGGGAGAGGGGGCAGTTCGAGACTCACCACAACGCCAGCGTGTAGCTCAGGATCAGCCGGTTCTCGTCGATATCGCTGCCGAAGTTGCTGCGGGTGGTCGCGTTGCGCCACTTCACGCCGAGGTTCTTCAGCGGTCCGCTCTGCACCACGTAGGCGATGTCGGTATTGCGTTCCCACTCCTTGCCTTCACCGGACGCGCCGCGCAGGTCGACGTTGTCGCCCGACAGGTAGCGGGTCATGAAGGTCAGGCCGGGGATGCCCAGGGCCGCGAAATTGTAGTCGTAGCGGGCCTGCCAGGAGCGCTCGTCTTCGTTGCCGAAGTCGTTGATCTGCACCAGGTTCACCAGGTAGGCGTCGGTGCCGTTGATGTTGGCAAAACCGGTGTCGCCGCTCATGCGCTGGTAGCCCAGGCCGAATGCGTGGCCACCCAATGCGTAGGTGAACATCGCGCCAAAGGCATCGTTATCCACATTGCTGCCACCATCGTCGGTGCTGTGCGCCCAGCGGATATCGCTCTTCAGTGACTGGCCATCGGCGATGGGCAGCAGGTGGTTCAGGGTCAGGTAGTGCTGCTTGTAGATGCCGTCGAGGCCGCCGTAGTGGTAAGCGCTGCTGAGGTTGGGCGTCCACTTGTAGGTCGCACCGGCGAAGTCGAATTGGTCGCTGGTTTTTGTCCGGCCCAGGACAATGTTGCGGTTGCCGCCGTTGAACACGGCCATTTCTTCGTTATCAGACGAATTGCGCAGGTTGATGCGGTCGAAACGGCCGAGGTCGAGGCTGAGGTTTTCCACTTCCGCCGAGTTCGCCCAGGCACCCCGGAAGGTCTGCGGCAGCAGGCGGCTGTCGTTGTACAGCGCCACCGGCAGCTTGGGTAGCAGGGTGCCGGCCTTGAGGGTGCTCTGCGAGACGCGCAGCTTGGCGGTCAGGCCCAGTTCGCCGTACTCATCCTGGGCGCGATTGGGCCGTTCGCGGTCGGACTTCAGCAGGCCGGTGCCGGTGCGGTCCGGGCTGGAGTCGAGCTTCACCCCCAGCAGCCCGAGAGCATCCATGCCCACGCCGACGGTGCCTTCGGTGAAGCCGGACTCATAGCGCAGCAGGAAGCCCTGCGCCCATTCCTCGGCCTTGCTCTGGGCGGCGCCGTCCTGGCGGAAGTCGCGGTTGAAGTAGAAGTTGCGCAGCTCAAGGCTGGCCTTGGAGTCCTTGATGAAGTCGGCGGTGGCCGGGCCGCAGAAGGTCAGGGCAGTTACGCCGCAGAGAGCGAGGCTGAGTGTGTTGCGATCCATGTGTTTTCCTCTTCTTGTTGTTGTTCAGGCACAGCGATACCCGCTCCGGCGCGAAACGCCGAAGGCGGAAGAGACTGAAAAAAAGACGCGGACCCAGGACGGGCCCGCGTGATCACGCACAATCTTTACGGGGCGATCAGCTCACGCAGCCCGATACGCCCCTCGCGGAACAGCCGCGCATCCATCCGCTTCGGTTCGCGCACGATGGGTCGGAAATCCATGCGGGCCAGGATGTCCCGCTCCAGGTCCACGCCAGGGGCGATCTCGACCAACTCCAGGCCTTCGGTCGTCAGGCGGAACACGCAGCGCTCGGTGACGTAGAGCACCGGCTTGCCTGACTCGGCGGCGAGCTTGCCGGCGAAGGTGCGGTGCTCCACCTCGTTGACGAACTTGCGCATCTCGCCGTCCTGCACGATGCGCAGCTCGCCGTTCTCGATGCGGATGTCCTGCGCCCCAGCACTGAACGTGCCGACGAAGACCACTGCCTTGGCGTTCTGACTGATGTTGATGAAGCCACCAGCACCGGCCAGGCGGGTGCCGAAACGCGAGACGTTGAGGTTGCCCTCGGCGTCGGCCTGGGCGAGGCCGAGGAAGGTGATGTCCAGGCCACCACCATCGTAGAAGTCGAACTGGTAGGGCTGGTCGATCAGTGCGCTGTGATTGCTCGCGGCACCGAAGTCCAGGCCCGAGGCCGGTACGCCACCGATCACGCCGGGTTCGGCGGTCAGCGTCAGCAGGTCGATCACGCCTTCCTCGGCGGCGACTGCCGCCACACCTTCGGGCATGCCGATGCCCAGGTTGACCACCGCGTTCGGAGACAGCTCCAGTGCCGCACGGCGGGCGATCAGCTTGCGCAGGTCGAGCGGCATGGGCGCCAGGCTGTTCATCGGTACGCGCACCTCGGCGGCGAAAGCCGGGTTGTAGTGGGTGGCGAAGGTCTGCTGGTGGTTGTCCGGTTGGGCGACCACGACGCAATCCACCAGGATGCCGGGAATCTTCACGTCGCGTGGGTTGAGCGAGCCGCGCGAAACCACGCGCTCCACCTGGGCGATCACCAGCCCGCCGGAATTGTGCGCGGCCATGGCGATGGCGAGGCTCTCGATGGTCAGCGCTTCGCGCTCCATGGAGAGGTTGCCGTCTTCGTCGGCGCTGGTGGCGCGGATCACTCCCACGTTAATCGGGAAGGCCTTGTAGAACAGGTAGTCCTCGCCCTCGATGGGCATGCGCCGGACCAGTTCCTCGGTAGTCCGCGCATTGAGCTTGCCGCCACCGAAATCCGGGTCGACAAAGGTACCCAGGCCGACCCTGGAAAGCTGCCCGGGCTTGCCCGCGGCGATGTCGCGGAACAATTGCGAGATCACCCCCTGGGGCAGGTTGTAGGCCTCTATGCGATTTTCCACGGCGAGCTTCTGCAGGCCCGGCACCAGGCCCCAGTGGCCGCCGATCACCCGTCGCACCAGGCCTTCATGGGCCAGGTGGTTGAGGCCACGACTCTTGCCGTCGCCTTGCCCGGCCGCATACACCAGGGTCAGGCCCTGTGGCGCCTGCGAGGCGGCGAAGCGCTGCTCCAGGGCAATGGCGATTTCCTCGGCGAAACCGATACCGACGAAGCCCCCGGTGGCCAGGTTGGCGTTATCCGGAATCTTGGCCACCGCCTCGGCGGCGCTCATCACTTTGCTCATGGTGTTCCTCGAGCGATTGAAAACGGATGGTGCTCTTTGTAGGAGCGAGTTCATTCGCTCCTACAGGAATAGCGAGAAGCGGGTCGCTCCGTCAGAAACTCCCGAACAGGCTGCCCAGGGTGATCACCACCGTCAGGGCCATGAGCGGGAAGATCACGGTGTTCATGAAGATGAATTTGTACGAATCGCGGTGAGTCAGCTTGCAGATCGCCAGCAGTGAGATCACCGCGCCGTTGTGCGGCAGGGTATCCATGCAGCCGGAGGCCATGGCGGCGACGCGGTGCAGCAGCTCAGGGCTGATACCGGCGGCGTTGGCCATTTCCAGGTACTGGGCGCCGAGGGTCTTCAGCGCGATGGACATGCCGCCGGAGGCCGAGCCGGTGATACCGGCGAGGATGTTCACGGCGACGGCTTCGGACACCAGCGGGTTGCCCGGCACGCTGAGTACCAGGTCGCGGATCACCACGAAGCCGGCGAGCGAGGCGATCACCGTGCCGTAACCCACTTCGGACGCCGTGTTGAGGATCGGCAGCATGGAGCCGAAGGTGCCGTCGTTTAGGCTCTGCTTGAGGTCGGTCCAGCGCTTCCAGTGCAGGCCGATCAGCAGCAGCACGGCGGCGCTGAGGGCGACGATGATGGACCAGATGCCGATCACCGACTTGGCGTCCTGCAAGCCGCCGAACTCAGGCTTGGCCAGGAAGCTGGTGTCGACGTTCGGCAGCACCTGCTTGGCCATCAGGAAGTTGAGGACGATCACCAGCAGGATCGGCAGCAGCGCCAGCCAGAAACCGGTGGTGGGTAAGCCAACCTGCTCGGCCGCGTCATCCTTGTGTACACCGTAGCCTTCGCCAGCCGCCATCAGCTTGCGCGCCTGGGCGCTCAGCCACCAGCTGCCGAGGACGAGCATCATCAGGCCGCCGATCAGGCCGAGGATGGGTGCGGCAAAGGCGTCGGTGCCGAAGAAGGGGCTAGGGATGGCGTTCTGGATGGCCGGGGTGCCGGGGAGTGCGGTCATGGTGAAGGTGAAGGCGCCGAGGGCGATGGCACCCGGCAGCAGGCGCTTGGGAATGCCCGCCTCGCGGAACAGCGCGGTGCCGATGGGGTAGACCGCGAACGCCACCACGAACAGCGACACGCCGCCGTAGGTCAGCAGGCCGCAGGCCAGCACGATGGCCAGGATGGCGCGCTCGCGGCCGAGCTTGGCAACGATGCCGTGGGCGATGGCGCGGGCCGAGCCTGAGTCGTCCATCAACTTGCCGAAGATGGCGCCGAGCAGGAACAGCGGGAAGAACTGGATCAGGTAGCCGCCCAGGGACTTCATGAACACTTGGGTGTAGGTCGGCAGCATCAGTGCCGCGTCGCCGGCGAAGAGCACCGCGAGCAGGGCCATGAGCGGCGCGAGGATCAGCACGTTGATGCCGCGGTAGGCGAGGTACATCAGCAGAGCGAGAGAAATCAGGATACCTAGGGTGCCCATGGGGGACTTCCTTCTTGTTGTTGTTTTCCGCCGCGTCGAGGCGGCTGGTGGCAGGCCATTGCTTGGCCCATGGCGCTGTTAGAGCGAAAGGTGTGCCAGGTGCGGCGAAAAGACGGCGGATGGCTCTGGGGTCGGTGTTTCAGCGGTTTCTAAGGCAACGCTGAAAGTGTCCAGATTTCTAGACGATGGCCATGAATCTGGACAGTTGAAAGACTGGTGTCCAAAAGGGTGGACACTCCGAGGGCCTGATTTTGTAGGGGCGAATAGCCCCTACAGTCCGTGCGCCTGCAACTTGTTGTACAGGCTCGCCCGGGCGATGCCGAGACGCTCGGCAGCCTGGGTACGGTTGCCGTTGCAGGCCGCCAGGGCCGTGAGGATGGCCTGGCGTTCGGCGATGGCCATGCTGTCGGCCAGGGGGCGGACTTCGCCGCTGATGGGCGCGGGTGCTGGTGCCGAGGAAGCAAGAGCAACGCCGGCCGGCAGCGGATTCACCAGCAGCGCGCGCAGGGCATTGGCGCTTAGCGGGCCGGTTTCGCTGCTCATCTGCGCCCGTTCCAGCAGGTTGCGCAGTTCGCGTACGTTGCCTGGCCAGGGCTGAGCCTGGAGCAATTGCAGGGCGTCCTCGGCCAGCTCCAGGGGCGGCTGGCCGGAGCGGCTGGCGATATCGTCCAGCAGGTGCTCGATCAGTGCCGGCAAGTCCTCGCGGCGGTCACGCAGGGACGGCAGGCGCAGGGCCAGTACGTTGAGACGGTAGTAGAGGTCTTCGCGGAACTGCCCTGCCGCCACCCTGGCTTCCAGGTCCACATGGGTGGCAGCGATCACCCGCACGTTCAGCGCCTTCACCTGGTTGGAACCCAGCGGCTCCACTTCCTGCTCCTGCAATACGCGAAGCAGCTTGGCCTGCAGGGGCAGCGGCAGGTCACCGATCTCGTCGAGGAACAGGGTGCCGCCGTCGGCCAGCTCGAACTTGCCGGCGCGGGCACGGCGGTCGGCTCCGGTAAAGGCGCCGGGGGCGGTACCGAAGAGTTCGGCTTCCACCAGGGATTCGGGAATGGCGGCGACGTTGACCGCCACAAACGGCCCGTTGGCGCGCAGTGACAGGTTGTGGATGCCCTGGGCCAGCAGTTCCTTGCCGGTGCCGGTTTCGCCGCGCAGCAACACGGTGGCGTCCAGCTGCGCAGCACGGCGGGCCTGGCGCTTGACCTCGCCGGCAGCGCCGCTGCTGCCGATGAAGCCGGCGATGGTGTAGCGGGCGCGGCGGGCCTTGGCCAGTTCGCGCTGCGCAGCGGCGAGCTGGGTCTGCAGCTGGTTGTACTTGGCCATGACCGGCTGCAGGTGGCGGGCGCGGTCGAACAGCACGAAGCCGAGCGCACCCACCAGCGTGCCGTCTTCATCGCGCAGGGGAATGCGGGTGACCACGAAGTGCTCGTCGCCGAAGGCCATCAGGTCGAGCATGCTCGGTTGGCCGTTTTGCACTACTTCGCGCAGGCGGCTGGCGGGCAGCACTTCCTCAATTTCCTTGCCGAGCACGCTACGTGGATCGCGAATGCCGACCTTCTCTGCGTACTTGTCGTTGATCCAGACAATGCGTGCCTGGCGATTCACCGCGATAGTGCCTTCGCACTGGGCGTTCAGGTGGTCGAACAGCAGCGGCATGGCGACTTCGCGGAAGCGCTCGGGGGACACACCGATGACCAGACCGTGCTGGTCGATGTCTTCGCTGGCGATGGGCATGACAGGGGCATCCGGCTGAAACATCAGGCAGCGATTATGGAGGCGAGCCGGATGAACGCCTAGCCTGTACGAAGGTCGGTAACTAGGCGTAGGGCTTTTCTCATAAGGAGCTACACATGGACCTGATCCGCATCCTCATCGCCATCCTCCTGCCGCCGTTGGGCGTGTTCCTCCAGGTGGGTATCGGCGGTGCCTTCTGGCTGAACATCCTGCTTACCCTGCTGGGCTACATCCCCGGAATCGTCCATGCCGTGTACATCATCGCCAAGCGCTGAGGCACGATCCCGCAGGTTGGTGCGGGCGGCGTTCCGCTAGCGCGCACCGGCATCTACCCCGCGCGCTGGGCCTCGCAGGCTCGGCGCCAACCTGCGTGAAGCGTGTGGGCTAATCCACCATCTTGATCAGCAGGATGCCGGCGGTGACCACGCAGGCGGCGAGGATGCGGCGGATGCCGAAGGCTTCCTTGAACACCAGGCTGGCAATGACGGCGGCGATGATCACGCTGCTTTCGCGCAGTGCCGCGACCTTGGCCACGTTGTCCAGGGTCATGGCGAACAGCACCAGTCCGTAGGCGACGCAGTAGTTGAAGCCGCCGAACAGGCCGATGCGCCAGTTGTCGCGGGCGAAACGAAGAACGAGGGGGCCGCGGCGCATCCAGGCGAGCAAGGGGATGGTCACGCTCTGCATCAGTGTCAGGTAGACCACGAACTGCAGCACGCTGTCGGCGCGGCGCACGCCCTGGGCGTCGATCAGTGTGTAGAGCGCCACGCCAGCACCGGCCAGTGCGGCGCAGCCGAGGGCTTTCAGCGCATTGGACTCCAATCGGGTGGAAAGCAGGCTGAGGATGCCCACTGATATCAGCACGATGCCCAGCAGCATGGCACCCGATAGATGCTCTCCGAACACCAGCCCTGCACTGAGTGCTACCAGCAGCGGCGGCAGTCCGCGCACCACCGGATAGACCTGGCCGAAATCGCCGAAGTGGTAGGCGCGGATCAGCAGTAGGCGATAAAGCGTATTCACCACCACCGACAGCCCGATCAGCCCCCAGACCACCAGCGGTGGCGGGCTGACCAGGGGGAGCAGGGCGATGCTGAAGCAGAAGGCTACGCCGTCCACCAGTGCCATGGACGAAAGCCGATCACTGCCGGATTTGATCACCGCGTTCCAGCTGGCGTGCATCAGCGCGGAGAGCAGGACCACCAGCGTGGCGAGGTCGGTATCGGCGAGCACGAGGAACTCCAGTGCGGGAAAGGTGAGGCGGATGTCACGTAGCGTGGGGTTCATCGATACATCATTCAAATCGTTTATCGTTATCCGTCAAATAACTCCTACTGATGGAATAACCATGAATCTCTTCCAGCTCCGTGCCTTCGATGCCGTGGTTCGCGAGGGCAGTTTCACCCGTGCCGCCGAACGCCTGTGCATCAGCCAGCCGGCGGTGACCGGGCATATCAAGGCACTGGAAGAGCACTATCAGGTACGCCTGCTGCGGCGTTCGGCGAGGCAGGTGGAACCCACCGAACTGGGGCGTCGCCTGGCCGGCATCAGTCACCAGCTGTTCGCCCTGGCGGAACAGGCGGAGGACCTGCTCGACACCAGCCGCGCACTGGAGTCCGGTCGCCTGGACCTTGCCGCCGACAGCCCGCACCTGGTGATGCCGCTGCTGGCGCGGATGCGCGAACGCCATCCGGGCGTGTCCATCAACCTGCGCCTGGGTAATACCCAGGAAACCCTGAATGCCCTGAACGGCGAGCGGGTGGACCTGGCGCTTATCAGCGACATGTCCGAGCGGCCTGGTCTGCGCCTGCAACCCATCGGCGAGGCGCGCCTGTGCCTGTTGCTACCGGTGACGCACCGGTGGGTCGGAGCGCGCGAGGAAATCGGCCTGAACGAGTTGCGGGATGAGGTGCTGCTGCAACGCGAGCCCGCTTCCCTGACGCGCCGCACGTTCGAGAAGGCCTGCACCGAACAGGGCCTGCAACTGCGCGCGGCGCTGGAGCTGAACAGCCGCGAAGCAGTGATCGAAGCGGTGGCGGCGGGGCTTGGGGTGAGCATCGTGTATTCGCTGGAAGTGCCGCGCGATCCACGGGTGGCGGCACTTCCGTTGAAAGGTGAGGGACTGGTCAGCCGGCACTATCTGGCGTGCCTGGAGAGCTATGGGGAGTTGCGCGTGGTGAAGGCGTTTTTTGAGGTGGCCGGGGAGGCCCTCTCCCCCAGCCCCTCTCCCTGAAGGGCGAGGGGAGCCATAGCGTGCCGACTCGAAATCCAGAGTCAGGCACTACTCAGACTGTCCGGCATACCTCTCCGATGCCGGCGCGAGTCACCCCTCTCCTCTTCAGGGAGAGGGGACGGGGGAGAGGGCAACGGGCCAAACTCGTTCCCCCGCCCCCGGCTCCTCATTCCAAGCCTGCAACGACCGCGTCGGCAGGTCGAAGTACTCCCGCGTGCGGGCATAGCCGTGGCCGCCCATGCGACCGATGGCATCGAGGCCGAGTTGGTCGATGTAGAGGGTTTTCGGATCGATCAACTCGTCGCGTACATGCACCATCAACACTTCGCCGAGGATGATTTCCCGCGATTGGCCGATGGAAAGGCCCATCATCCGCCGGCACTCCAGGGCGACCGGTGCTTCGGCAATGTACGGGCAGCCGACACGGCTGCCGGGTAGTGCGGTGAGTCCGGCAGCGAGCAGTTCGTCGAACCCGGGTTCGAAGGGCACGGCGCAAACGTTCATGGCTTCCACCAGTGCGTCGGAAACGATGTTCACGGTGAATTCCTGGTTCAGCATGATGTTGCGCGTGGTGTCCTTCGGGGTCAGGTCGGCGTGGTTTTCCACCCCGAGGGCGAGAATCGGCGGGTCGGCGGACAGCGCGTTGAAGAAACTGAAAGGCGCGGCGTTGGCACGGCCTTCGGCGTCCACCGTGGTGACCAGGGCGATGGGCCGGGGCACCACGCTGCCGATGAGGATCTTGTACTTCTCGCGGGGGCCCAGTTGGGCGAAGTCGAAGCTCAGCATGGCGATGTTCTCTTTATTGGTCGGGCTGGCTGGCAAGGGTGCAGAGCGGACGATCGGCGCTCCACGCATCGGCGAAGGGAATGGCCGACTGGAACAGCCCCCGCCAATCCGGTTGGCCGAAGGCGCGGTCGGCGTGGCTCTGCATCAGCTTGTGGAACTGCCGTTGGGCTTGCTGCTGGAGGCTGGCGTAGTCGACACCGTTGACCTGGCCGTCCTGCATCACGCAGCGTCCGTCGATCCAGCTGGCGATGCAGTCGTCGCCACGGCCCGCGAGGAGCAGGTTTTTCAGCGGGTCGAACAGAGGACCCAGGTGCAGGCCGTCGAGGTCGAACACGGTGATGTCCGCCTTGGCGCCGGGCGCGAGGCGGCCCAGGTCGTCGCGACCCAGCGCCTTGGCGCCACCCAGGGTGGCGGCGTTGTAGAGATCGAGGGCGCTGGTGCCGTGGCTGCCGCCCTCCTTGAGGCGGGCGATATTCAGGCCTTGGCGCATGTTGTCCAGCAGGTCCGCCGGCCAGGTGTCGGTACCCAGGGCGAAGTTGATGCCGCGTGTGCGGTAGCGGCCGAAGGAGTCCAGCGCTTCGCCATCGCGGGCGAAGACCACCGGGCAGTGGACCAGGCTGGTGCCGCTGCCGGCGAGGCGGGCGAGGTCTTCGTCGCCTTCGATGTAGATGCCGTGGGGGAGCAGCGTCCGTGGGCCGAGCAGGTCCAGTTCCTCCAGCCAGGCCAGCGGTGCCTTGCCTCGCAGCGATTTTACTAACGCTACTTCGCCGCTTCCCTGGCAGCAGTGCAGGCGTACGGGAGCTGCCAGCTCGCGGCTGAGGGCATGGGTGCGTTGCAGCAGCGCCGGGGTGCAGGTCTGGATGCGGTCCGGCAGCAGGGCGCCGCGGATCAAACCGTCGTGGGCGCCATCGAAGTCACGGAAGAAGCGTTCGGCGGCCTCAAGCCCGGCCAGGCCACGGGGTTCGTCCCAGTGCTCGACGAGGCTGCCGTCGCGCTGCAGCACCTGCATGCCGCTCATGTAGCAGGGGCCGAGGTAGGTGCGCAGGCCAAGCTCGGCGGCAACACCCGCGACCGCCGCGAACTCGTCGTAGGTTTCCGCCCACTCGCGGTAGTACATGGAGGTGATCGGCATGGCCGTGGTGATGCCGTTGCGGATCAGTTGGGTGAACGCATAGCGGTACTTGAAGACTTCTTCATCGAAGTTGTAGCTCTCCTGCGGCCCCCGGGCGAGGTACTCCGCCGACCACATGCGACCCATGCTGCGCTCATCGCCGTTGTCCAGGCAAAGGACTGTGGAGTCGAGATCGCCAAGGGCGTCCAGGTCGATGAAGCCGGGGCCGAGCAGGGCATTGCCGTAGTCGATCCAGCGATCCACCGGGCCAGGAAAACCGCGGCCGACGAAGAGCACGCGCGACCCTTCGATTACTACTTCGCCGTCGCGCCAGAGCACGTGGCGAGTGCCATCGAAGCCCACCACGCAGCTGGCTTTCAGGCCAATGCGCGGTGCGCTCACAGGCGGCTCTCCAGCAGGCGGCCCTGGGTGGCGATCAGCCTGCCGGCGCGATAGACCTGGCGCTGCGGCCGTGCCACTACGGCTTCGCCAAGGCTCTGTGCATCCATCAGCAGGAAGTCCGCACGGGCACCGAGGGTGAGGCCGTGTTCCGAAAGTCCCAGGGCCTTGGAGCCATGCTGGCTGGCGGCGTCGAAGGCGGCGGCCAGCTCGTCGTCCTTGGCGAGGTCGAAGCGGAAGGCCAGCAGCATGGCGCGCTCCAGCATGTCGCCATTGCCCATGGGGGACCAGGCATCGCGGATGCCGTCGGAGCCGAGGCAAAGATTCACGCCGGCTTCGCGGAGTTCGAGGAAGGGCGGCACGGCGCAGTCGGCCGGTGCCGAGCTCATCAGCGAGATACCCAGCGAGGCCAGGCGCTTGGCCAGCGCTTCGACGCGGTTCCAGGGCACCATTCCCAGGCAGTAGGCGTGACTGATCATCACCCGCCCCTGGCGATTGAAACGCTCGGTGTAGTCGGCGATCAGGGCAATCTGCCAGAGGCCGAGTTCGCCCTTGTCGTGCAGGTGGATGTCCACGCCGCGATCGAACTCTGCGGCCAGGCCGAAGACGATATCCAGTTGGGCGACGGGGTCGTTGTCGATGCCGCAGGGGTCGAGTCCGCCGACGTTTTCCACGCCCAGGCCCATGGCCTGGCGCATCAACTCGGCGGTGCCGGGGCGGCTGACCAGCCCGGTCTGCGGGAACACCACCAGCTCGAGGTCGATCAGGTCGCGGTAACGCTCGCGCAGGGCTTGCATGGCTTCCACGTGGCGCAGGCCGAACTCGGGGTCGATATCCACATGACAGCGCATGGTGAGCGAGCCCCGGGCGATGCAGTTTTCCAGCAGCGCACCGGCGCGTTCGGCGATTGGAGCGGTGACCTCGCGCAGCACGCGGCGCTCGTTGGCAATGTAGTCCTTCAGCGTCGGACCAGCGCTGTTGGGGCGCCAGGGTTGGCCCCAGAGGGTCTTGTCCAGGTGGATATGGCTTTCCACCAGGGCGCTGGTCATCAGCTGGCCGGCGCCGTCGATGTCAGTGGCGGCAAGCGCTGCATCGCTCGCCGGGCGGCGTTCTGCGAAGCGGCCGTTCTGGATTAGGAAGTCTTCGGCCGCGCCGCCGAAGGGGCGGACGTTGCGCAGCCAGCAGGTGTCGGTCATGGGGACCTCAAAGGCAGTTTGCAAAGATGTTCTTTTGTAGGAGCGGGCTTGCTCGCGAAGCGTCGCGCGCAGTTCGCGAGCAAGCTCGCTCCTACAGAAGACCAAGGGGCGGTCAGTTCGGTATCAGCCCTTGAGCTTGGACCAGATGCGGTCCTGCAGCTCGCGAGCCTGGTTGCTGCATTCCTTTTCGGGGCGCAGGCGCTCGGCGAACTCGTCGGGCATGTTGATGGCGTCCATCACCTTCCATTTCTTGTCCAGCAGCGTATCGCTGTCGATGCCGTTGGCGTAGGCGATGGCGTTGGACACGGCGGCGGCGTTCTCTGGCTTCATCATCCAGTCGATGAAGACCTTGGCGTTGCCCGGATGCGGCGCGCTCTTCGGCACGGCGAAGTTGTCCTGGAACATGGCCACGCCTTCACGCGGGTAGACGTACTTGATCGTGCTTTTCTGCAGCGTGGCGCGGGCGGTAGAGCCGTTCCAGTTCTGCATCATGATCACTTCACCCGAGGCCATGCGGTCCACGGTGTTGTCGGAGCTGTACATCTTCAGGAAGGGCTTCTGCTTCTGCAGCAATTCGAGAATGCGCTTGGCGTCCTGCGGGTTTTCGCTGCATTCATCCACGCCCAGGTAATGGCTGGCGGCGTTGATCACGCTGCTCGGCGTATCCAGCGCGGCGAGCTGGCCCTGCAGTTCGGGACGCGGCTCGAAGAACTCCTTCCAGGAGTCGTCCAGCTTGCCGCCCGGCACCCGTGCGCTGTCGTAGGAGAAGCCGGTGGTGCCCCACAGGTAGGGCGCCGAGTACTTGCGGCCGGGGTCGAACTCGGGATCGCGGAAGGCCGGCTTCACATGGGCGAAGTTCGGCAGGGTGGGGGTGTCGATTTCCTGCAGCAGGCCCTGTTCGATCAGGGTGCGCATGATCGAGTGCGACGGCACGATCACGTCGTAGGCGGCACCGCCCGCCTGGAGTTTGGCCAGCAGGGTTTCGTTGCTGTCGTAGCCGTCCATGGTGACCTTGATGCCGGTCTCCTTCTCGAACTTGGCGAGCAGTTCCACCGGGTAATAGTCAGTCCAGTTGTAGAAGAACAGCTCCTTGGGCTCGTCCGCCTGGGCGGTCAGGGCGGCGAAACAGCTCAGGGTCAGACCGGCTACCCCATGACGCAATGCTTTCAACTTCATTGTTTTTCTCCGGGTTGAAGAACAGGTTGGGCAGTGGTGGAACAAGGGATCAGGTGGTGGTCTTGCCGCGCTGGCCGAGCCAGTACGAGAGCATCACCAGGACGATCGAGATCACCAGCATCAGGGTCGAGATTGCGTTGATCTCGGGGGTTACCCCGGCCTTGATGGCCGAGAAGATGTAGACCGGCAGCGTGGTCGAACCGGGGCCGGCGACGAAGAAAGTCATGATGAAGTCGTCGAGGCTGACCACGAACGCCAGCACCGCGCCGGACAACACCGCCGGGAACAGCAGCGGCAGGGTCACCCGGCGGAAGGTGTGGAACGGGTTGGCGTACAGGTCGTTGGCGGCTTCCAGCAGGCCCTTGTCGAGGTCGTTCAGGCGTGCGCGGATCGGCAGGTAGGCGAAGGGGATGCAGAAGCCGATGTGGGCGACGATCACCGTCAGCAGGCCGAGCTTAATGCCGAGGGCCATGAAAAGGAGCAGGGTGGCCACGGCGGTGACGATCTCCGGGAGGATCAGCGGCAGGTTGATGCCGCCCTCCACCATCTTCTGACCGTAGAAGGGCCGGTAGGTGGCCAGCGCCGCGAGCAGGGCGATGGCGGTGGCGCAGACGGTGGCGATGCTGGCGACGATCACCGAGTTCAGCGCCGCCGCCTGGATCGACGGGTTGGCGAGAATGCGCCCGTACCAGGCGAAGGAGAACTCGGTCCACACCGTGGCGGTGCGGTTGGCGTTGAAGCTGTAGGCGATCAGCACCAGGATCGGCAGGTACAGGTAGGCCAGTACCAGCAGGCTGGTTTCGCGGGTCAGCGGCAGTTTCTTCAGGTGGTTGGCAATCATCAGCGGGCTCCCTGGCGGACGGCCTTGGCGGCTTTCTTGGCGTAGAGGGCGTACAGCACCAGGGCCAGCAGCATCAGCCCGAGCAGGAGGAAGGACAGCGAGCTGCCCAGCGGCCAGTTGCGTGCGGTGCCGAACTGCTGCTGGATCAGGTTGCCGATCATCAGCGTCTTGCCGCCGCCGAGGATGGCGGGGGTGATGAAGGCACCCAGGCTCGGCACGAACACCAGCAGGGAACCGGCCACCACACCGGGCATGGACAGCGGCAGGATCACCCGGCGCAGGGCCTTCCAGCGATTGGCGCCGAGGTCATAGGCGGCTTCCACCAGGCGCCAGTCGAGCTTCTCCAGGGTGGAGTAGATCGGCAGGATCATGAATGGCAGGAAGCTGTAGACCAGCCCGACGACCACTGCGAAATCGTTGTACAGCAGGGTGATGCCACCGGCCTGCGGGAACAGCGCATTGAGGCTCTGGGCCAGCCAGCCGTGCTCGCGCAGGATGATCAGCCAGGCGTAGTTGCGGATCAGCAGGTTGGTCCAGAAAGGGATGGTGATCAGCAGCACCATGATGTTGCGCGAGCGCTCGCTGAGGCTGCTCATCCACAGCGCCACCGGGAAGCCGAAGAGGAAGCACAGCAATGTCGTGCCACCAGCTTGCAGCACCGACCGCAGCAGGGCCTGGGCGTAGACCCAGTTCAGCTCCAGGTTGCCGTCGAAATCTTCCTGGAAGAACAACTGCACATAGCTCTGCCAATGCCAGTCGGCGCTCCAGTCGACGCCGCCATAGAGGTTGCGCGGTAGCAGGCTGATGTAGCCCATGATGCCCAGCGGCACGGCGATCAACCCGAGCAGGGTGAGCAGCACCGGGCTCAACAGCAGCAGCCGGTTGAGGCTGGGGGAGGTGGCGCTGACGCTCATCTCAGGCCTCCATCAGCAGGCAGGCGTGGGGCGGCAGGTGCACGGCCACGCTCGAACCCACGGCACGGGCGCTGGTGGCACCCTCGTTGCTCTCGCGCAGCATCACCTTGGCATCGTTGGCGAGGCGGCACTGGTAGAGCGTGGCCGTGCCGACGTAGAGCACCGCTTCGACCACGGCACGCAGGTGATGGGGTTGCGACGGGTCCACCAGTTTCGAGCGCTCCGGGCGGAACGCCAGTTGGGCCGTGCCGGCGCGGGTGTTGGCGTCTGTGGCGCAGGGAATTTCCACCGGGATGCCGTCGGGGCGGAACAGGTTGCCGTTCTGCGGGCATTGGCGCAGTTGGCCGGGAAGGAAATTGATGTCGCCGATGAAGTGGGCGACGAAGCGGTGCTGCGGGCGTTCGTAGATGTCGTTGGGGGTGCCGATCTGCAGGATCTTGCCGCTGGACATCACCGCGATGCGGTCGGAGAGGGTCAGCGCCTCTTCCTGGTCGTGGGTGACGAAGATGAAAGTGATGCCGGCTTCCTGCTGCACGCGCTTGAGCTCGACCTGCATTTCCTTGCGCAGCTTGAGGTCCAGCGCGGAGAGCGGTTCGTCCAATAACAGCACATCCGGGCGCGGCGCCAGTGCGCGGGCCAGGGCCACGCGCTGCTGCTGGCCACCGGACAATTCGGCGGGGCGACGGCGGGCCAGGTGTTCCATCTGTACGAGGGCGAGCATTTCCTTCACCCGCCCGGGAATGGCGCTGCGCTCCAGCCCCTGCATCTCCAGGCCGAAGGCGATATTCTCGGCCACGCTCATATGCGGGAAGAGCGCGTAGTTCTGGAAGACGGTATTGACCCGGCGCTTGTAGGGCGGGAGCTGGTCCACGCGTTGCCCGCCAATTTCGATTGAGCCCGAGCTGACCTGCTCGAAACCGGCAATGGAGCGCAGCAGGGTGGTCTTGCCGCAACCTGATGGGCCGAGGAGGGTGAAGAATTCGTTGTGGCGGATGCTGACCGAAACATCGTCGAGCGCCGGCGTAACTTCGGGATCTTCGGTGTAGCGCTTGCTGACGCGTTGCACCTCGATGGAGGACGTGTGCTTCATAATGGTGCATTCCTCTTGTTTTTGTATGCAAAAATTGAATGCAATCTAGAAATACTCGGATTATGCTGACAACGCAACCGGGTTTTTCTGCCTGCTTGTTTCCTGCAGCACCTGGATTGCGAACGCATTTACGGAGTTACGAATGGCAGACAAGAAGCTGGAAACCACGGTCGACCGCGTCTACCAGGGGGTTTACCAGGCCATCAGCAACCGCTCGCTGCGGCCTGGCATGAAACTCGGCGAAGCCTCCCTGGCGGAGCTGTTCAGCGTGAGTCGCACCTCGGTGCGTGCGGCGCTGAAGCAACTGGAGGCCGACGGCCTGGTGTCCTCCGAGCCGAACAAAGGCTGCTGGGTATCGCTGCCCAGTGACGAGGAGATCCGCTCGTTGTTCGAAACACGGCGGCTGATCGAGATCGGCATCGTCACCGAGCTCTGCAGACGCCGGGACAGCGCTGCCATGCAAGACATGCGCGAGCACCTGCTGCTGGAAGAAGACGCGCGGCGCAACCATGACCACGAGCGGCTGATCCATTTGCTTGGCGAGTTCCACATCAAGCTCGCCGAGGCGCTCAACAACCCGGTGCTGCTGGACTGGTTCCGCAAGCTCATCTCGCGCGCTTCGCTCTATGTCGCCGCCCTGGACGACGAGCGCCATGACGCCTGCCGCGACGACGAGCACCTGCGCCTGATCGAGTTCATCGAGGCGGGCAACCAGAGCGCCGCCATCGAACTGACCTGCTTCCACCTGGCAGCGATCGAAACCGCCATCGTCGAGTCGGCCGGCAAGCTCAAGGCCAACTACCACCCGCTGAAACACCTGATCGAGACCTGACCTCGGCCATGAAAATCCAGCTGATCAACCCGAACACCAGCGTCGCCATGACCGCCAGCCTGGCTGAAGCCGCCAATCACCTGCTGCGTCCCGGCAACCAGTTGCTGGCAGTGACCAATGGTGCCGGTCCGGCCTCCATCGAGTGTCACTACGATGAGGCGCTTTCCGTGCCGGGGTTGCTTCAGGCCATCCGCGACGGTGAGCGCGATGGCGCCGAAGGCCACGTAATCGCCTGCTTCGGCGATCCGGGACTGCTGGCTGCGCGGGAGATCGCGCGCTTCCCGGTCATCGGCATCGCCGAAGCTGCCATGCACCTGGCCACCTGGGTCGCCACCGGCTTCAGCATCGTCACTACCCTCGGTCGTACCAAGGTCATTGCCCGGCATCTGGTGGAGCGCTATGGCTTCCACCAACATTGCCGGGGCATTCATGCCGTGGAGATTCCGGTGCTGGCGCTGGATGAGGACCCGGACGGCCTGTTCCGCATCATGCGCACGGCCTGCCTGGATGCGCTGGAGCAGGATGAATCGGGCGCCATCGTCCTCGGTTGTGCCGGCATGAGCCACCTGGCGAAGGGCTTGCAGGAAGAACTCGGTGTGCCGGTGATCGACGGCGTCAGCGCCGCGCTGAAGATGGTGGAGATGCTCGGTGAGCTGCGCCTTTCCACCAGCAAGCGTGGTGATCTGGATTTCCCGCTGCCCAAGCCGTATGTGGGGTTTTTGCGGAACTTCGCGGTTGGGGCGTGAAAGGCGGCTCGAACCTGTAGGGGCCAATTCATTCACCAGGGGCAGCTTCGCTGCCCCTGGAAGCATCCAGAGGCAGACCTGCGGCCTGTTTGGCGATTGACATCGCCCCTGCAAGCTGTCCTGCCTACGGCATTTCTAGGCTCAGTCTCATCCACCGAGTGGCCTGGATTGCTGCGGCAATGAACCGCACACCGGCTCGGCTTCCAGTGCTGGAAGCCCGATGCTAGAGCTACCGCCCATGAAAATCGCCCGCCAGGACCGCTCGCTGATTGCCTGGATGCTCTATGCCTGCGTCCTTTTCAATCTGCTTGCCTGCGGTCTGCACCACGGGCAGACGATGGGCTTGGAGCTGAACGGTCTGGGCGGTGCGCCCTGTTCCGGCGAACCCAACCCTGGGCCGAGCCTCGATGGCGATTTCGGTGGCAGCGCCGCCGGCGACTGGTCCGGTGAATTCAAATGCCCTCTGTGCGGGACCATTCCCCTGGCGATAGCCGCGCTCTTCGTGCAGGCCTGGCTGCTGGGTGTGTGCGATGCCCGCCCCGAAACCTTCGAGCCGCGCCTCAAGGCGCCGCCGGGTTACTTCTGGCCTTCGGCCAGTTCCCGCGCTTCGGCGCCGAGGAAGCGCGCCTGTCCATTCGTGGCTCCGGCCTGCAACGCACCTTCCATGGACGCGGCCTGCTGCTGATGCAGGATGGCGCGCCGGTCAACCTTGCCGATGGCAGCTTCGACTTCCAGACCATCGAGCCACCGACCACCGACCACCGACCACCGACCACCGACCATATCGAGGTGCTGCGCGGCGCCAATGCCTGGCGCTACGTATCGGCCAACCGCTTGGCACCGTCAACGCCGACCGCACCATCCACCAGAGCATAGAGTTGGGCGGGGCCTGGACCATCGGCCAGTTCGTCCTGCGTGGGCAGTATCTGTTCAATGATTTCCGCTTCGACAACGACGATACCTACGGCGACAACCGACTCGCGAGTCTGCCGCGGCAATTCATCAAGGGTGAGGCCCTGTGGCAACGCGAAGGCTGGTATGCGGCGCCGACCTTCGAGTGGGTACCGACCCATTACAACGTCGACCAGGCGGAAACCCTTTATGCCGATGGCTACGCCATCTGGGGGCTCAAGGCGGGTTACCGCCCGGGCGAGGGATTCGGCTTCTTCCTGGAGGGACGAAATCTGTCCGGCAAGACCTATGTCGCCACCACCGGGGTGATCGCCGACGCCCAGGGACGTGACAAGTGCTCATTTCCTGTTGGGTGATGGCAGGGCGGTCTATGCCGTTCTGGAGTGGAGGATGTAATTGCAGGGTTGGGAGGCGCAAAAGTCGTTGACAGCCACGGGCATCGCGACGACCTTTTGCGCTTCCACACCGCCTACCTATCTACTGCAATCGAATGCGGTGGCAGGCGATGTTTTCGCCCACCACGGATTTACCCCATGAAGAAGCTGCTCATCATCGGCATTGGCGCCGGCAATCCCGAGTACATCACCATCCAGGCCGTCAAGGCGCTGAACCAGGTCGATGTGTTCTTCATCATGGACAAGGGCATCAGCAAGGAAAAACTCATCCACCTGCGCCAGGAAATCTGCGAGCGCTACATCACCGAGCAGAACTATCGATTCGTCGAGGCCAGCAGCCCCGAACGTCAGCGCGAGGGTGGCGATTACGGTTCCAACGTCAGGGACCTGAACCTGGCCAAGCAGCAGGTGTTCGAGCGCCTTATCGACGAAGAACTGGCCGATGGCGAGTGCGGTGCCTTCCTGGTCTGGGGTGACCCGTCGCTCTACGACAGCACCATCCGGATCCTGGAATCCATCCTCCGGGGCGGTCGGCTCCAGTTCGAATTCGACGTGATCCCCGGGATCACCAGTGTTCAGGCGCTGACAGCCCGTCACAAGGTGCCGCTCAACCGTATCGGGAAGTCCGTCCAGATCACCACAGGCAGACGGCTGGCCGAGGGTTTCCCGGAAAACGCCGACAGCGTCGTGGTGATGCTCGATGCGGAAGATACCTACCAGCGGTTGAATGATCCGCAGCTGGAAATCTACTGGGGCGCCTACGTCGGCACCCCGGACGAAATCCTTGTTTCCGGCAGGCTCAGCGAAGTAGCGGACGAAATCCGCCGGGTGCGGCATGAGGCTCGCGAGGCTAATGGCTGGATCATGGATACCTACCTGTTGCGCCGCTCGGACGAAGACGAGCACTGAAAACGTTCATGAGCAAAACTTGTGGTCATGACGAATTAATTGAGTTTTCCTCACGTAGTGGGTCTGCCTGACAATTCCTCCATGAATTTTCAATGGAGGAATTTCCCATGGCATTGGCACACAACTTCGGCTTCCCGCGCATCGGCGGGGATCGCGAGCTGAAGAAGGCTCAAGAAGCCTTCTGGAAGGGCGAGCTGGACGAAGCCGGTTTGCGTGCGGTTGGCCGCAAGCTGCGTGCTGAGCATTGGCAGATCCAGAAGGACGCCGGTATCGATCTGCTGCCGGTGGGCGATTTCGCCTGGTACGACCAGGTGCTGACTCACTCCCTGACCTTCGGCGTCATTCCCGAGCGCTTCCGTGGCCACGGCAACTCCAAGCCGACCCTGCAGACTCTGTTCGGCATGGCCCGTGGTGTCAGCGACAGTTGTTGTGGCGGCGCCCACGCGCAGGAAATGACCAAGTGGTTCGACACCAACTACCACTATCTGGTCCCCGAGCTTTCCGCCGACCAACAGTTCACCCTGAGCTGGGAGCAGCTCTTCGAGGAAGTGGCTGAAGCCCAGGCATTGGGCCACTCCGTGAAGCCGGTGCTGATCGGCCCGCTGAGCTACCTCTGGCTGGGCAAGGTAAAGGGAGGCGAGTTCGACAAGTTGGAGCTGCTGGAGCGCCTGCTGCCGCTTTACGGTCAGATCCTCCAACGTCTCGACGCCCAAGGCGTGGAGTGGGTACAGATCGACGAGCCGATCCTCGTGCTTGACCTGCCCCAAGACTGGAAGAACGCCTTCGAACGCGCTTACAACCTGCTGCAGAAAGAACCGCTGAAGAAGCTGGTCGCCACTTACTTCGGCGGTCTGGAAGACAACCTTGGTCTGGCCGCCGGCCTGCCGGTGGACGGCCTGCATATCGACCTGGTGCGTGCGCCCGAACAGTACCCGACCATTCTCGACCGCTTGCCGGCCTACAAGGTGCTGTCCCTCGGCCTAGTGAATGGCCGCAACGTCTGGCGATGCGACCTGGAGAAAGCCCTGGATGTCCTGCGTCACGCCCATGACCGTCTGGGGGACCGCCTGTGGGTCGCACCGTCCTGCTCGCTGTTGCACAGCCCGGTGGACCTGTCCCGCGAAGACAAGCTGGATGCCGAGCTGAAGAGCTGGCTGGCCTTCGCCGTGCAGAAGTGCGAGGAAGTCGCCACGCTGTCCCGCGCCCTGACCGAACCCGAGTCGCCAGTGGTGCTGGAGACCCTGGCCGTGAGCCGTGCCGTACAGGCCAGTCGTGCCGCATCGCCGCGCATCCACAAGCCGGCTGTCCAAGCCCGCGTTGCCGCGCTGAAACCGGAAGACGGCAAGCGCCCGGCGCCTTTCGCCGTGCGCATCGAAAAGCAGCGTGAGGAGCTCTACCTGCCGGCCTTCCCGACCACCACCATCGGTTCCTTCCCGCAGACGTCTGCGATTCGCCTGGCGCGCCAGGCGTTCAGGGCGGGCAAGTTGTCCGAGGCCCAATACACCGAAGCCATGCACAGCGAAATTCGCCATGCCGTGGACGTGCAGGAGCGGCTGGGCCTGGACGTACTGGTGCACGGCGAGGCGGAGCGGAACGACATGGTGGAGTATTTCGCCGAACAGCTGGACGGCTACGCGTTCACCCGCTTCGGCTGGGTGCAGAGCTATGGCTCCCGCTGTGTAAAGCCGGCAGTGATCTTTGGTGATCTTAGCCGTCCGAAGGCCATGACCGTGGAGTGGATTCGCTACGCACAAGGCCTGACCGCCAGGTGGATGAAGGGAATGCTGACCGGCCCTGTGACCATGCTGATGTGGTCCTTCCCCCGCGAGGATGTCCCGCGCGAGGTGCAGGCCAGGCAACTGGCGCTCGCCATCCGTGATGAAGTGCTGGACCTGGAAGCGGCCGGTATCCGCATCGTGCAGATCGATGAGGCCGCCTTCCGCGAAGGGCTGCCGCTGCGCCAGGCCGGCTGGCAGGCTTATCTGGACTGGGCCACCGAAGCCTTCCGCCTGACCGCCAGCGGTGTGAAGGACGAAACGCAGATCCACACCCACATGTGCTACAGCGAGTTCAACGACGTGATCGAGTCCATCGCGGCGATGGACGCCGACGTGATCACCATCGAGACCTCACGCTCGGACATGGAACTGCTGGATGCGTTCGAAGCCTTCGCTTATCCGAATGAGATTGGCCCGGGTGTGTACGACATCCATTCACCGCGCGTGCCCAGCAAGGACGAGATCATCAAACTGTTGCGCAAGGCCGCGCAGCGGGTTCCCGCCGAGCGCCTCTGGGTCAACCCGGACTGCGGCCTGAAAACCCGGGCCTGGCCGGAAACCGAAGCGGCCCTGGTGAACATGGTGGCAGCGGCCAACGAGCTGCGTGCCGAGTTCGCCCAATAAGCCGGATATGCATGGGAATGGCAGTACGGGACGCCTGACGTCCCGTTTTGCTTGCGGCAGCCTTTACTGCCCCGGAAACGCAAAAGCCGCGCAATGCGCGGCTTTTGATTTGGTGGGCCCACACGGACTCGAACCGTGGACCAAAGGATTATGAGTTGCCTAGAAACGCTGCAAGCCCAGTGAAATCGGGCGTAGCTTCGCGCAGGTACAGTTAGCTGAAAGTGGCGTTTTAGAGCGGGTTAAGCGCAATTGAGCGAAATCTGTAAAAGCTGGGCACTGTACCGCCTGTGTACTGTTTTCCCCTGCGGAACGATCAGATTTTAGCTTGCATAGGGCAAAGGCTCCTTTCATGACCCGCCGTGGGTTAACCCAGACGTTATTAGTAGCAGGTTACGGTGAATCAGCTTGTGACCTGCTTGCTAATAAGTAAAGAAACCTTTTGGTGTTTTATTTATTACTGCTCATTAAGGGCGTCTAGGATTGGCAGGGGAGTTATTTTATTGATTTTTTCTGAATTGATAAATAAGAAATTACATAGATAAACTATGTTATCGGGATTGATTGGTAGTGAGATTTTTCTTTTTGCAAGCTCTTGCATTAAAGTTCTTCGGTCTGTTCTATATAGTTTCTTGCCAATCTCCAGCTCTTCGTTGAGTAGGGAGCAAATGTTGCCGCTTAACACTCCATTAGATCTTAGCCTGAATTTTGCTCTTAGCATTTGAGTCCATTCGGAGGCTTTATAATGACGGTATGCTAGGTCTTCTAGAAGTTTGAGCATGCTCCAGTCTGCTGTTTCAAGGCTCGCATATATTCCATTCAGCGCCCGATCAAGATCGGAGTGGCTTTCCCAGTCCTCTTTACATTTATAGCGTAGATCGTGATCGACTTCGTGCCATCCTTCAGATAAGACTGTCCTGATCTGAAGTTCAAATGTGTCATCTATCAGGTCATTGCCTCGAATAATACTGCTAGAGGCAGATAGTTCTTCAGGTAGTTTGAATATTAAATTGCAGCGTGTGGCAGAGAATATTTCTCCTGATGGCTTGTCGATTGTTGAGGACGCTTCATCATAAGTAAATACTTTCTTCAGTGTTTCTATAGCAATTTGCTGGTCATCAAGAAAATATAGGGCTACACGTAAACCAAAGGCGTCCTGTATTTTCTTTCCGGGGTTGGTGTATTTTCCAGGAGATCGCGCGATTTTATCGTTTATTGAATGCTCTGATTTTGCTCTAGAAAATACTCTGCACAGTAGTCCGAGTTTAGAGAGTTCGGCTTCTACGATGTCCTGAAGCTGTTTTGCTATGCGTAGTTCGGATGCGTTATACATTTCAGACCCTGCCCAACATGTTTTTCACATCAGGGATGTAGGGTGTGTTTAGCTCTAGGAAGCTAAGCTTGTCGCCCTCGATAAGTATCGATTTTCTTTTTAATGACGCAATGGCATTCAGAATCTGAACTTGAGAGAATGAGTTGTTGTTTGCGCAGATGCCCTTAATTGGACGGTGTTTATTGAAAGTGGGGCGTCCTTTGGGCCAGAATTTCTCAAGCACATAAATCTCCGCTGCTATCTCCTCTGGAATATCAGTTTCTTGTTTTTTCTGATTTTCTTCTGTGTTGGATAGCTCTAGGAGAAAGCTGTCGGAGTCGCTGAGGCAACCAAGCGTATGGATATTTTGGAAGTTACTGTTCTCGATAGTACATTGGTAGAACTTGCAGTTTACAAATGTAACGTTGTTGAATTTATCTAGATAAAAACCTGTGTTGTTGAATGTGGTTCCAATAAACAAGAAATCATGCACAATATTTTCTTTTCCAAGTTCGACTTTGCTGATTTCAATGTTTTCGATGGCTCCGCCTGATAGGTCTATTCGTGCTTCATTTGTAAGGGCAATGGTATAAGCGAGCTTTTCGCTATCTGAGTTGAATTCTAGGATAAAGCGTAATGCTCTCCACAAGGAAAGACGTCGTTCTAAACATCTAGGCATTGTCGCGACTACAGATGGCTCTACAAAACGATTGCTACCGATCCACTCGCCAGTTGTGTCTTCGGTAATTAATTCAGCGCAAAAGTTGCCGAGAACAAATTCATTGACGAAACCAATACGTTGGCCATCTTCTGCACTACGATCAAGAAGAGCATGGCCAGCGAGCTTAGTTATTAACTCGTCTAGCGTTGGTCTTTCGTCTGCCGGATATTGTTTTCGTGCGGAATCTAATAAGGTGCTGAATTCTTCGGCTATTAATTCTGAAATATAATCTCTAGACTCTGAAGTATAGTCTAGAGTTATCATGTCTTTTGCGATGTGTTTGAGTATCTTGTATTGATCTATTGGCAGAATCCGCAGGTCCTGACGCTTTCTCTCGCGCTCAAGCATGGAGCTGAAATACCTGTCCACAATAAGGTCGGGGCTTTCAACGGATGCTGTAAACTCGTCTTCGCTAATGCAGCGAATGTATGATAGTAGTACTGGGTTGTTTAGTCTTTCAATCGGAAAGTTGCGTCTCTGTAGTTCTTCTAGACGCTCTGTTTGTATCCAGTCATTTATGGTGGGTTCATTGATTCTTATTCTGTAGATTTCAAAGTCTTCGTTATGAGAATCCACCCAGTTGTGGAATTCATCCCCGTCGAAAATTGCTGTCCTACGAGTTGTAAGTATCACCTTGGCTGACTTGACTAATAACTCTCCAATCGTTTCAAGCATTGGTTCCGTGTTTATATACCCTTCTTTTTCCTTATTTTTACTGTCATGTAATAGCTCGTCGAAGCCGTCCAGTATTACTGGGACATTGCCGTTTTGAATTTCAGACCTTACTAAGGTTGAGCTAAGTAATGGAAAGCTTCTGTCGATTTCGTCCAGGAGCACATATCGAAATATTTTAGCTTGCCTGTTTCTAGATAGTTCGCTGAAAAGTGGAACTTTATCGCTTGTATGGGTGATTATTTTTTTCAACAATTCAAAGGCTGTGCATGTTTTTCCGAATCCTGCTGCAGCCTCGACTAGGAATAGGATTGGCTTTTTTGTGTGTAGCCTGGAATATATTTCTGATATTACATCGTTATCGCCGATTGCGTCGTTTATTGTGTACTTTGAGTTTATGTATGAATAACTTCCGCTGTCTGAGTGCGCTTTGGCGATTGCTTCGGCATGCCTTTCATATTCTTTCTCTAGGCGTGATTTTGTAGACTCTACAGAGAAGAATCCTTTGAATAGCTCTTTTTCTACGGCTTCTGTATTTTCATATTTTCTTACTTTGCATGCATAGCCAGACTTCTTAAAGTCCTCGAAGACTTTCTCCTCATCTCCGGTTTCGCCCAGCTTGACGATGTCCGCGTTATGGAAGTGGCCTGATCGGATGGTGAATACATTGATTCCTTCCTCTCTGCACTTCGCCTCTTCAAATCCATACTGTTTATAAATTCTGCGTAATTCGCCTTGGTTTATCATGTGATGGCCTTAGCTGTTGCTATATTTGTTTGCCTAGTGTTGTACTTAAATAACTATGAAGGGGCGCGTGTTTGGGGCGAGAAATCACTCTTCATCGAAGTAGTCGCTATCCAGCTTCGGCAGCTTAAGAAGGCGTGAGGTTACGCCAACCTCGTGATCCATCATCAGGTTGACCAGTCGATTGCCGTCTACCAAAACCATGCCTTCCACAGAACGAGAAAAGTCGATTGCCTGGGCCGTGAAGCCTGAGGTGGTAATAAACACACCGCGCTTAGCTTTCTGCCCTGCAAGAGCTCCATAGAAGGCTTGCAGTTCGGGTCTCCCAACTGTGCCCTGCCAGCGTTTTGCTTGGACGTAGACCTTCTCCAGGCCGAGCTTGTCGAGTGAGATCACACCGTCGATACCGCCATCACCGCTGCCTCCAACACGCTGCAGATCGTTACGGCTAGCGCCATAGCCAAGGCTATGCAGCACATCCAGCACGATGACTTCAAAACGGTTAGGGCTGACTTGCAGGAGGTTATCCAGGAGGTCAGCAGCTGTTGCCTCACGTAGCTCACGTAGAGCCTGCTCCAGGCGGTCGTCGGGGCTAACCGTGGCTGAGCTGAGCGCCGGTGCCGGCTGCTCTTGCCCATCGAGGGGGATGGCATCGGCCGGGCTCTTGAGTTTCACGTCCATAAATCCGATGGCGAGTTGTTCGACCCTATCCGTAGTAAGAGGGGCGGGGTGCTGGGCGGCATAGGTAATGCCTGCGTCGGTCAGCTTCCAATACCCACGCTTGGCGCTGCTGGATAGGCCGGCGCGCTTGAGGCGGTCATGGGCCCAGCCAGCGCGGTTCTTGTACGTGGCCTGGCCGCTAGCAATCAACTCTTGGCGCTGTTCTTCCGACAGGTTCAGCGCATCGGCAGCGGCTTCATGGGCGTCACGTGCTGCCGCCCCTTCGGGCGTGGCGGCCAGGTAGCGCAGGACCGGCTCAATAAACTGGTCGTAGGTAGGGACGGACATGGCGACTCCAGGCGCAGGGAGGGCTACAAGTAATTCAGTTACTAAGTTCAGTTGCTTGTTTTTTAGCGCTGGCTAAGTCAACGAAATACTGTCCAAATGTGAATACGGCAGCAATGATGGCGCATATTAAAAATATGCCTGTCATGGCTGCTTGTTTTATTAGCTCTACGTTGATTGAGCTTGCAGAAAAGTAAGAAGATAGTGCTGCCCCTGCTAGTGTGAATGTGATCCATGAAATAAAGCTTAGTCTTTCATCTTTGAGGTGGAGAGCTTTGTTCTTGTTGCCAAGCGTGCGACTTTTATTTATTAGAAGAAGATGAGCAATATGTAATGCTCCTGATGCTAGTAGGAGTATCGGAATCAGATAGAGTACATCTCCTATATTGTTTAACGTTGAGCTGATTGTTGATAGTTGGTCTTTGCGGTTTTCAATTTTTACTGAATCCATGCTGGAGAGAGAAACTTGTATGGCATACAGCGTTCCGGCCCAGCAGCCGACAAACGTAGATGTAATGGTGTATATAGCGCTTTTTATTTTTTTGATTATGGGAATCACTGAGGAACTCTCCTGATACTTTGTCTCAAAGGCTTTGCATGGTTCGACATTTGGGAAAAGCCGAACATCCCCAGAACTGCTGTCCTGCCTTTGGCCCCGATTTCACTGTACGAATCAGCAGCGCGCTGCCGCATTTCGGGCATTGCCGTTCGGCTGTCGGATCGCTACGGCGCTTGAGGTTTTGTACATGCTCGCGGTGCGTAGCGAGGGTCGGCGCGCGGCGGCCAGTTTGCAGGGCGTGCAGCATGGCCTCGACTTCAACCTCGCTGAATACAGGCTGCTCGAATGACTTGATATGGCGGATAAAGCCGATGCCTTGGGTCACGTTGGCTGGCATTTCAGTTTTGAAGATGCTGCCGCCGACAAAAGTGATGACCGAGTGCAGGTGCTCGGGGTTAACGCCAAGGGTGGCTTCCAGGGCTTTGAGGTGCTTGTAGTTCTGCCTCAGTGGGTTCTGGAATTTGAAGGTGTGCTTGTAGAGCTTCTGCGTCCACTGTGTCTGCCTCTCGCTGCCGAAGATCCAGCCGCTCATATTCTTCGTTTCCAGCACGAAGAGGCCGTAGGGCGAGAGGAAAACGTGGTCGATCTGCGTGGTGCCGTCAGGCGTTTTCAGGGTGACGTTGTGCAGGCGGCGGTAGGTCTGCTTGTCCAGCTGCCAATGGGCGAATAGCCGCACCAGGAGTTCGCCAATATGACCCTTGGCCCAAGGCGATTTGAGCAGGCCGATCAGCAGCATCAGTGGGATGAACCAACCCAACGTGCCCCAGACCTGCGCGATGATGGGGGTGAAGTCCATTTCCAGTCCCTGGGTAATCCTGAGTTAACCGGATAGTACCGAAACTTGGCGTAATGGCACGACAGTATCGCGTTGCTTCCGGTGTGCTGCTTTGTCGCTGCGGGGTCAGCCTTGAGCGCTTGCCGAGTGCAGTATCTGGTAGCGCGTGCTGCGCCCGCCGCCTGGTAGTCGCGCCAGGCAGCCCTTCTCAACAAGATCACTCAGATGGCGCGTGGCGGTGGCTTTCGAGACCTTGGCCACGGCCTGATATTGAGCGGCGCTGATGCCGTTCTCGAAACCCCATTCGCCGCCATCGAGCAGGCGGTTAAGCACTTTGATCTGCTCGGTAGATAAGGCTTGGCCGCGGTGAGCCTGCCAGAAGCGCGCCTTGACCAGTACACGGTCGATACGAGCAAGGGCCTGCTCCAGGCTCTTGAGCAGCGTTGCGAGGAACCATTGCAGCCAGGCGGTGATATCCAGCGTGCCCTTCTGGCTCGCTTCCAGGATACGGTAATAGCCTGCGCGGTCGTCGAGGATGCTCGCTGACATGGCGTAAAAGCGGATGGCTTGCTGCTCGCCTTGAGCCAGTGCTAGGTCGGTGATAGCGCGAGTCAGGCGACCGTTGCCGTCATCGAAGGGGTGCAGGGTGACGAACCAGAAGTGCGCAATGCTGGCACGTAGAAACGGGTCGAGGCTTGCATCGCTGCGGCTGTTCTCGAACCAGGCGAGGAGGTCGTCCAACTGCCCCTCCAGCCCTGCGCGTGGTGGGGCCTCGAAATGCACAGTAGGGCGGTCGAGTCGGCCGGAAACTACCTGCATGGGCTCTTCGCCGCGCAGCATGCCGATGCGTAGCGGGCGGGCCAGCTGGTGGTCATCGCTGGGGAACAGCCAACCATGCCATGTGAACAGCCGCTGCAGATCGAGCGGCTGCTGATAGGCGCGGGTGGCATCGAGCAGCAGTTCCGCCAGGCCTTCGGAGCGTGAGGTGGTGTGGCCTTCTTCGTTCAGCCCCAGACGCCGCGCCAGTGATGAACGCACCGAGCCGACATTCAGCTGCTCACCCTCGATAGCTGATGAGGTGACGATGTTCTGCAGCATGGCATCCAGGCTGCTCTGCACTTCGGTGTCACTACCTACAGCGCCCAACATCCCGAGTAAGCGGCCCTGAGCTTGGCTGCAAGCGCGCAGCAGCGGGGCAAGCTCATTGGCTTGCCAACTGAAGTGCGGCCAGTTGGGCTGCTGCCAGATCCAGAGAGGGTCATTCATGGAGGCTGCTCGTCTGTGAGCCGATTAGCGAGTTTATTCGGCTCATGTGGTGAGCCGATAATGCCGGCTATTCGGCTCACTGTCTAATCCTCAAGCCAGGGGCTTGGTTTGAGGAGGTGCTTGGTTAGATCTATTGATCTGGCTCGTGCAGTCGGTTCAGTTCTTCAGTTGCTCATCGCTATGGCGCAGGTGCGAAGATTGAAATGCGTGCCAGACTTACGTAAGTTGCGACTCTTAAGTAACGTCTCGAGAGTCACCATGCCCAAGTCGAATGCCCCTGCCCAGAGTGCAGCAGTCTTTAAGCGCGTCACCTTCTCGCTGACAGACCAGATCAGCGAGGAGATTGATCGCCTTAGCCTGATCCCGCGAGGGTTCCGGGCTTCTCGTTCCGATGTTGTTCGTGCCGGTGTCGCGGCCCTTGCTGCAATGTCGGAAGAGCAGCTCGTGGCATTGCTGGATAAGGTTCGCCGCGAGTAGCTGGGTCGGTCTCGCGCCAGGCGGGATGGCAGCAAAAAAGATTCACTTACGTAAGTTGCTTAACTTAAGCAATAAGGCTATAGTTTCTCTATAGCAGGCTGTCTCTCGTCTGCCAGTTGGACGGCTGCCGATAGAGCTGGTCCAGCTTTAGGCGCGTTGGCTAGGTGGAGCAGACGGTGGCCCTGAATTAGCAGTTTCATGACCTCTATCTGTCCATGCCGATGGAGGCCACCTTGCTGCCTGAGCTTCGGGGCTTGCCGTATTGGGGGGCGGACAGTTCACGAGATTCTTCAAGAGGTAAATCCGCCCCTTCTGCGTCGGCTGGCGGAAGGCCAAAGGCTGCAGACCTACATCGAGCGGAAGCAGGATTATCTCCAGAGGGAAGCTGCCCGGCTTGAACGGGAGTGGCGACGGTTACACCCGCTGAGTGCTGATGTCGGCTACCTGGCACGTGCCAGTTGGCAACGCCACTGCAAGCTGGCGGTGCGGGAAGTGCTGATTGATGAGCTAGCCAAGAGCCTGATCGACAGCCAAGCAGATCTGTAGGAATCGATCGTTCAAATCAGTGATGGCAAAGGAGTTGCGGCTATGTCGGTAGTCAGATCTTTCCTGGGAGCGGTTTGGTCGTATGGCGTTTCTCTGCCGCTTTACGTGATGAGGAGCATTGCCCTCAGTTCTGTGAGGGCCGCTTTCGAATTCTTCTATCCGCGTGGCTACAAGCCATGCAATGAACTGGCAGATGCCTTCGTTGAGGAGTGCGCCAATCGCCCTGCCGGGCAGTCCGTCCGCCTGCCTTGGGTGGATAGCTCGGCAACGCAGTCGCTGGTGATGAACAACACTGGCCGCCTGCTTTCCTATGTGGCCATTGCCAGCGGCTGGTTCGGGGTGGCGGTGAAGGACTCCGGCACCAAGTACCAGCCTAAGCGTACCTATCGCTACTACTACCGTCGCAGTCTGACCGGTAACTGGTTTGCTGAGATCTGGTCGGTGCCGAAGTCCGGCTTCGTTGCTGCAGCACTGGCGATCCCGTTCGTGGACATGGCGCGGGATGTGATGAGGGGGCGTACCTTCGTCAAGAAAGACTCCTTCTCCATCGGAGAGTGGGTAGCGCTGCCGGGGTATGAGGGACTGATGCTGCTGATGGCCGGGTTGCTACTGGTGATCTTCTTTCTTCCTCGTGCCATCCTGGGTCGCGGCACTCACTTCGCGGCGACAGCCCCGATCAATGACGGTGCTTTTGGTGGATATGGCTGTGCCCAGGTGATCAACTGGGGCGCAGCAATGGCAGGTCTTTCCTATCTGTGGTTGGCGATGGGCGCCGAGTGGAATGTGGGGGCCGCGGTGAGTTTCATCACCAACGGCTTCTCGGCCTTCGTGAGCGAGTGCATCGCGTGCATGGTAGATCCTGGGCCGCAGGTTCTGTTGATGATCCCCGTCGTGATTTCGATGGGAATCCTGTTCGGCATGGCCTGGACAGTAATCCCGGCAGCGGCTTTCTGGTATGTCTCGCTGCGTTTCATCGCTGCGCGCAACGCCAAGGTGCAGCTTGAGGCTCTGCCGTTCAACTCGACTCAGGCCACCATGTATCTGGGCAGCGATTTTGAGCGGGCCGCCGAGTTGCGCGCGCCGCAGGTAACCCTTGGCTACTTGGTATACATAGGCCTGATGGTTGGCATCATCCTCTATCCCATCCAGACTTGGGTGCGGTCACTCTTCTGATCTCTTCCAGACGCGCTATGCGACGAAGGGCTCCGTGCCCCGGAGCTTTGCCCCGGCTAACGGGCTCGGAAAATCAGCGCCTACCGTGATGCCCTGGTGGCGGACATCCAGGATCCGAACATCGTCTACGACATCAAGCAGCGCCTGGATGGCATGTTCATCTACGAGCGGGCCGAGGTGGAGGCCTTCGGCGATGCCATCGTTGATCCGAAGGTGACGCACCAGAAGTTGTTTTCCCTGACTCAGGCGCCCACCGACCGCTTCAACGGCAAGCTGAAGACGCTCAACGATGCTATCGACCAGTCGGAAAAGGTCTGGGAGAACGCCCATGACGAGGGCAGCAAAAAGGACATGGAGTACGCCGAAGTTCAGCACGCGCCGACAGCGTTGTGATGGCCCAGGTGCAGAACAACACCATGGAACAGGCCATGAAGGCCGACCTACCTTCAAAAGCCATCTCTGCCATCGCCGCCGCCATGAGCAGCCACACCAGCATGGCGACCAAGCTGCTCAGCGACGAGTCGACGCGGGATGTGTTCCTGACGGTGGTGTACGAGTTGCTGAAGAAGGATGCGGGGGTAGATTTGCTGGGCGCGGCGAGATCTTGATTGGGTGGCACTCAACTTCTCGATGAGTCGGAGCGCGGCGCAACAATTCGCTCAAGCACATTCGGCTGTCGTGGCATTACCTGGCATTCCGTGCCATTAAATGGCTTTTCATGGCACGGAATTGCGAGATCACGATAACCGCGCCGATTATTACGTGGCATTCCGTGGCTTAACGTGGCATTCCGTGCCATGGAATGCCACGTTAAGCCACAGGTTGGAGCTGTGAGGACATAACACAACGTCACGGCGCGGTGTCCCAAGCCTGTTCGGCGTCGGTCGCTGCTAAATCTCAAGTGAAACTGAACGAGCGAGCCTCGATGGCGGCATATTTGCCGCATTAATCTGGCAGAAATGCTGCTGTATCACAGGCTGCACGCTTTACGTGTATCACACGCTGCACGCCCCCCTGTATCACACGCTGCACGCTTGAAAATCAGTGCGAGACTATTACGGGTAGACGAATAGGGTGATACACCGCGACCTGAAATAGCTTCTCAGCATGACGTTGAGTAGGGGGGTTAGGTGCCGAATCTGGATCCAGCGTTTGCGGTACCGAAAGTGAAGCGAAATCCGCCTCCTGATCTGCCCACTGCCCACTGCCCACCATTGTTCGACAGCCTGCCTCGTCGTAATGACTACAGCACGAAGCCCTCGGCCAGCTGTGTCAGCATCTCCTCGGCAAGTCCAGCACCTGCTGAAGACGTCAGCAGCTGTAGTGGTGAGTTGCCAGAGAACCGGGCCTTTGGCTTCGAGAGCCAGCGCCTCGCTTTATCACGAGAACCGAAGAGCAGCTCGGCCACCACCAGGGCATGTATGACGCGAAAGAGCCGGTCGCTCTCATCCGCAGACAGGCGACCAACTGATACTGCATCAGGAGCAATCACTTCGCAGGCCAGGCGTGCCTTTAGAATGACCCCTGATGAGATCTGCTCACATGCATGGGCATCGATGTCACCCTCCCGAAGCAGCTTCGCCAGGTGAGCGATCGGGATACCTTGAATGATGTGCGTATGCACCGCCGCATCGGCGGCATCCTCTGGTAGGCCTAGCAGCCTTGCCCTGCGACGGCGGTAATCATCCGCCAGGATCTTTGCAAGCATGGCGCACCTCAGATGGCAGAAATCACGCGCCCTACGTAAGCCAGCCCATCGAGCTGGACATCGAGAGGTTCATGCAAATCGGGCAGGAGGGGATGCAGTAGTCGCTGAGATTCACCGACCCGCTCGACCCTTCCGATATAGGCAGTACTGGCCCTGTGGCTTAAGTAGCAATGAATCTGGTCCCGGCGCTCGTAGAAGTCGTCAGTGTTCATCGCGTACACATCCGCGCTTATCAAGAACAGCACCGCCGTGTGGTGCACTCGATAGCCTGGTTTCAGCCAGAATCCGCGCTTGCGTATTACCTTGCCTGGCGGAACCTCCAGGTACTCTACGTTGCCCGGGACAGCCCCCTCATCCAGATAGGGAGCAATCTGTGTCGTCATGGTCAGCACAGGGCATCCGCTGTAGGTGCGCTCTCGATTCCGCATGAGTCCCTCGCTATCTGAGCTTTCGGTGAAAGGCTAAAGCGTTGCTATACGGTCACAACTGGGGGGGCGCCGTCGCGCTATAGGCCCCCATGTGCAGTCTTATTTTCGCGGGGCTCGAGAGGCTTTGCTTTCATCCAGGCGATCACGCCACCGATGACGATGCTGGCGATTGCCGCTAAAGGAAACGGAACAATCCTGGTCAGCAGAACAAGGGCGAGCGCGCCGGCAGTACCGCCCCCGTCGACTGCCCCAAGCACAGGGGTTCTGCGACACGCAGCGATGAAACTACAGATGCAATCAACCAAGAGCAGCAGCGCACCCAGGTAGAGCACTTCGAGTTCGGTTTCGATCACGACTGGCTGCCCTGCTGGCGATACTTGTAGAGGGTGCTTCGGCTGATCTTCAGCGCCTTGCATATCTCGTCAGGTGAACGACTCTGATCACTTGCGAGGGCTTGAATTGCAGCAATCGTCTCTGGAGGCACCCCAGGTCGCCCGCCTTGTCGCCCTCTGGCGCGAGCGGCATCGAGGCCGGCATATGTGCGCTCCCGAATCAGGTTTCTCTCGAACTCCGCCATTGCGGCAAACACATGGAACACCAGCCGGCCGGCAGCACTGGTGGTATCGATCTGTTCCTTCAGGCTTTCCAGGCCCACGCCTCTGGCTTCGAGGTCGGCAGTGAGGCGCAGCAACTCGGACATTGATCGGCCCAGGCGATCAAGCCGCCAAACAACCAGGACATCGCCCGGCCTGACAAAAGCCAGCGCGTCATCAAGTCCAGGACGCGATGCCTTCGCGCCACTCATCTTGTCACTGAAGATCCGCTCACAGCCGGCCACGGTCAGCGCGTCATGCTGAAGGTCGAGTTGCTGATCATCCCGTGATACCCGCGCATACCCAATCTTCATCAGTCCGCATTCTCGTCATCATGTGGCGTTTACGTATTTTGATTTAAAGACGAGTTAAAATCAATCTGGCGAAGAGATTTCGGGGGGCAAGAGGGATGGCGCGCTTGTGTCCGCAAAACAACCGTTTTAGAGACAGGGTGTCTGGATAGGCCATGTAATTCGCACTTCTCCGTAGAGGATATCGATACGACCGGCCAAATTTGGTTAGGAGCAGCTGCTATCGGCAGACTCCTTTCGATCCACTCCAGCAATTCGTGACAGGCAGAGAGCGTCCAATTGCGGTCGTTCGAGAAAGTCTATTTCTGCCGTTGCCCATCAGTAGCTTCGGGTCGGAAGCTGCTGGGTACCGAGGACACCTTTCGGCCAGCGGCGAGAACAACAGGAGTACAGGCCGGCCCTCCTTCCCATCTAGCTACTCCTGAGACAGGAGTAGCCTGCCTATGGGCCAGAACATCCCAAACGGGCCTGCGATTACTGCCTTGCGGGGTTTCGACGCAGCGCGCTCATGTCGGTGTTCTTCGTTAGATATCCAGAACCAGCGGCTGCATGCCGCTTTCGACTTCGGCGGGCACGGCGCAGCAAATGAGCACCGTGCCTTCGTCCGGCATTTCCGCCGGGGGACGGAGGTAGTGCACTTGCCCGCTGAGTACTTTCGTCCGGCAGATGCCGCAAGAGCCTCCACGGCAGCTGAAGTCGGGCGACAGGCCACGACTTTCCGCCAGTTCCAGCAGGCTGCCGCTGTCTGGCTTCCAGCGGGCCTCTTTGGTCGAGGCAGAGAAGTACACCGGCACCGGGGCGGTTGCCGCCGGCGGCTGGGCGGGTTTTGGTGTCTGCGCGTCGTCCTGACGTTGCAGCGTCGAGGGGCCGAAGGTCTCGGCGTGGATGCGCCGATCGGCGATGTTCAGGGCGCGCAGGTCGTCGTAGATCGCCTGGGTGAACGCCCCGGGGCCGCACAGGTAGAAGTCGTAGTCATCCAGGGGCAGGCGGGCCTTGATCGTCGCGATGTCGAGGCGCCCGACCAGCTCATGGTCGCGGCCCAGCACGGCATCCTCGCCCGGATTGCTGAGGGCGCGGTGCACGTGCAGCAGGTCCGGGCAGCGCTGGCGCAGCGCGGCGATTTCCTGCTGGAAAGGCAATTGCTGCAAGGTGCGCGCGGACTGGAACAGATGGACGGGGCGGTTGCAACCTTGCGTAAGGTTCTGCGCCACCAGTTCCCGCAGCATCGACAGGAGCGGGGTGATGCCAACGCCCGCGCCGACGAGCACCACCGAGCGCCCGGTATCTCCGGCGAGGGTGAAACTGCCCATGGGGGCACGAACCTGCAGTCGGTCGCCGACCCGAACCCGTTCATGCAGATGGCGCGAGACCAGCCCCTGAGCCTTGACGCTTATCCGTAGATGGCCGTCCGACGGAGCGCTCGACAGGCTGTAGGTGCGAATTAGCCCATTCTTGTCCGCGTCCATGGGGATGCGCAGCGGCAGATGCTGCCCCGGCGTGAAGCTCACCGCCGTGCCGTGTGGGGGCTGGAGGTAGAAGGAACGGATGCCCTGGCTCTCCTGCTCCAGACGGATCACTTCCCAGTCCTGCCAATGATTGCGCTGCTTTTCATCGGCTTCGCTCCAGGTCCCGGTCATCAGACTGGTCGGAGCGTACTCCTGGAAATCCCAGCGGATCGACAACGCGTGCCGCCTTAGTACGGCTTGCTGTGCGTCCAAGGTCCAGAGGCGTTCGGCGCCCTCGAAGGCGGCGATTATTGGGCTGTCGAAGAGCAGCTCGGTGGTCCCGCTCAGCTGCAGTACGTCGCCACTGACGAAGTCGACGAAAAGCAGTCCAGCGACCGGGTTGAGCAGAAAGTTGCCCAGGGTGTTGAAGTGCAGGTTGCCGGCGTAGTCCGGGATGGTCAGCCGATTGCCCAAGACCTTGACGAAGCCCGGACGGCCGCCGCGATGGGAGATATCCACCGAGCGCTGCCCATCCTCGTGCTCGACGTAGCTGGCGACAAAGAAGGTGTCAGCCTTGCGGATCATCTCCGTCAGCGTTTCGTCCAGCGCCGCGAAGTCTTGGCGTGCGTCGTGCTTCCCGCGACGTGTCTCCTCGCGAGTTTAGGTGCGTTTCTGGATGTACTGCGGGCAATTGCCGAAGGAGTGCTCGACGGCGACTTCCAGACGGCCCGCTTCGACTTGTTGGAGGATGCCGTTCATGCGGTTGCGGCGTCGCGTGTGCAGCTCGATGCCCAGCAGGCCGATGGCGCTGCCGGCGTCAAACCCGCTGGCGGCCGGGTCCTGCTGATCGAGGTCGGTGACTAGCACCAGGCGCCGGGGATCGGGTGAGGTGACGAAGCCTTCCGGCCCTTCGAGCAGCGTCGCCCAGGGCCGGCCTTGAGTATCCACCGCGCCGACGATCATGAAGGGCAACTGGTGATAGAAGTCGCGGTGCTGGTCGGGCATGTAGTCGCGGATCACCCGCTGACCATAAACGTCCATGTGCTCGGAGACGCCGGCGCCAACGCGTTTGTGCATTGCCTTTTCGCCAGCGTGCCAGGGGGAGTGGCGGTGCTCGGGTAGATGGTCCATCGCGGATGCCTCGCGGGAAGGCTGCCGGGCTGCCCGGCAGCGAGCGGCTGATTCAGACGGCCTGCAGGCCGACAGCGGTGCGCTGCATGGGCACGAACCCGGGCAGGGCCTCGACACGGGCCAGCCAGGCGCGAATATTGTGGTAGTACTCCAGTGGCACGTTGCCCTCCGGCGCGTGGGCGATGGAGGTGTAGTTGGCGATGTCGGCAATAGTCGCGGTGTCGCCAGCGAGGAAGGGCATCCTGGCCAACTCGCTATCCATTACGCGAAACAAGGCGTGGGCGCGGGTGAGGACATCGTCGACATTAAAGCGAGCTCTAAAAACGGTGATCAGCCGCGCAGCAGCCGGTCCAAAGGCGACTTGGCCAGCGGCCACCGACAGCCAGCGTTGCACGCGGGCCTCGCCCAGCGGGTCTTCTTGCAGCCAACGGCCATTGCCGTACTTCTTCGCCAGGTAGACGAGGATGGCGTTGGAGTCGCTGACGATGATGCCGTCGTCATCGATCACCGGCACCTGGCCGAAGCTGTTGAGGGCGAGGAACTCGGGGTGCTTATGGGCGCCCTTGGCGAGGTCTACAAAGACCAGCTCGGTCGGAAGCCCCAGCAGCGAGAGCAGCAACTCGACGCGGTGGGCGTGGGCGGACAGCGGGTGACGGTAGAGCTTGATGGCACGGGACATGGCGGCGGCTCCAGTTAGAGTTGAAGAAGACATCAGCCCTGAATATTCCCCAGCACCTCACAAATCCGCTGAGCGATATGGCCGACATGGGTTTCCAGAGCAAAGTGGCCGGTATCCAGCAGCTCTACCACCGCGTTGGGGTTATCGCGCTTGAAGGCCTCGGCACCCGGCGGGATGAAGAAGGGATCGTGCTCGCCCCAGATCACCAGGGTCGGCAGCCGGGTATCGCGGAAGAACGCCTGGAACGCTGGATAGAGCTTCAGGTTGTTGGCGTAGTCGAGGAACAGGTCGAGTTGGATGTCCTTGTTGCCCGGCCGCTCCAGCAGCAGCGCGTCCAGGTAGTACGACTCGGGAGCCACCAATGCCAAGTCTTTCACGCCATGCACGTACTGCCAGCGGGTGCCTTCCAGGTGCAGCACGGCATCGTGCACCACCTTGCGGCGTTCGTGATTGTGCGGTTCGGCCCAGTAGGCGCGGATCGGTTCCCAGGCATCGCCCAGGCCTTCCAGGTAGGCATTGCCATTCTGCGAGATCAGCCCGGTGACCCGCTCGGGCTGAGCGAGGGCCAGGCGCAGGCCGGTAGGCGCGCCGTAGTCGAAGACATAGAGGGAGTAGCGCTGTAGGCCCAGCTTCTCGACGAAGGCACCGAGGGTGACGGCCAAGGCATCGAAGCTGTAGCGGTATTCGCGTTCTGGGGGAACCTCGGTGAAACCGAACCCCGGCAGGTCTGGCGCGACGATGCGGAACTTGTCGGCCAAAAGTGGAATCAGGTCGCGGAACTGGTGGGACGAGCTGGGAAAGCCGTGCACCAGTAGCAAAGTGGGCGCGGCCGGGTTACCGGCTTCCCGGTAGAAGACGCGGACACCGTCGGCTTCGACGAACTGGTGGCGAACCGGGATATGCACGATAGGCGACGTCATGATGGGCGCTCCGTAACTGATAAAAACAAAGTTGATGGTTACATCAGGTGCTGAGTATGAACCCGCCCTGTAACCTGTCAACTAGATTTATAGGGTTACAGATGCTGTTCTTTGTAACTACAAATTGTCTACTTATAGGGTTACAATCTCGCCATTTACCTTTCGGAGCGTCATCATGACCGCCACCACCTCCTCGACTGCCCTCGAACCCTTCGTACTGGCCGACCATCACGTACTGGACATGCTCAACACCCGGGCTGTGATGGAAGGTGCTCCCCTGGAGTTCTGGCGCAGCGATGAGGATGTCGAGACCTGGCTGGAGCGAACTGGCTGGGACCTGCCCGAAGCGCGCTTCGCCAGGGACGATTTGCTGCAGGCAGCCCTAACCCTGCGCGAAGCGGTGCGCGGGCTGGTGGAGCAACGCAAGGCGGGCGGCCATGGCTCGCCCGAAGTACTCAATCGCTTCCTGGCGACGCCCAGCCACCTGCGGCTGGACTGGTCGGCAAGTGGAGAACTGCGACTGGAGAAGGCGTGGGCAACTGCCACCGCCGAGCAGTACTTGGCACCGCTGGCCGAAGCGGCGGCGAAGCTGCTGGTGGAGGGCGATTTCAATCTGGTACGCGAATGCGAGCACCCGGACTGCGTGCTCTGGTTCTACGACCGCACCAAGTCCCATCGCCGCCGCTGGTGCAGCATGGCGCTGTGCGGCAACCGGCATAAGGTCACCGAGTTCCGCAAACGCAAGCAGCAGTGATGCAGGTCTTGAGAGGCAGAGCTGAGTTATCAGGGTCGCCCCCACGGTCGGCTCCTTCACTGCCGCGCGGGTCATGAGGCAGAAGCCGTCGAACTTCATGCGCCTGGGGTTCACGCCGTCACCTTGTCATCCTTGGGCGGGGTCAGTTCCTCGATGCTGATCTCGCGCATGCGGAATTTCTGGATCTTGCCGGTCACCGTCATCGGGAAGGCGTCCACGAAGCGGAAGAAGCGCGGCACCTTGAAGTGGGCGATGCGTTCCTTGGCCCAGGCGCGCAGTTCCTCTTCGGTGGCGCTGTGGCCGGGATGGAACTTGATCCAGGCGACGAGTTCCTCGCCGTACTTGCTGCAGGGGATGCCGATCACCTGCACGTCGGCCACCGCCGGGTGGGTGAAGAAGAACTCTTCCAGCTCGCGCGGGTAAATGTTCTCGCCGCCGCGAATGATCATGTCCTTGCTGCGACCGACGATGCAGACGTAGCCGTTCTCGTCCATGGAGGCGAGGTCGCCGGTGTGCATCCAGCGGCCCGGGTCGATGGCGTCGGTGGTGGCCTGCGGGTTGTTCCAGTAGCCCAGCATTACGCTGTAGCCACGGGTGCAGAGTTCGCCAATGGTGCCGCGCGGGACGATTCGGCCCTCGGCGTCGACAATCTTGCTTTCCAGGTGCGGCTGGGTGCGGCCGACGGTGGTAACCCGCAGATCCAGTTCGTCGTCCGGACCGGTCTGCAGCGACACCGGACTGGTCTCGGTCATACCGTAGGCGATCTGCACTTCATTCATGTGCATCTCGTTGATCACCCGGCGCATCACCTCGATCGGGCAGGTGGCGCCGGCCATGATCCCGGTGCGCAGGCTGGACAGGTCGAACTCGCCGCGCTGCGGGTGGTCCAGTTCGGCGATGAACATGGTGGGCACGCCATAGAGGGCGGTGGCTTTTTCCTCGGCCACGGCGCGCAGGGTGGTCAGCGGGTCGAAGGCGTCGCCTGGATAGATCATGGTGGCGCCATGGGTCATGCAGCCCAGGTTGCCCATCACCATGCCGAAGCAGTGGTAGAGCGGCACCGGGATCACCAGGCGATCCTGCTCGGTGAGGCCGAGGCTCTCGCCGACCATGTAGCCGTTGTTGAGGATGTTGTAGTGGCTGAGGGTGGCGCCTTTCGGGAAGCCGGTGGTGCCGGAGGTGTACTGGATGTTGATGGGGTCGTCGAACTGCAGGCCGGCCTGGCGCTCGGCCAGGGCCTCGCCACTCACCTCCCCTGCCTTCTGCTGCAGGGTGGCCCAGGGCAGGAATCCCGCCGGCGGATTGGCAGACAGGCTGACCACACCGCGCAGTTCCGACAGGCGCTCGCAATTCAGGCTGCCCGGTTCGGCGCCGGCCAGTTCGGGCACCAGGCCGAGGAACATGGCGTGGTAGTCGGACGTCTTGAAGGCGTCGGCGCAGATCACCCAGCGGCAGCCGGATTGCTTGAGCGCGTACTCCAGTTCGCTGCTGCGGTAGGCCGGGTTGATGTTGACCAGGATGGCGCCGATCTTGGCGCTGGCGAACTGGGTGATGCACCACTCGGCGCAGTTGGGCGCCCAGATGCCGACGCGGTCGCCACTGTTCAGGCCCAGGGCGAGCAAGGCGCGGGCGTGGCGATCCACTGCCTCGGCTAATTCCTTCCAGCTGTAGCGCAGGCCCTGATGCCTGACTACCAGCGCCTCGCGCTCGGGGAACTGGGCAACGGTGGCATCGAATGCCGCGCCTATGGTCATGGCGAGCAGGTCCTTGTCCTGACGCCCCCGGGTGTAGCTCTGGTGATTCATGGCTTTCCCTTCTTGTCTTTGTATGGCGCCGATAGCCGGGCTTCAGGCCTGTGAAGAGGCGCTATGATCGTCAGCCCGCAATCATTTCAGCAGCCTGTTGCGTGGCTTCGGTGGTGCGCGTCGCAAGCTTTCTCACTTCATCGGCAACAACCGCGAATCCACGCCCTGCATCGCCGGCCCGTGCGGCCTCGATGGCCGCGTTCAATGCCAGAAGGTTGGTCTGGTTGGCGATGCCCTGGATGGTCGCGACGATGCTGGTCAGCCTCGCAAGATTCTCCTGGATCAGTTTGTGTTGCTGCTCCTGGGTCTTGCGCAGTTCATGTTCCTCGTAGCTGGCATGGATGTCGGTCAACGCGCCTACCACCCTGAGTGGCGTGCCGTCTGCCGTTCTCCTGGTCTGTCCGCGGGCGCGGAACCAGTGGTAGTCGCCCGATTTCCGCTTGAGCCGATAGGTGATGTCGAACGCGGTCTTGCCTGTGCGGTCACTGATATGCGCCAGAAAGGCCTCCAGACTGCGTTGCCTGTCCTCCGGGTGAAGGCGGGACGACCAGCTCTCGAAGATGTCGGGGAATTCCTCGGCGGTTTCAAAGCCGAGGAGTCGCCGAAACTGGCTGGACCACCAGATGGCGTTGTTCGGATTGGTCGGGTCTCCTGCGACGACTTGCAGATCCCAGAGGCCGTCATTGAGCATTTCTCAAGATATTTCAAAGCGGATATCAATGACCTCCCGCTCCAGTTCGCGCAGCTTCAGGTCGTGCGTTTCCCGGAATGAGCCGGCAATCCGCACGGCATGTCCGTGCTTGTCACGCAGCGCCACTGCGCGCACCTCAAACCATCGATACTCTCCGGCCTTGGTGGCGAGGCGAAACTCCGCCTGATAGGCCGCCTGGCCGTTGATGTAGTCGGCGAAGGCATCCAGCGTGCGCTGTCGGTCCTGAGGGTGCAGCTGGTTGGTCCAGCTGCCCAGGCGGTCGGGGTAGTCCGTCTGGTCCTGATACCCCAGCAGCGAACGCATCTGGTTCGACCACCAGACGGGATTGCCGGGTTCAAGCAGGCCATGGGCCGGTATGTCCATTTCCCAGAGGCCGTCCCTTGCACTCTGGCAAATCAGCTCGAAGCGTGAACTCAGGCGTTGCAGCTCTGCATTTGCGCATTCCAGTTCGGCATCCCGGATGCGCGCGCCCTGCTGGAGGTCTCTGCAGTCGTCCTTGAGGCGCCTGAGCTCATCCAGGCGCAGGGCCACGCCCGTTGCAACGCGGTGCACCAGTGCCGGAGCTGAATCCACGGCTGGCGCTGGAGTCTGCTCAGGCGATTCCAGCCATTGCGCAAGGGTGATCAGAAGCCCCCTGACCTTGAAGGCATTGAAGAAAAACATTCGCGATCTCCAGCCTCGGTCGGCGAAACCGAGTGCTCACCTGATGACGAACCCCGGATGGGGGGACGCTGAGTGGCTAGGGATGAGTTGTTACCGGCCTGGCGTTGCTCCTGGCTCAGCGGGTTCGCCAGTCGGTGGATTGCTCGAACGCATGGGCCGCACGGTAGATGTCGGCTTCGCTGAAGTGCTTGCCCACCAGTTGCAGGCCGATCGGCAGGCCATCGCGGATCGCGCACGGAATCGACATCGCCGGATGCCCGGACACATCCAAGCCACAAGTGTTGCCGAGCATCTCGAAGGCGCGGCCCAGGTAGTCCGGCAGTGCGGCATCCGGGCCCGGCAGCGGAGTCGCCCTGATCGGCAGCGTGGGCATCAGCAGCAGGTCGCAGTGTTCGAACAGGCCGTCGTAAGCCTGGCGCAGTTGCCGGGCGAGATTCTGTGCCTTGCCGTAGTAGCGGCCGTGGTACTGGCGGCTGAGATACTCGCCCAGGATCATCGTAGTCTTGACCGTGTCCGGGAGACTGTCCGCCTGCCCGCGCCAGCGCGCATGGTGCTCCATCATGCCGGTCAGGTAGAGGCCGCTCCAATTGAAGCCATGGCTGTTGCCTTTCATCATTTGCTGGGTGGCGCCTTCGGCTGCAATGCCCAGCCAGATGACTGGACCGAGGGCGTGCATTGGAAGTGATACCTCTTCGACCGTCGCGCCGAGGGCACGGAATACCGCACTGGCCTCCAGCACCGCCTGGTCCACGACCGCTTCCGAGTTGGCCAGGCCGAAGCCTTCCTTGAGAACTCCGATTCGCATTCCGGCGACGCCGCGCGACAGCGCCTCGACGTAACCGCCCGCCTGTGTCGCATTCGACTGGCGGGGGTCGAGGCCGTCGGCGCCGGCCAGTACCTCCAGCATCAGTGCATTATCTCGGACGCCGGCGGTAATCGGTCCCAGGTGGTCGAGGGTCGTTTCGATGGGCATTGCGCCGGTATAGGGCACCAACCCATGGGTTGGCTTCATGCCGTACACGCCGCAGAACGAGGACGGAATGCGAACCGAGCCGCCCTGGTCACTGCCGACAGCCAGGTCGACTTCTCCTGCGGCGACGAGCGCCGCGCTGCCCGACGAGGAACCTCCCGCGGAGTAGCCATGGCGATGTGGATTGTGCACCGGGCCACTGGCCGCGGTGTGGGAACCGCCCGAGAAGCACAGCGCTTCGCAGACCGCCTTGCCGGCGATGGTCGCGCCGGCGTCCAGCAGGCGGGTGACGACCGTGGCGTCGACTTCGGGCAGATAGCCATCGAGGGTGAAGGTCCCATTGAGCATGGGGAGCCCGGCAACGCCGATGTTGTCCTTGATCGCAACGCGCTTGCCCGCCAAGGGGCCATTGGCCGCGCCACGGATTTCCGATTTGCATTGCCAGGCGCCATAGCGGTTTTCTTCGGTGCCCGGCACTTGAACGCCATGCCGTGGGTAGCGGACTTCGGGAAGAAAGTCCGGCAGGGCGTCGAGCTGGTCATACGCGTCGAAGTTGCCTTGTAGGGCTACCTGGTAATCCTCGATCTGCGAAGCACTCAGGGTGATACCGAGGGAGGCGGCGATTTCACCGAGTTGGTCATTGCTGGGTCTGAGAATGGACATGCTGCGTCCTCGCGGAATTCTGTGCGGAAAAAAGGTGCGACGAGCGACGCACAGGGGTTGCGCGCCTATTGCCTGTCTCGTCGCACCGCAAAGCTGTTCGTCAGGCCAGGAGCAGATAGCCGCCGAACAGGTCGACCACCACCGTTCCCGCGTCCGCTTCATCGCCCCAGAGTTCCTGGGTCGTGAACTGGACGTGGTAGGTGGGTTCGGACGGACTCGAACGGCCATGGCCGACCGCGTCGGGGAATGGCCATTCATGGGTAGTACGGTGCACCACCACGCCGCGTTTCCCGCGGACATAGCCGGGCATGCGGATATGCCCGGAGACGAACTCGTCGCGCACCAGCACCTGGTCGCCCACCTGGAACGGCGTGGCGGGAGGCCTGGCGTCACGTCCCGCACCCAAGGGCAGGGCCAACGGGTATGCGCCACCGGCCAGTTCCTCGAGGCGTTGCTGCTGGAGCACACCTTTTTCGACGAACAAGGACGCCACGCCGACGATGATCCTGTCGTAGTAGCTGGATGCCAGGTACTGGCGCGGTTCCATGCGTTCGATCGCATGGCGGAGCTCGTCGACATTGAACAGGCCGAGTTCCGCGGCGCCGAGGAAGAGCAGGCTGTAGCCGAGGTTTTCCCAGTCTTCGTGGAACACTGGCTTGTAGCTCAGTGAGTTGGCGGTGTGCTGTACCCGGCCGAAGCCCTGGACGCCGCCGAGGTCATGTATGCCATCCATTTTTCATTCACTCGCTGCAGATGAAGGGAGTAGTGGCCGGGGGGTCACCCTTGGCTCGTGCGACTGCCGTTTACTGGAACTTCAGGTCGGGCGATGCCGATCAGCACGTCCTTGGTGACGAGCGAGGCCAGTTCTTGCTCCGTCCATCCTTCTGTGCCCTCCGGCCGGAATGGCAGGACCATGTAGCGCGTTTCGGCGGTGGTATCCCAGACCCGGATCTCGACCTCCTGCGGCAGGTCGAGGCCCATTTCACGGAGGACCGTGCGCGACTCCCGCACAACCCGCGCGCGGTACTCGAAGCTCTTGTACCAATCCGGCGGAAGGCCGAGGACCGGCCAGGCGGTGCAGGAACACAGGGTGCAGACAATGACGTTCTGCAGCGTCGGCGTGTTTTCCAGCGCGACGATGTACTCGCCCTGCACGCCGGTGTAGCCGAACTGGTCGCAGGCTGCGGTACCGTCGTGCAGCAGCAGTTCGCGATAGGCGGGATCTACCCAGGCCCTCGCCACGACTCGCGCGCCGTTGGCCGGGTCGAAGTCGTTCTCCATGATCTCGGTGAACTTCTCGATATAGCCTTCGGGTACCAGCTCCCGCTCTACGAGAGCGTCTTTCAGGGCGACGGCGCGGGCGCCTGCCGACGCCATCGCCTTGCTTGGGACGTTACTCATGACTGTTCTCCTCTTGGCGAATCACAGAGCGCTTCAGGCTCCGTGCATCAGCCCGGTGCCGGCGTGACAGTTGATGTATTCGTAGCGCTGGTCTTCGGCGCGCAGCACGCTCACTTCGTGGTAACCCTTCCACTTCAGTTCGGCCTGGAGCGTTTGCACCATGCGCATGAAGGTCCCGAAGATCTCGACATGGGTGGGGTGGGATTCGGACCAGCGCTCGAGGTGCGAGAGGGAGCGCCAGTGGCTGACCGAGAAACTCTTCTCCTGCGGTTGCCCGATGGCGTCGATGTGCTGCATGTAGCGATTGCTGTAGCAACCGACGGGCAGGCCTTCATCACGCAGGAAGTCCATGCCTTCGCGCAGCACCGGCTCCATTTCGCCAAGGTACAGCTCGCGCTCCTTGCCGACCGTTTCGCTCCAGTCCTGTCCCGAGCGGATGACCACTAGGTTTTCATGGCCCTTGATCACCACGCGAGACGATTTCTCATCGGCTGCCAGCGCTCCTGTCGGCGCCATGGCATCGGTCTGGGACAGCGGAATCCGGTCGCGCATGCCGCCCCAGTAGCCATGTTCCTGGATCTCGTCGCTGCGGGTCCCCATCACGACGCCCACACCCTCCAGGCCCTCTGGCATGGCATAGAGCGTCTCGAAGCGCTCGACGCCCGGCGTCAGGATCTCGCGGAAGTAGCCCAGGCCATCGCTGCCGCGTGCGTCGGCGTTCCACCATTCGACTACGTCTGCGCTGGCTTCCCAGCGAGCGAAGGCTGCGGGGTCGTCCCAGTAGGCGATGCCGATCATGTTGTCGTAGCCGGCTGCATCCACGTAGTGGGCAAGGTCGTGGTGCTGGGGGCCGTTCCCCAGGGCAAAGCTGGCCACGATCTGTCGCAGTGCCGCGCACGCCGCGCCCAGTTGGCCCTCGCCCTTGGACTGGATGCCGAAGTAGCCCATCACGAACTGGGTGACCGAAGCGTCGGCGCGTCCGACCCAGGCCGGGAAGGGCGGGGTGTAGCCGTCGTCGATGCGACGGTTGCGGGTACGCGGGCACATCAGATGCTTGTCGATTGCTGATTCCATGATTTCCTCACAGTTTTTCAATGCCGTTGGCCGCCAACGCGCGTCGGCATGGCACCTGGCTCGTTCTTGTTGGTGGTGAGAGCGGGGTCAGAACACGTGTGCGTAGCGAAGATTTACTCGGAAGTCTTCATGTGCTCCGGACTCGACTGAGAGGTCTTTGCCCAGTTGCACCTGGAACTGGTCCGTGGGCGTAACGAAGGTGGTAGCGGTGAGGCGGAAGTTGGTCGTTTTCATCTCGTCGTCCTGTCGGACGCCATCGATTTTGTTTTCGCCTCCCCAGTTGTGCCCGAAACCGATGGCAAAGGTGGTGGTGGCAGTGGGCATGTAGCGCCCCATCACCTGCGCGCTGTAGGAGACGTCCTGCTCACGACGCAAGGAGGCGGCGCCAAGATCGTTGTTGTCGCCGTACCAGATAGCATCGCCGACGACGTCGAGCGCCCATTTCTCACCGAAGTGCTTAACGTAGGCAGCCTGCAGGTCGAGCTTCCAGCGGTTCTCGCCAAGGTTTAACGCGTCATCCTTGTCGTAAGTGCCAGTGGGCACAAAGAGGTAGGGTGTGAAGCCGATAACGTCCCGGGCGTCGTTGAGGCGGTACTTGAACGCCGGCGCGAGGATGAGATCGCCAACGCCATTGGCGTCGTCGAGGGCCGAGGCGTCGCCGCTGCTCGAAACGCGACCGAATGGCAGCAGGAACTGCGGGTCGACGGTGAGCCTGTCGGTCAGTTCGACGACATGCAGCAGACGCAAAATGCCGATATCGGAGGTCAGCTTGAAGTCGGAACTGGCCTTGTGCCCATCGACGTACAAGGAGTCGGTGGTGGCATGTTGGTAGTAGACGACGCCAATGGTGGCGCCAGTGGGATACATCTCGTAGTCACCCGGCGCCACCTCCGCGGCGAAGGTGGAGAAGGAAACGGCGATCAGCGTCAGGCTTGCCAGTAGGGATTTCTTAAGTTCGGGAAGCGTCTGTCTTATTGTTTTCATTGCGTCTGCCTTGCTCGGAAAAGCCCTCGTCGGGGCAAGTTGGGTCCTTGACCTTCCTGGTCTCTCGTCAGGTCGTGGTTGGCGAAGAGGCGACTTCCGGCGGCCATCGCTCAGGCCGTGGGTGTTTGTCGCTGACTCAAGGATGAGGCCGCTGCGCACTGGGTTTCTTGGCCGAAACGGAAGCAAAAATGTGCTCAGACGGCCCTTCGGTCGCAGACTCTGGCAAGTGCCTGGAGGCTGTTGTATGAATTGTCCTAAGGCATCTGCCGACACTCGCGCATGGAGGACTTCGCTATGCATCGGGGAGTCCCGGCGGTCAGGACAGGGAAGGGAATGACAGGGAAGGACAGGGAAGGACAGGCTAGGGAACCATCCTGATAAGAAGTTCAAGAATAGGGGTGTAGTGCAAATGGTCAGCGAAATTCGCGGGCTCTCAATGGCTATTCCGCAACCCGGCGGCAAATCGCTGCCAGGAACCGACTGGTCGAGCGAAAGCGTTGACCTCACGACGCAGCACAACTCGTTCAGCGACCGGGTGGACTACTGGCGGGAAATGATCCTGCGGTTGTTCGCCGACGTGGAAATCGGTGCGATCCCGAACCCGGCGTTCTTCGGCAAAGTCCGCTCGCAGAAGTGCGAATTCCTTCGCGTCAGCGATGTCGGTGCTGCGGCGCAAGCCGTCAATCGCCGGCATCTGCAACCCAGGTGCAAGGAGGAAGACAAATACTTTGCGGTGCTGATGCTTCACGGCACCGAACACCTGGAACAGGATGGCAACCGGGCGCTGATCAGGCCCGGCGATTTCTCCATCTACGACGCCACGCGGCCGCATTACCTGACGTTCGACAATGACTGGCGGCAAATCATCGTCAGTGTGCCGCGTACCTGCCTAAACGAACTGGTGGTGGATATGGAATATCGCACCGCGACGCGAATATCGACCGACAGCCCGGTGGGCAGGGTCATGCGCTCGTTCCTGGAAAGCATCAGCTCTCAGATCGGCCAGTTCACGCCTACGGAAATGGCCCGGCTGTCCGAGTCGATCACCCATCTCATCGCGCTGACCCTCGGCCATCTGCAGCCCATGGACCCCGAGCACTCGCGCTCGCAGGCGCTGACCCTCACGCGGGTCAAGGTCTACATCAACGACAACCTCGGCAACCCCGCCTTCAGCGCGCAGCAGGTCTCCCTGGCAACGGGGCTCTCCATTCGCTACATCAACAAACTGTTTGAGCAAGAAGGTGTGTCCCTCATGCGGTATGTGTTGCGTCGACGGCTGGAGCGCTGCGGCAGGGACCTTCTCAATCCGGCCAATGCGGCGACCCGAATATCCGATATCGCCTTTCGCTGGGGCTTCAACGACCTTTCCCACTTCAGCCGGGTATTCCGGGAGTTCTATGGTTTGGCTCCCAGGGAGTGGCGAGAGTCACAGTTGAGGCGGTGACTGGCACCGATATCGCTGAACGTTGGCCCGCTGAGTGACGGCCCCCTCCTGTGGATGGCCCGCCGGTATCTACTGACGAATGCAGGAGAGGTGCGCCATTCAACATCGGCGAGTGCCGAAGTCGACATGCGGCAACCGGCATAAGGTCGCCGAGTTCCGCAAGCGCAAGCAGCGGTGATGCAGGTCTTCAGGAAAGAACTTCATCTGAATCGTCGGGACGAGGCGCGCGATGCTCCGCCCCTGAGCTACTGGCCGCCGGCCAGAACTTGTGTGAGGCGGTCGGCCGCAATCGCCAGGAAGCAACGCGTTTTTGCTGGCAGCCTTCCCTGGTGGGCATAGATTAGGTTCACAGGAGATGGTGTGGGCTCTTACCCCCTCAAGAGGCGGACCAGTGAGTTCTGCGCAAACTGAGAAGCAGCCTGGTAGCACAGCACTCGGGTGAGACCCAGGCCACTCGTAGCGGCGGCCACGGCCGCATCGGCGGTGTTCACGGACAAGCGAGAGCGGATCGGCACCCGCGTCGTGCCCTTAGAGCTGGAAAACGACCACGCATGCGATGGCGAGAGGCCCGAGAAGGTCACGCACTCGTGGTTACGCAGATCGGAGGGGGCCTTCGGTGTCCCATACTTCTTAAGGTATGCAGGACTGGCGCAAACCACCGTGGTGATCTCGCCCACCTGTCTAGCCGTCAAGCCGCTATCGGGAAGGGACCCGATGCGCACGGCCACATCGATGTTCTCTTCAAGCAGGTTCGCGTTGGAATCGCTGAGCACCAGGCGAACGTTGACATCATCGGACTGACTCAAAAGCTCCATGACAATCGGCAGCACATGATGGCGCCCAAACATCAATGGTGCGGCGATGACCAACTCGCCCCGCGGGCTCATGGTGACGCCGATCGCCGTGCGTTCGGCTTCGGCCACACGATCCAGGATCTCCCGAGACGCGACCAGGTAGTCACGACCCGCATCAGTTAACGTCAGCTGCCGTGTGGAGCGGGTCATCAATCGCACACCCAGGTGAGCCTCCAGATCAGCCAGTTTTCGGCTGACCGATGGAAGTGGCATCTGCAGTCGGCGTCCGGCGGCTGAAAGGCTTCCTTCATCCGCGGCAGCGACGAAAACAGCCATGGCTTCTATTCGATCAATGCTCTCACTTTTCGAGATACTGAATCTTAAAGTGGCAGCCTAGTTCTCTATATTGAGAGTATCTACATTGCGCTGGCCGAGGTTTTCTCGGCTTCGCAGCTATCCCGACGACTTGGAAATCTCGGAAAACTTCAATGACTGACAAAACATTACAGCTTGACGGTGGGCTGACAAACCTTGAAACCGAGGCGCCATCCAGGTGGAGCCTGCGCACTTGGTTCGCAGTCAGTTCAATGGCGGCGACCAGTTTTGCGCTGGTGTCAGCCGAATTTTTGCCGGCGGGCCTGCTGACGCCCATGGCGCGCGATCTCGGCATCACTGAGGGAACGGTGGGACAGGTCGTCACGGCCACGGCGTCTGTCGGCGCCGTCATGGCCCTGTTGAGCAATGTTCTGATCGGCAGATTGAACCGCAAGACAGTGCTGATGGGGCTCAGCGCCCTGGCGATCCTCTCCAACCTGCTCGCGGCTGAGAAGTCAGACGGAATCCCATTTTCAAGGTGGGGAGTGTTTCCTCGAAGCCCAGGTTTCATGGGTTTCAGGCCTCGAGACGATAGTGTGCGAGCAATCCTGGTTTGACTCATCTGTAACTAAAACGCCCCGTGAATTTGAGTTCACGGGGCGTTTTTCGTAGCACTGGGCAGTTGTCAGGCGGACCTCAAGCGTCAGAGCTGTTCTTCCTCATCTTCACCTTCGACATTGTGAAGCTCCGGGAGTCGACCAGGAAGGAAGATACCCCAGTCAAACCGGGAGTGGGGCGATCAAACCTAGGGCTTACTTGGCGGTTTCGACTTGGCAGCTGTGCGTGGGCTGCGGCTTGCTGTGAACACCAAGGCGCTGTTTCGTTACCTCGAGGATCTGCATGGATAGTTCGGGATCGTCCACGATACGCGCCAAGGTCACCGCGCCGACCAAGGATGAGAGCGTGAATATTGCCGATTCTCGCGCTTGGACATCGCCAGTCGAACCCTCACGCTGAGCAAGCGTGTCTATCATCCCTTCAAAACCATGCGAGGCAGCTCGACGCGTTTCGGGATCAGCACGGACCAATTCACTGCCCATCGCCACCAACGGGCAGCCGCTTGAGGAATCATCGCGATACTCAGCGGAAAGGATGTCTGCCAGGTGCTGGAGGAAGGTTTCATCCCCTCCATCAACGGCTATCTGCGCCGCATCCACCAGCTCTTCCAGGCTCGCCGCGCATGCTGCGGCAACCAGCTGTTCCTTGGACGAGAAATGCCGGTAGAAACCGCCATGCGTCATCCCGGCCGCGGCCATGATCTCCGACACCCCTGTCGCGTGGATTCCGTTGCGTTTGAAAATCCGGGCCGCGATCTCAATGATCCGCTTCCGCGTTTCCGCTGTTTCTGCCTTTGACTTCCGCATTCACCTAACCCTCCAGGCCCCTCATCGCGGCCGCTACGCCACGCCTTAGACCGACACGCTCTCATCAGCACCATGGCTGACGACCTTTTCCTGAAGCAACTATAGCGTCAACCAATCATCTATGGCCTGAAATCCAAGCACCGATCAGCGGCAAACCCGCACGGCAGGCGCAAAGGAATCCCCCAATCTCGCTTGACAGTTTAGATGATGACTCTTAGCTTAATTATCTTAGTAACATACGATCATCTAATTTGAAGGCGGACGACACCCGAGATAAGAACGCAGTGAAACCGTGTCGACGCACAGGACTGAGCATCGTTTTTCACGTCCGGCCGGGCCGACACCTCGACGAAAGAGAAAGGAGGTACACGATGAAAAACGAAATATCCCGGCCTGAAACCCCCGTGACAGAAGGCCAGCGTTCGATCCGGCCCAACATTAAGTTCTGGGGCATCTCGGCAGCAGTTGCAGTGGCTCTGACCACTGGCGGCGCAATGGTCTTCAATTCGCAAGCCCCTGTCGCCGCAATCGAGCCCATGATTCCGTCAGTCGGCGTCGCCACACCGCTGCAACAGAACATCGCACCGCGGTTGGGCTTCCTGGGCCAGTTTTCGGCAGTGAAGAAGGTGGAGCTGCGCGCCCAGGTAGGTGGCACGCTCACCGGGATCCACTTCAAAGACGGCGACATCGTGCACAAGGGCGATCTGCTTTTCGTGATCGACCCGGTTCCTTACGAAATCAAGCTGGCCCAGGCCACTGCCCAACTGGCAAGCGCCAATGCACGGCTCGACCTTGCGGTACGCGAGCTGGATCGTGCTGAAAAGTTGAGGCAAAAGGATGCGGGCAGTGTTCAGAACGTCGACCAGCGCGCAGCCGAAAAACGAGCTGCACAAGCTTCGGTGGATGAAGCCAAAGCGCTGGTTCGAGATGCTCGATTCGACCTCGATCGTTGCCGCATCACCGCACCGTTCACCGGCCGCATCGGCACTCACTTGGTGTCGGTTGGCAACCTGATCGCAGGTAGCCGGGCCGCTGCTAGCCCCACCACGCTGCTGACCACTCTGGTGTCTCTCGACCCGATGTACCTGGACTTCGACATGAGCGAAGCCGACTACTTGGCCTTCATGCGTGGTCGCGCTGATCAGAAGAGCCCCATCGGCGGCAAAGTCGATATCTCTCTGGCTGACGAGGACACCTACGAGCGTCAAGGCACCCTCGACTTCGTCGACAACTCCCTGAACCGCTCCAGCGGGACCATTCATGCACGCGCCATCGTGCCCAATCCGGATCTGCTCCTGACTCCCGGTGGTTTTGCACGGGTTCGCATGGATTATTCGAGCGCTGCCCCTGCGTTACTCGTCCCCGATTCTTCCGTGCTGCCGGATCAGTTCAGCCACATCGTCCTGACCGTTGGGCAAGACAACAAGGTCGCGCCCAAGCAGGTGGAAGTGGGTGATGTCCGTGGTGGCCTGCGCGTAATCCGCGCGGGGCTCGAACCTTCGGACCGAGTAATCATCGACAGCATCCCGATCGCCGCGCCCGGTTCCACCGTAGAGCCGCGCGCCGAATCAATCCATTTCGCAACCGATCAAGGCTAGGACGAGGCTACAGAGATCGATCATGAGACTCGCCCATTTTTTCATTGATCGCCCGCGTTTCGCGGCGGTGATCAACATATTCGTGATGCTGTTCGGCTTGGCTGCGATGACGCAACTGCCGGTCGCACAGTATCCGAACATCGTCCCCCCAACCGTCCAGATCACCACGGTCTATCCGGGTGCTTCGGCAGAGACCATCGCCAAGACTGTTGCAACGCCGCTCGAGCAAGCTATCAACGGCGTCGAGAACATGGAGTACATCAGCAGCCAGTCGACCGGTAACGGCCAGCTCAACATCACGGTGATCTTCAAGATCGGCACTGACCCGAACCTGGCGCTGATGCTCACGCGAAACCGTGTGCAAGATGCCCTGTCGCGGCTGCCTCAAGAGGTTCAGCAACAGGGTGTTCAAGTAAAGAAGACTATTCTTGCCCTCCTGCTCGGCGTGCACATGTACTCGCCGGATGGATCGCGTGATGTGGAATACCTGTCGAACTACACACTGCGCATTCGAGACGAAATTGCTCGCCTTCCTGGTGTGGCGGACTTCTGGGTCCTCGGCGAACGTCAATACGCCATGCGGATCTGGATCGACCCGGACAAAGCTGCTTCCTACAACATAAGCGCCAGCGAGATCCTTGCGGCCCTCCGTGCCCAGAACGCCCAAGTCTCTGCGGGCGTGCTCAATCAGCCGCCGGTAGCCAGCGATGCCGCCTACCAGATCAACGTCGAAGCACTCGGACGGCTCACCACGCCCGAGCAGTTTGGCAACATCATCATCAAAGCTGACGATCAGGGACGCGTCACTCGGATTCAAGATATAGGGCGGGTCGAACTGGGCTCGATGGACTACGGTTCGCTTGCCTACGCCGACCGTCACATCTCGGCTCCTTTCTGGGTGATCGCTACTCCCGGCGCGGACGTGGTCGAAGTCGAGCAGGCCGTCTGGGCCAAGATGGAAGAGCTGAAGAAGACCTTCCCGACTGGCATTGACTACATGAACATCTATGACCCGACGACCTTCGTCAGCCAGTCCATCGAGAAGGTGATCATCACTATCTTCGAAGCCATTCTCCTGGTTGTCGGCGTTGTGTACCTGTTTCTGCAAAGCTGGCGCGCAACCATCATCCCGGTGCTGGCCATTCCGATCTCGCTCATCGGTACCTTCACAGTCCTGGCGTTGTTCGGTGTGTCGGTCAACAACTTGTCCCTGTTCGGACTCGTGCTGGCGGTGGGTATCGTGGTCGACGACGCCATCGTTGTGGTGGAGAACGTTGAGCGAAACATGGCCATGGGCATGTCAGCTCGCGAGGCGGCCCACCGCACGATGGACGAGGTGTCAGGTGCTCTGATCGCGATCGCCCTCACGCTGTGTGCCGTGTTCGTCCCCGCAGCGTTCATCTCCGGCATCATGGGTCTGTTCTTCAAACAGTTCGCCATCACGATTGCCGCTTCGACGATCATATCGGCGTTCGTCTCACTGACCCTCAGCCCCGCACTTTGCGCTGCGTTCCTGAAGCCTCACGTACCGAATGAAGAACATGGCCCGCGGGGCATCAGCCGAATCCTCAAAGGTTTGTTCGGTCGCTTCAACGCGAGTTTTGAGTGGCTGTCGAGCCACTACGGCAAGATGACCAGCCGCTTCGTCAGAGCCACTGCGGTCATCCTGGCGGTGTACGTCGGCCTGATGGGGCTGACTGGCTTCCAGATGTCGCGTATGAGCACCGGCTTCATTCCGGACCAGGACATTGGCTACCTCGCCATCATCGTCATGCTGCCTCCAGGCTCCAGCCTGTCACGTACCGACAACGTCATTCGCGAGATCAACGAGATTGCCCTGACCACCCCTGGCGTCGAGCACACCTCGGCAATCAGCGGGTTCGACGTTGCCACTTCGACCGTCGCGCCGAACGTGGGCACCATCTTCACCTCGCTGCCTTCGCTGTACGGCAAGCACATCCCCGGCGTGAATGCAGCGTCGATGGTGCAAGCACTGCGCGAACGCCTGGCAGGCATCAAGGATGCCTATGTCATGGTGATTCAACCGCCGGCCGTACAGGGGCTGGGTGCTGCAGGTGGGTTCAAGCTGATGCTGAAGGACAAGGAAGGTCTTGGCGCCCAGGCCCTGGCCAAGGCAACCAATGACCTGGTCGCTGCCGCTAATCAGGATCCGACCTTTGCAGGCGTGTTCACCCTCTACAACGCAGGTTCGCCGTCCGTCTTTGCGGATATCGATCGCCTGAAAGCTGAGAAGGTCGGCCTGACTCCCCCAGACGTGTTCTCGACCCTGCAGCTGTATCTCGGCTCGCAGTACGTCAACGACTTCAACTATCTGGGTCGTACTTACCAAGTAGTCGTTCAAGGAGACGAGGACTTCCGCAAGACCAAGCAAGACATCTCTCAGCTCAAGGTGCGTAACGCCGGCGGCGACATGGTCCCGATCGGCACAGTAGCGTCCTTCAATGACCAGGCTGCGCCGTATCGAGTGCCGCGATACAACCTGTTCCCGGCCTCCGAGATCCTGGGCGCCGCAGCACCCGGTTTTGCCTCCGGCACTGCCATGCAACGCATCGAGGAACTCGCCAAGCAGGTGCTCCCAGTGGGTATCAGTCTCGAGTGGACTGACCTGGCGTATCAGGAAAAGAAAGCCGGTACTCCCACCCTGCTGATCTTCGCTGCCTCTGCACTGTTCGTGTTCCTGGTACTCGCAGCCCAGTACGAGAGCTGGCGACTGCCGCTGGCCATCGTGATGATCGTGCCGATGTGCTTGCTCGCAGCCGCGCTCGGCTTGGACCTGCGCAACATGCCGATCGACATCCTGGCCCAGATTGGATTCGTGGTGCTGGTGGGGCTCGCGGCGAAGAATGCGATCCTGATCGTCGAGTTCGCCAAGCAGCGCCAGGACGAGGATGGCATCGGCCCTGAGGAAGCAGCGGTCCACGCAGCGCGCACTCGTTTGCGTCCGATCCTGATGACCTCCATCGCATTCATCGCAGGGGTGGCCCCGCTGGTCGTTGCCCACGGCGCCGGCTCGGAAATGCGTCAGTCCCTCGGAACCACCGTGTTCTTCGGCATGCTCGGCGTGACCATATTTGGTCTGCTGTTTACCCCGGCCTTCTACACCTTCATCCGCAAGCTCAGTAGCAGGAGGTCGGCATGAACCGCCGTCATGCAAAGGCGCTCCAGGCTGTCTTGAGCGGCCTGACCGTCAGCATCATGTTGGCCGGCTGTGCCGTCGGTCCCGACTACATTCCGCCTACCACCGACCTTGCACCGCTGCACAACACCGGAGAGTTGGATAACAAGAAGGAGCATTACGCTCCGCCCCTGGATCGTTGGTGGACCGGCTTCAACGACCCCATGCTGGTTACCGTCGTCCAGCGGGCGCTGGGTCAAAACCTGGACCTGGCAGCCGCCATAGCGCGTGTTAGTCAGGCTCGTGCCACGGCTTCGGGGGCAGGCGCTCAGCTCTTCCCCACTGTGGATCTGGGGGCTACAGCCACGGCTCAACGCCAGAGCATGCGCGGCCCCATAGCCACGGTTGCCGGCGAGAGCCCCGGCTTCGATCGGAACATGCACGACACCAACATCGGTCCTGCAGCGAGCTGGGAACTCGACCTCTTCGGCGGCCTGCGTCGCGGCGCCAAGGCTGCTGATAACGAAGCCCAATCTGTCGAGGCTGAACAGGTCGGTACGCGAGTCGTTGTGGCGGCCGATGCGGCCGACGCGTACTTCCAGATTCGTGGCTACCAAGCCCGGCTGGCGATTGCGCAGCAGCAAATAGAAACCGATGAACATCTGCTGCAACTGGTACAGGACCGCTATGAAGCGGGTGCAGCACAGGGGTTGGAAGTGGCTCAAGCCGATGCATTGCTGAAGTCCGCTCGAGCGACAGTGCCGCCACTCCGCATTGCCCTGGAGCAGCAACTGAACCGACTCGACGTGCTGATGGGCGAACAACCCGGAACCTATGCCAAGAAGCTTGAGCGCGTGACGGAGATCCCGTTAGTCCCAGGCATTCCAGGCGAGGTAAAGCCCAGTGATGTGCTCCGACGACGCCCCGATGTCATCGCGGCTGAACGCCGATTGGCGGCTTCAAACGAACTCATCGGCGCGGCGATCTCGGACTACTACCCCAAGGTCTCGCTTTCCGGAGCATTGGGTTTCGACAGTACGAGTGGCAGCCTCTTCAGCTCGAGGTCCTTCACCGCGATTGGCGGAGTTGGCCTGCGCTGGCGGCTATTCGATTTCGGCAAGGTCGACGCTGAAGTCGCACAAGCTCGCGGAGTTAACGCCGAAGCACTGGCGATCTATCGTCAGTCCGTCCTTCGAGCCGCAGAAGATGTGGAGAACTCCTTCATTCAACTTGGTCAGACCGTAATCCACGTGGTGCAGCTGCAGGAGCAAGTGGAGGCCCTGGAAAAATCTCGGAATCTGTCCGAACAGGCTTACCGTGCAGGCTCGATCACCCTGACCGATGTTCTGGACGCAAACCGCCAGTTGCTGACGGCGCGCGATGAACTGGACGCGAACCGCGCTGACGCTGCACGAGCCGCGGTGGGTGTCTTCCGCGCCCTTGGTGGTGGCTGGAATCCGGCGACGCCGCCCGCACAACAAGCCCAGCCAGTGATCTCGTCCGTTGAAGAGACGGAGCCAAGCGAACCGTCATCTTGAGCACTCTCCAGAAGCGTCCCATCAATCTCAGGAGAAAGTCATGGCCACTAAAGTCGCGAAATTTCGCAACCTCCATGCCCAGGACAAACCATTGGCACTGCCGAATGCTTGGGACGCGGGAAGCGCTCGGCTGTTCGAGAGCCTAGGGGCAGCTGCCATCGCCACCACCAGCGCGGGCGTGGCGTGGTCGCTGGGTTACCAGGATGGGCGGCAACTGCCCATCAATGAAGTCACGGCACTGGCATTCCGCATCATGCATGTGGTGTCAGTGCCAGTGACATTCGATATCGAGAATGGCTACTCCAATGATCCGAAGGTCGTCGCGAGCTATGTAATGCGCCTTGCGGATCTGGGTATTGCTGGGATCAACATCGAAGACGGTCGGGATGATCCGGCGTTGCTGGCCATCAAGATCGAAGCCATCCGCTCTGCGCTGTCCAAGGCAGGTCTCGACCTGTTCGTGAACGCCCGCACCGACGTGATCCTCGCCGGCCTGGTCGAGCGATCAAAACAGCTCGAAGAGTCGATCAACCGTGGAAAGTTCTACGCGAATGTAGGCGCCGACGGGCTGTTCCTGCCCGGTATCGCCAACGCAGAGGACATCCAGGCTGTCGCCAAAGAAGTCCCCCTACCTCTGAACGTGATGGCACTCCTGGGACTTCCGAATAGCACCGAGCTCGGCAAGCTGGGCGTACGCCGGTTGAGTGCAGGCACCGGAGTCGCCCAGGCGGTCTGGGGGAGAGCCAAAGGCGTTGCAGCTGACTTCCTGAAAAACGGCCAATCGGCGCCCTTGTTCGAGAATGCAATGGGCTATACGCAACTGCAGGAGCTGTTCTGAGCGATTGAACAGGCCCCTGCAATGGCTCCCGCAACTAGGGTTGCGCGACTCAGCATTTCGCAGTCGAGTGACCGCACCGAGTCCTTCCGGGGTTGAGGTTTTCTACCGCCGCCGGCCTTGGGGTAGAACGTCTCGATCAGGCCCAGCAGGCCAGCCCAAGGCACAACCTAATCCATTTCGGCGAGGAAGCGTTCGCGGTGTGTCTGCTTGCGCTTGCCGGCGTATTCGAAGTCGGAAAAGCTCATTTGGTCCATGGGTGGCTCGGGTCAGATGGTCCGGCGTATTTCAGCACTTTTAGGAGCTTGTTCGGAGATTCCCTAGGGAGCGGCTTTTGTGCATCTGCAGCAGGTTGAGTTTTGCTTTCTAGCCGGCAACCGGGGACTCCGGAGCTCCAGCCAGTGCCCGGTACACATTCACCATCGCCAGTACCACTTCCGTCTCACTTTGCACCAGCCTGTCACGCATCGCGGTCAGCTCCTGCTCGGCAGCTAGCAGTTCGAAATAACCGATAAAGCCCCGGTCATAGCGGTCACGTGCCTGTGCAACCGCTTGCGTGGCGGCGTCGGTCGCACTTCGCAGCAATGCTGCTCTCTCACGCGCCTGCTGATAACGCAACAACCAGGTTTCAGTTTCTTCCAAGGCGAGTAGCACTGTCTGCCGGTAGTCGGCCAGCACCTCGGCGGATTGGGCATCAGCCGCATCGATGCGCGCCTGCACCTGGGCCCGGTCGAGGAAGCTCCAGTCGATCCCCAGAGCCACGCGACCAGTACTAGCACCACCAGTAAACAGGTCCGAGCCATTGCCGGCCAGCGAACCGATCAGACCGTCCAGGGTAAAGCGCGGGAACAGGTCCGCACTGGCAACGCCGATACGGGCGGTGGCTGCGGCCAAGCGCCGCTCGGCAGCCTGAATATCCGGACGCCGCCGCAGCACGTCACCCGGGCTACCTGCTGCTATCGATGGAAGACTGGCAGGCAGATCTGCAGCGACATGTAGCAGAGGAACCAAAGCGGTAGGCGTTTGCCCGGTCAGCACCCCGATGCGATGCATTTCTGCGCCGATACCTGCTTTCAACTGCGGAATCACCGCCCGGGTGGCGTCCAGCTGAGCGCGAGCCCGGACCTGATCAAACAGGGTGCCGCGGCCAGCGTCCAATCGCGCGCTAACAATATCCAGCGATGCCTGCTGCAAACTGACATTCTCTTCGGCCACCCGCAGCTGTTTCTGCAAGCCGCGTAGTTGGAAATAGCTGCTGGCCATCTGGCCGGCCAGCGCTACCTGCAGTGTCTGCCGGTCGGCGCCCGCCGCCTGCAGTTCGGCCTCGCTGGCCTCAGTGGCGCGGCGCAGTCGCCCGAACAGGTCGAGTTCCCAGCTTAGCGCGACACCTGCCTGATATAGCTCCACACTTCGCTCATCAAGCAGGGTGCGTTCCACTTCCGCCAGCCGTTGCCCGGCAACACCGGCGCCCGCCGTGACACTCGGCAACTGATCGCGGCGCGAGCCGCGCAACAGCGCTTCGGCCTCCTGATAACGCGCCAACGCCGCATGCAGGCTCTGGTTTTCAGCCAGAGTTTGCTCAATCAAAGCTGCCAGCAGGGGGTCTTCAAATCCCTGCCAGAAGAGCTTCTCGTTGCTGGCCACAACTGTGCCTGGGGCGTCAGCCGGCGCTTGATCGTGGGAAAAGTGCTGCAACTGCAACTGCACCGGCTCCGGGGCCTGGTAGTCCGGACCCACCGCGCAGGCACTGAGCAGCGCTGCCATGGTAAAGAGCCCTGCCAGCTTACGCATGTGGCTCTCCTTTCAATTCTGCGTCTGCCGTTTCCGGCTTATCATCAAAGCGCTTGGCCAGCGTCCTCAGGGCAACATAGAACACCGGGGTCAACAGCAGGCCGAATAGCGTCACGCCAATCATTCCGGTAAACACCGTAATACCCATGGCGTTACGTACCTCGGCACCCGCTCCGGTCGCCAGCACCAGCGGCACGACACCCGCGATAAAGGCCACCGAGGTCATGATGATCGGGCGCAGACGCAGACGGCTTGCTTCCAATGCTGCGCTGACGGTATCGCGACCCTGCATTTCCAGTTCGCGAGCAAACTCGACGATCAGGATCGCGTTCTTGCATGCCAACCCCATCAACACCACCAATCCGACCTGGACGAAAATGTTGTTGTCGCCACCGACCATCCATACTCCGAAAAGCGCCGCGAGCAGACACATGGGGACGATCAGGATCACCGCCAGCGGCATCACCCAGCTTTCATACAGCGCCGCAAGCACCAGGAACACCAGCAGCAGCGCCAGCGGGAACACCACCATCGCCGCATTGCCCTGGGTCACTTGCTGGAAGCTAAGGTCAGTCCATTCCAGCGTCATGCCCGGTGGCAACACCTCATTCGCCACGGCCAACACCGCGGCCAGGGTCTGCGCCGAAGAAAGTACGCTCGGATTCGACTGGCCAATCAGGTCGGCCGCCGGATAGCCGTTGTAGCGGATCACCGGGTCAGGCCCAAAACTCTCGCGCAGCGTCACCATGGTGTTGAGTGGCACCATTTCGTTACTCGCGTTACGCGTATAGAGGTGGTCGAGGTCACTGGGGTCGTCACGGAACTGCGCATCCGCCTGGGCCATCACCCGGTAGGTGCGGCCGAACAGATTGAAGTCGTTGATGTACTGCGAGCCGAAATACAGCTGCAGGCTGCCAAACAGATCATCCAGCTGCACCCCTTGGGCCTTGGCCTGCATGCGGTCTATAGCGACATCCAGTTGCGGCACGTTGGCCTGGTACGAACTGAACGGGTAAAACATGCCGGGCGTTTTGCTTAACGCCTGGGCCAGCTCGTTGGTCGCAGTCTGCAGTGCGCCGTAACCGGCGCCGAGCCGATCCTGGATATACAGCGAATAACCCGAGCCCGCGCCCAGACCAAACACCGGCGGCGGCATGAAGGTAATCGCGAAGCCTTCATTGATGCCGCCCAGCTGTGCGTTGAGGTCATCCGAGATCGCCTGCGCGGTACGCTCGCGCACGTCGAAATCATCGAACAGAATAAACACGGTGCCTACGTTAGGCGTGTTGGCGCCCTGCAGCGCGTTGAAACCCACTAAGGCCACAGCGTGCTTTACCCCATCGGTTTTCATCGCCATTTCACTGACTCGCCGGGCCACCGCTTCGGTCCGATCCAGCGATGCCCCTTCGGGCAAGCGAATACTGCCGATCAGATAGGTCTTGTCCTGGGTCGGAATAAAACCGCCAGGCACCTGGTTGAACATCAACGCGGTACCACCGAGCAGCAAGAGATAGACCCCGAAGACCAATCCCCGACGGCTCAGACTATGGCCAACCAGCGACTCGTAGCGCTGCGCATAGCGCAGGAAGAACCGATTGAATGGACGGAATATCCAACCAAACAGTCGGTTGATGACGCGCGCCGGCAGATCTGGCGGTGCACCGTGTGGTTTCAGCAAAGTCGCCGCCAGAGCGGGTGACAGCGTCAGTGAGTTGATCGCCGAAATAACCGTGGCAACGGCAATAGTCATCGCGAACTGACGGTAGAACTGGCCGGTAATACCGTCCAGAAATGCCATGGGCACAAACACCGCGCAGAGCACCAGGCTGATGGCCACGATCGGCCCGCTTACTTCGCGCATCGCCTGATGCGCGGCGGCCAGTGGCGCGAGACCGGCCTCGATATTACGCTCGACGTTCTCCACCACCACGATGGCATCGTCGACCACAATACCGATGGCCAGTACCATCGCGAACAGCGTCAGCGTATTGATCGAGAAGCCCATCAGCAGCAGCACCGCAAAAGTACCGACAATCGATACCGGCACCGCCAGCAGCGGAATCAAGGACGCGCGCCAGGTCTGCAGGAACAGGATCACCACCAGCACCACCAGCGCGACCGCTTCAAGCAGGGTAATTATCACCGCCTTGATAGAGGTACTGACAAATACGGTGGGGTCGTAGACCACTTCCCAAGCCAAGCCTTTCGGGAAATCCGCCTGCAGCTCGGTCATTTTCGCGCGCACAGCGGCCGACACATCCAGCGAATTGGAGCCCGGCGCCTGGAAGATCGGAATATCTACCGCCTGACGGCCGTTCAGTAATGCCCTCAAGGCATCTTGCGAAGCAGCCAGTTCGATGCGCGCGACGTCTTTGAGAAGCGTGACTTCGCCTTGTTCACCGGTTTTCAATACGATGTTGCCAAACTCTTCGACAGTCTCCAGGCGGCCCTGGGCGTTGATCGAAATCAGCATGTCCGAGCCATCCGGCATCGGCGGCGCACCGATCTGCCCGGCCGACACCTGGACGTTCTGCTCGCGCACGGCGGCACTGATATCGCCCGCCGTGACGCCCAGCGCAGCGGCGCGCTGCGGATCTATCCACAGGCGCATGGCGTAATCGCCCGAACCATTCAGACCCGCCCGACCCACACCGGGAATGCGCGCCAACTCGTCACGGATATGCAGTACCGCGTAGTTGCGCATATAGGTGGCGTCCAGGCTGTCATCCGGCGAGGTCAGGTGCACCGCCATCATCAGATTCGGTACCTGCTTCTGGGTGGTTACACCCAGTTGGCGTACATCTTCGGGCAAGCGCGGCAGCGCCTGGGACACCCGGTTCTGCACCTGCACCTGGGCCTGGTCGGGGTCGGTGCCCAGCGCAAAGGTCACGGTCAGCGCCAGGCTGCCATCACTGCCGGCGACTGATTTCATGTAGATCATGTCCTCGACGCCGTTAATGGCTTCTTCCAATGGCGTGGCCACGGTCGTGGAAATGGTCTTGGGGTTGGCTCCCGGATAGCTGGCGCTGACCAGCACGCTGGGCAGCACTACCTCGGGGTACTCACTGACCGGTAGCAGCGGAATGCTGATCAACCCGACCACGAAGATAATGATCGACAGCACCGAGGCAAAGATCGGTCTGTCCACGAAGAAACGCGAAAAACTCACGGCAACAGCCTCCCGGAGCGCGTCCGGAAGACGCGCCCGTGTCAGTCAGATAGAGAAACAAAGCTAAGAGGAGCGCTACTGCCTCACGGCGATGTCGCGACTACCGCCGGGTCCGGGGTGCTGCGCATATCAATCAACTGCGGCACCACTTCAATGCCGGGGAACAGGATCTTCTGCAACCCTTTGACCACCACACGCTCGCCTGCGGCCAGGCCTTCGGTAATCACCAGCAGACCATCGACTCGACGGCCGGTTTTGACAACGCGCCGTTCGGCCCGATTGTCCTTACCCAACACATAGAGGTAGCGGCGATCCTGATCGGTCATCACTGCTTTCTGATCGACCAGCAATGCGGCACTGGCTGAGGCCACCGGCATTTCTACCCGGGCAAACTGCCCCGGACGCAGGGCGCCGTGCGGATTAGCCACCTGCGCGCGGTACTGCAGGGTGCCGGTGCGGGGGTTGTACTGGTTATCGACGAAGTCGAGCTGACCCTCGAAGGGAAAATCGTCCCCTCCCGCCAACCCGATACGCACCGGCACGTTCTGGCCGTGCGGATTGTCCTGCGCAGTCCGTTGGTCGCTTTCGAAGTAAACGTAGAGCGGGTCGACCGATACCAGCGTTGACAGCAGGGTGCTGTCTGCCGTGGCCAGATTGCCACGGGTCACCTGGGCACGACCGATACGACCGCTAACCGGCGCCTTGACCTGGGTATATTCCAGATCCAGTTGCGCGCTTTTTAGCGCTGCGGCAGCTGCATTGACTGCTGCCTGAGCCGTGTTCCTGGCCGCATTGCGCTGCTCGAACTCCTCGCGGGAGATCGCCCGGCGTTCCCACAGTTGTTCAGACCGGGCCGCTTCACTGCTGGCCAGGGTTAATTGGCTGCGCATGCGCGCCAGTTCGGCCTGGGCCAGTTGCTCACGGGCTTTGTAGGGGCGCGGATCTATGACGAAGAGCACGTCGCCCTCGCTGACTAGCTCGCCTTCTTCAAAGCCGACCTGATCGATATAACCGCTGACCCGTGGCCGCAGCTCCACCGTTTGCGGCGCCTCGACCCGGCCGCTGAAGGCACCCCAGAGCGTCACGCGTTCGGCCTGGACCTCGGCGACTTCAACCTCTGGCCGTGGCGCTGTTGATGCGGCGTTGTCCTGGCCTTGGGAGTCGCAGCCAGCCATTAAGGCCAGCGACAAGGCGCCAAGCAGAGTCACTTTGGCGTCCTTGAAGGTGATTGCTTGCATCTGGTTCTCACTTCCCGTCGGGGGCACTGATCTGAATCGTTTGCCGAAAGACGCAGAACGCGCCTTGGTCGTGATGAACGATACGACCTGAAAATTGGAATGCCGTCTGGCTGCTTCAACCCGTGCGGAAGAACGGACTAATTGCGGGGTTGCAGTAGCGTCAGTACGACTGTCGACGAAGCAAGGATGGCGGTAAGTGTGATAGGCCCCATGGCGCCGTAAGTGTCCACGACATAGCCGCCGACCACAGCGCCGGTCGTGATGGCGACCTGGAAGGAAGTGATCATCAAACTCCCCGCTGCCTCCAGTGCGTCGGGCGCGGCGCGGGACAGATTGATCGGAAGCACCACCGGCGCCATGCCGAATGCGAGCCCCCAGAGCGCAGCGAAGCCGAAGGCAACGTCCAAGCGCATGCCCCAAATGACCAAAGCGAGAGCCGCAAACGCCATCAGCACCGCAGTGGTCGTGACGGCCGTGTGGATATTGGTGTCGGCCATGCGGCCACCCACGACATTGCCAATTACAGCTGCGACACCGAAACCGAGCAGCGCCAGGGCAATCGGGCCGGTTTCAAGATGGGTGATCTGTTCGAAGAAGGGGCGCAGATAAACCGATCCTGCAAAATGCCCGGTCATCAGCAGGAGGATCGCCAGCATGCCGAGTTGAATGCCGCGCCGGCGTGTCAGCCGCAGGACATCGCCAAGACTGTTGCTGGTGGATGCAGGCAATGCCGGCAGGGCGAGCCACTGCATGACCATCGCCAGCAAGGCAAGCCCCGCTGTCATGGCCATGGCGCTGCGCCAACCCAGCCAGTCGCTAATCAGTGCCCCCATCGATGGCGCGGCAATGGTGGCGAGCGAGACGCCGAGGGTGACGATAGACATCCCACGCCCCGTCGCGTTGGCGCCCACCAGCCTCGCTACGACGGCAAATGAAAGCGCCCAGAAGCCACTGAGGGCGATCCCCAGCCCGGCCCGGCCTATCAGTATTTGCCAAAACTCGGTACCTACAGCCGCAAGCAGGTTGGAGAGGATCGCCAGGGCGCTGAGCCCCATCAGTACTGTCTTGCGGTTCAATCTGCCGATCAGAACATTGCTCAGCAGGGCCATCACGGCGCCGACAGATGCCGTGGCCGTGACGACCTGTCCCGCCGTTCCCTCGCTGATGCCGAGATCGCGTGCCATTGGCGTCAACAGGCCCGCCGGCAAAAACTCGGCTGACACCAAAGCAAAGCTGGTAGCTGCCATAGAACTGACTGCGAACCAGGTTTTCAGACTCCACCTGGTTGGCGCCTCGGCGTTCAGGTCTATCAGCTCACCATCAAGCTGTAATGCTTTGTCCGTCATTGAAGTTTTCCAAGGTTTCCAAGTCGTCGGGATAGCTGCGAAGCCGAGAGAACCTCGGCCAGTGCAATGTAGACACTCTCAATATGGAGAACTAGACTGCGACTTTAAGAGTCAGTATCTCGAAAAGTGAAAATATGGATCGCATAGAAGCCATGACTGTTTTCGTCGCTGCAGCGGATGAAGGAAGCCTTTCAGCTGCTGGGCGGCGATTGCAAATGCCACTTCCCTCGGTCAGCCGGAAGTTGGCTGATCTGGAGGCTCACCTAGGCGTGCGGTTGATGACCCGATCGACGCGGCAACTGACGCTGACTGATGCGGGACGTGACTATCTGGTTGCATCTCGCGAGATCCTGGATCGTGTGGCCGAAGCCGAACGAACAGCGATCGGCGGCAGCATGAATCCGAGGGGCGAGCTGGTCATCGCCGCACCTTTGATGTTCGGGCGCGACCATGTGCTGCCGATTGTCATGGAGCTCTTGAGTCGGTCCGACGACATGAACGTTCGCCTGGTGCTCAGCGACACCAATGCGAACCTGCTCGAGGAGAATATCGACGTGGCCGTGCGCATTGGGGTCCTTCCCGACAGCGGCTTGACGGCTAGACAGGTAGGCGAGATCACCAGAGTGGTGTGCGCCAGTCCCGCATACCTTGAGAAGCATGGGACGCCAGAGACCCCGTCCGATCTGCGTAACCACGAGTGCGTGACCTTCTCAGGCCTCTCGCCATCACATGCGTGGTCGTTTTCCAGCTCGAAGGGCACGACGCGGGTGCCGATCCGCTCTCGCCTGTCCGTGAACACCGCCGATGCGGCCGTGGCCGCCGCTACGAGTGGCCTGGGTCTCACCCGGGTGCTGTGCTACCAGGCCGCTTCCCAGTTCGCCCAGAACTCGCTGGTCCGTCTCTTGAGGGAGTACGAGCCCACGCCATCCCCAGTGAACTTACTTTATGCACACCAAGGCAGGCTGCCAGCAAAAACGCGTTGCTTCCTGGCGCTTGCGACCGAGCGTCTCTCACAAGTGCTGGTTGTGAGCAAATAACTTTTAGCGCGGTGCATCGCGCGCGTACTTCCCCACGTGCCTTAGGTGGGCCTACTTGCGCGCTTCAGTGGATGTTTGGCCACATGCCCGCTCCGGTGACGGTGCCGGCGCTTCCACCTGGCGTCGACAGATGCCTGCAAGCCCGAGATCTTTCATGGTCGGTGTTGTACTCAAACTGCCCTTAGTCAAGCTACCAGCTTTAATCGTCAGCTTTTAACTTTGATGGGCATCCCGAGCAGCTCCATTACTGCCTGGATCGACTGATTGCCATAGCGCTTGTCGGGTTCTCGATCTTGGTCCGGCTTGCGCTGTGATCTGCCTTGGGGTTGCGGTAGTGACTTGGCGCTGGGCACGAAGTTGCCTTGTTGAGCCAGTTCTATAAGTTTCCGAAGTAAGCCGACCGGGTTGCGAACCTGGCCTGCTGTAATTCGGGCGGAGATTTCGTTAATCACGAGCTGCCGAAATTCGATAGGGCATTGCTGTAGCAGCTTCTGGACTACAGCTTGTTTCGATGCAGGAAATGCTTCGGTGGGCGCAGGGGCATCTTTCCCTTGGCCTGTTTTAGGTTCCTTTACGGTTCTTGGTGGTTGGGGTGACATGGGGGTCACCCTTTGTATGCCTCTGCTGTCATCTTTCTGTACCTGATTTGTCAGGGCTTCATCCTCTTCTTTGGAAAAGGGTGACATATTGTCAGGGTTAGTTATCCACCGAGGGTTTACTCGATATTCCGTCACAAAATTGCGACCGCCTTTGGCGTATCTGACTGTCAGTAGCCAGCCGCTCTTCTTCATTTGAGCAAGGTGGCGCTGGACGGTACGTTCACTTTGGCGAGTTTTTCGGGCGATGTAAGCCACACTCGGCCGGATGTTGGTGCCGTCATCGTGCGCGTGGTCGGCATAGGCCAAAGCTGTGAGCAGCTCACAGCCGCCGGCAGGGTAGTGTTCCCACACCAAACTTGAGATTTTTATGCTCATGATCGGACGCTTGTAATGAGTGCTGGGCTGATTAGTCGTTGAGGCCTTGGTCGATCAATCTCGCAATATCTGCGGTGCGGAAAAGCACTCGGCGCCCCCACTTGAGCTTGGCGGCGTTGATGCTTCTTGCCCAGTCGGTTCTGTTGTCGGAGAGCGTGATCCGCAGTGCTTCAGGGCTGCGATGCATGATTTCGCCGAGCTGTTCATAGGTCATCAGGATCCCGCAGCGCTCGGTCAGAATATCTTGGGTTGTCGGCATGTCGTTGCTCCTAGGTTCAGTTACGGCTAAATCCTAGAGACATTCTTCACGCTGAATTAAGTTGTAAGATTTGCCACTTGAAAAGCGCCGTAGGCCTTATAGATGGTGGTCTATAGCGGTTTTTCGCAGATTTCTTGATTTCGCACTGAAGGGTCTCTGGCATGAACTCCACTGGAAAACGGCAGGTGAACTCCCTCGTTTTCTATCTTTACAAGGCGCACGGGTGGTGGCTCGTGAATGAGTGGTATCCACTTGTTGTTGATCTTTCGGAGCAAGCTGCGAAAGGAGCCTTGAGGCCAGTGCATTTCAGGCTCACGCTTAAAAAGTATGTCGGCGAGCTGTTAGCGAAAATTGAGGCTATGGCGGATCTTCCAGATCGTCCGCGTTTGATCGCTGAGCTGAGTTCTGCGTGCGCCTTTCTGAGCGGACGGGAGCTGAGATGGGCGACATTTGCCAAGCAAGGCCGTTCCTTGAGCTGCACCTCAAACCGTTCGCCATCAGATTCAATAGTTTCGCTCGGCCAGCTAATGGCTCTTGGGCCTGCAATCAACGTTTTTTATGGGCATGGAGCTGCACTTCCCGCCCGTAAGTTCTGCGCCTTGTGCTGGCGTTACGTGTTGGGTGCAGGGAAGCACTGCAGAGAACACCGAGTTCCGGCTGTAGGTACAACTGGGCAGTCATCTCAAGCCCGCGATGGCTACTGGTTTGGTCGGAAGCTGTCGCCACAGTTCAATGACCATATTCGCGCTCTCTCCAGTCAGGCACGGAAAGAGAAATTGCGTTCCCAGTGGAGGGAGGCAATTGAGATTGTTCGGGTTGCTCCTTGGCTCGAACGCTACAGGCCGCATGTATGGCAGTTTGTGATTGAGCGAGTTGGAAGGCCCGGCGGGGCCTTCATGTTGCCTACCTTGATCCGGGCTCTGGATGATCACAGCCTGGAAATTGGTGAGATGCGCGAGCAAAGGGCGGACTTCCACCGCGATCTAGTGGATGATCTCACGGCTGTTTTTGATCTTCTGCTTCGTGCGGAGGCTTGGCTCGGAGCGGCAGCCGAGCGCCGAGATAATTGGGGTGGCGGTAGGGCAGGAGCGGGGCGGCCGGCAAAGGCGGCTGCGTCATTCCGACAGCTGTGATAGCGATCGTGTCAGCTACGGCACTTTGCGCCCGTGACTCAGCTTATCTAGCTTGCTAACAAGGTCTTCGGCACGTAGGTGAGTGTAGCGCTTAAGCATCTGCATCGACTTGTGGCCGCTGATGGCCGAGACCTCCTGATCGGATAGGCCGCCCTCGACCAGCCGGCTGACTGCTTCATGGCGCAGATCGTGAAAGCGCAGGTCGGGCATACCGAGCTTGGTCTTCAGCAGGCCCCAGGTCTTGGTAAATGCGTAGGGGCTTCGCTTACCGTTCTTGCCCGGCTCGCCAAAGAACACCAAATCACAGTCTATCGGCCGCACAGGGTTGTTCAGCGCTGCCTGGAAGGTTTCTGTCGCCCATTTGCTCAGCGGCACAGTGCGTGCGCTGTCGTTCTTGGTGTCGGAGAGGCGCACCACGCGCTTTTGCATGTCGACCTGATGCCGGCGCAGGGATGTGATCTCAGATGAGCGCATGCCGGTTTCCAGGGCGATGCGGACGATCCAGCCAAGCATGGGATTGCTGTGATTGTTTACGGCTGTCAGCAGGCGGCGTTCCTCCTCTGCAGACAAGCGCCGGTCACGGCCCTCGCCAGGGCTGGGTTTGCGGATGTTCAGAACCGGGTTGAAGCTGAGGCCCAGGCCCCACTCCTGAATTGCCACGGTGAACAGGTGGCTGAGTAGGGCCAGCTCCAGGCGCACGGTGTTGTTGCTGGTGGGCTTACCGCGATTGGTGATCGAAGCGAGGCGGGTGTCGCGGTAGCCGGCGATGATCTCGGCGGAGAGGGCGGCCATGGAGTACTTGCCCAGGTGGCTGATCAGCTGTTGGGCTTTGGTGGCTTCGGCGCGCTGGGTGGTCGGCTTCTTGGTGGGGCTGATTTCGCTGAGATAGCGCTTCAGCGCCATTTCCAAGGTCATGCGCTCGGAGCCGCTGCGTTGGATGTACACGCCCCTGACCATTTCGTCTTCGGTGCGGCGAGCCCAGTCTTCGGCATCGCGCTTGGTGCGGAAGGTTTTGGTGTTGGTCGGCCAGCCGGTTTTGCGCACCAGAGCCTTCCAGGTGCCGGCATCCGTTTTGACGATGGTGGCCATCTCTTTCCTGCTCCCAAAGCGTGCCGCTGTACCGGCACTGTACTGAATTTGTACCTTTGGACTATAGGACTGGTCTAGCTGATTTTGGCGCTGGAATGAAAAAGCCGCGCAATGCGCGGCTTTTGATTTGGTGGGCCCACACGGACTCGAACCGTGGACCAAAGGATTATGAGTCCTCTGCTCTAACCGACTGAGCTATAGGCCCCAGAAGGCCGGCGGATTATACAGGCGCCTTTTGCTGGGCGCCAATCGCGGGCTGGGGGCTGAGGAATTTGCGGGCGAAAGTCTCGGCTGGCAGCGCTGCGCTGACGATAAAGCCTTGAATCTGTTCACATCCTTCGGCTGCGAGGAAGTACTCCTGGGCCTTGGTTTCGACGCCTTCGGCGATGACGGTGAGTTGCATGCTGCGGCCGAGAGCGATGATGGCGCGGCTGATGGCAGCGTCATTGGGGTCGTCCGGCAGGCCACGTACGAACGACTTGTCGATCTTCAGCACATCCAACGGGAGGCGCTTGAGGTAGCTGAGTGAGGAGTAGCCGGTGCCGAAGTCGTCGATGGCCAGCTGCACGCCGAGGGTCTTGAGGCTGTGCAGCACACTGAGCGCTTCTTCTGCCTGGCTCATGATGAAGCTTTCGGTGATTTCCAGTTGCAGGCGCTGGGGCTCGAGTCCAAGTCCCTGGAGGAGCAGCCGCAAGCGTTCCATCAAGAGCGGTTGGCGCAATTGGGCGCCGGCGAGGTTCACCGAGAGTGGGCCGAACGGGGCATGGTCTTCCTGCCATTGCTGCATCTGCCTGCAGGCGTGTTCCAGCACCCAGTCGCCCAGCGGGAGGATCAGGCCGCACTCTTCAGCGAGGGGAATGAAGCGCTCCGGGGGAATCTCGCCGAATTGCGGGTGATACCAGCGCACCAGGGCTTCAGCGCCAACCAGTGTCTGGTGCTGGAGGCTGAACTTGGGCTGGTAGCTGAGGGACAATTCATTGCGTTCCAGCGCGCGGCGCAGTTCGGTCTCGAGGGCCATCCGCTCGGTCGCCTGGCTGGTGAGGTCGCGGGTGTAGAACTCGATGCGATTGCGGCCGCGGGCCTTGGCCCGGTACATGGCGGCGTCGGCATTCTTGACCACGGTGGCGACGTCGAGGCCGTGTTCGGGGAACAGGCTGATGCCAATGCTGGCACTCATGAAAAACTCGTGCTGGCCGGCAGGGATCGGCGCTTCGAAGCAGGCCAGCAGCTTGTTGGCTACGGTCTGCGCGTCGCTGGCATTGTGTAGGCCGGGCAGGAGAATGATGAATTCATCGCCGCCGAGGCGGGCCACGGTGTCGATGTCGCGCAGTTGTTCGCGAAGACGGGTGGCGATGCCCTTGAGCAGCAGGTCGCCCACGGGGTGGCCAAGGCTGTCGTTGATGTGTTTGAAGCGGTCCAGGTCAATGAACAGGACAGCGCCATGGTGGTGCTCGGTGGCGGCGTCGGCCAGCGCCAGCTGCAGGCGGCTTTCGAACAGCAGGCGATTGGGTAGGCCGGTCAAGGAGTCGTGGTGGGCCTGGAAGTCGAGCCGTGCCTGGGCGTGCTTGAGTGGCGAGATATCGGCGAATACGCCGACGTAGTGGGTGACCTGCTGGTGGCGGTCGCGCACAGCGCTGATGGTGAGCCATTCGGGGTAGGGCTCACCGTTCCTGCGGCGGTTCCAGATTTCGCCCTGCCAGTGCCCCTCGCGCTCGAGCTGGTGCCACATTGCCGCGTAGAAAGCGCTGTCGTGCTGGCCGGAGGCGAGCATGCGCGGTGATTGGCCGAGAGCCTCGCTTTCGCTGTATCCGGTGATCTCGCTGAAGGCACGGTTGACGGCCGTGATGCGTTGTTCGGTGTCGGTGATCATCACGCCTTCGGCCGTACTTTCGAACACGGTGGCGGCTTGCAGCAGCTTTTCCTGCATTTGCTGGCGCTCGGTGACATCGCGGGCAATGGTCAGCATGCACGGTTCGCCGCCAATAGGAATCGGCTGAGCGGAAAGCTCGCAGATTCGTATTTGGCCTGCCTTGGTGCGTACGGCGGTGGTGAAGTGATACAGGCTGCCCTGGTCGTGGATCGCCTGGATCATGAGCTTGCGGTCGGCCGGGTTGGCCCACAGGCCGAGCTCGAGGGTGGAGCGGTCGGCGATCTCGCGCTGGCTGTAGCCGGTGATCCGGGTGAAGCCATCGTTGGCTTCCAGCAGGCGCCCGTCGCTGATGCGGGTGATGAGCAGCCCGTCCGGCGAGGCGTGGAAGGCACTGGCGAATTTTTCTTCGGAGACTTGAAGCAGTTGCTGGGTTTCTTTGAGCTGGGTGACGTCGCGGACCACGACTACTAGCGCGGGGGTGTTGTCGAGGTCGATGTTCTGGGCAGAAATCAGCCCGATGAAGGTTTCGCCGTTGGCGCGGCGGAAGGGCATTTCCAGGTTGTGCAGCGGATTGCCCTGCTGCAGACGCTGGAGGAGCTTCGGACCAATGCCGGGAATGCCCCAGATATCGAGTTCGGTGGCGGTGCGACCAAGGGCCTCACTGGCCTTGAGTCCAATCTGCTGCTCGAAGGTCTGGTTGATCGCCAGGAGGCTGCCGTCAGTGCGTCGTGCGATGACGATGATGTCGGGGCAGTTGTGGAACACCGAGGCGAACTTCTGCTCGGAGAGTTGCAGCGCCTGTTCGGTCTGCTTGGTCTCGGTGATGTCGATCATCAGGCCGCGCATCATCTGTGTCTCACCGTGGGGGATGAGGGTGATGATGTCTCGCACCCAGAGCACTCGGCCGTCCGCGGCGATCATGCGGTAGTCGAGGCTGTGGTCGCGGCCGGCGATGGTTTCCGCTTCGCAGAAGGCATTGGCCCATCCAGCGTCGTCGGGGTGCAGGGTGCGGCGCCAGAACCCCTGTTCCAGCCAGTCGCTCAAGGGGTAGCCGAGCAAGCGTTCGGCATGGGGCGAGACGTAGGTGTAGCAGTAGTCTTCGACGCGCATCTCCCAGGCGATGGCATTGAGGCTTTCCACCAGGCCGCGATAGTGCTGTTCGCTGCTTCGCAGCTCATCCTGCAGGGCGGCGCGGCTGGTCATTTCATTGCTGAGACGGCGATTGACGCGCATGACGAATGCAAGCACACCGGCCAGCAGCAGTGCCGGAAGGCCGTAGAGCAGGATGCGGTTCCAGTCGATGTGCTGGTAGAGGGCGTCGCCCACCCAGCGCTCCTGGATGGCAGCGGTTTCTTCCGGGGTGATCTCGGCGAATACCCGGTCGAGGATGCCGGCCAGCAGCGGATGGATCTTCGGTGTCGCCATGGCCAACTGGTAGCGATAGGGCGTTTCGCCGCTGATGCTGATGCCGTTCAGCTTGAGCTGGCGCAGGCTCCAGACGCTGGACGCGAGGTCGCCGACGAAGGCATCTACCTCACCGGTAGCCAGGGCCTGGAGCGCGGCGGCGACTGTGGGGTAGCCCTGCAAGCTCAGGTCGGGGTGCTGGTTACGCAGGAGTTCATGGGGGGCGTAATCGGATACGACCCCGACGCGCAGACCGTAGAGGTCCTGGATGTTCGAAGGCCGTGGGCCCTTGGTCTGGGACAGGATGGCGATGGGGAAGTCGAGGTATGGACGGGTGAAATTCAGGTACTGCTGGCGCTCCGGGGTGGACATGACGCCGGGCAGGATATCCAGCTCACCCTCGCGTGCTCGCTTGAGCACTTCTGCCCAACTTCTGGACTCGACCGGGGTGAGCTTCAGATTCAGCTTGCGGCGGATCAACTCGACATAGTCGGCAGCCAGGCCTTGGTGACGGCCTTGGGCGTCCCGGAATTCGAAGGGGGGCCAGGAGGTGTCTATGCCCAGTTGCAGCTCGCCGTGATTGTCGAGCCAGGCCTGTTCTTCCGGGGTGAGCGTCAGGGCGCCGGCCGGGAAGGTCCAGAGTGCCAGCCAGAACATCAGTAGGGCCCGCGCTCGCGCCATTGGCGGCCTCGTTCCTTGAAGGGATGTCAGACACGAAGTGTAGACGTGGCCGCTTGCCATCTGGAAGAGAAATGAGCGCGCTGAGCGCTGCTGCACGCAAATGAAAACCCCCGGACTGGCCGGGGGTTGTCGTATCGCTTATTCGTCGAGGAAGGAGCGCAGGTGCTCGCTTCGCGACGGGTGGCGAAGTTTGCGCAACGCCTTGGCTTCAATCTGGCGGATACGCTCACGGGTTACATCGAACTGCTTGCCGACTTCCTCAAGGGTGTGGTCGGTGTTCATGTCGATGCCGAAGCGCATGCGCAGGACCTTGGCTTCACGGGCAGTGAGGCCGGCCAGGACTTCGCGGGTCGCTTCCTTGAGGCTCTCCACTGTGGCTACATCGATCGGGGACTGCATGGTGCTGTCCTCGATGAAGTCGCCCAAATGAGAGTCTTCGTCGTCGCCAATCGGGGTTTCCATGGAGATCGGCTCTTTGGCGATCTTCAGTACCTTGCGGATCTTGTCCTCAGGCATCTCCATGCGCTCGCCAAGCTCTTCCGGAGTGGGCTCGCGGCCCATTTCCTGCAGCATCTGACGGGAGATGCGGTTGAGCTTGTTGATGGTCTCGATCATGTGCACCGGAATACGGATGGTCCGTGCCTGGTCGGCGATCGAGCGAGTGATCGCCTGACGGATCCACCAGGTGGCATAGGTCGAGAACTTGTAGCCGCGACGGTATTCGAACTTGTCCACCGCCTTCATCAGGCCGATGTTGCCTTCCTGAATCAGGTCGAGGAATTGCAGGCCGCGGTTGGTGTACTTCTTGGCGATGGAGATCACGAGACGCAGGTTGGCCTCGACCATCTCTTTCTTCGCCCGGCGAGCCTTGGCTTCGCCGATGGACATGCGACGGTTGACGTCCTTGATCTCGTTGACGGTCAGTTCGACCTCGTTCTCGAGATCCACCAGCTTCTGCTGGTTGCGCTTGATGTCGTCCACCAGCTTGCCGATGGCTTCGGCGTACTTGGCCTTGCCCTTGGCCAGGCCGTCGGCCCAGTCGAGGTCGACTTCGTTGCCCGGGAACAGGCGCAGGAAGTCGGCACGCGGCATACGGGCATCACGCACGCAGAGCTGCATGATGGCGCGTTCCTGGCCGCGGACGCGATCCAGGGCGCTGCGGACTTTTTCCACAAGGGCGTCGAACTGCTTCGGCACCAGCTTGATCGGCATGAAGAGCTCGGCCAGGGCCAGCAGCTCCTCGGTGGCCTGCTTGCTGTTGCGACCGTGCTTCTTCAGGGCCTTCTTGGCCTTTTCGAGCTGGTCGGAAACTGCGGTGAAGCGGCGCAGGGCTTCTTCCGGGTCAGGACCGCCGTCGCCTTCTTCCTCTGCGTCGTCGCCGTCGCCTTCTTCGTCTTCCTCGTCGTCCTTTTCCTTGGCTTTGGCGGAATCGTCCTTCAGCTCGACAGGCTCGACCTCTTCGGCCGGCAGGGTGCCGTCGTCCGGGTCGATATAGCCGCTGAGAACGTCGGACAGGCGACCACCTTCACTGGTGATGCGCTGATAGTCGGCGAGAATGCCGTCGACAGCGCCAGGGAAGTGGGCGATCGCGCTCATGACTTCGCGGATGCCTTCCTCGATGCGTTTGGCGATTTCGATCTCGCCTTCGCGGGTCAGCAGTTCCACGGTACCCATTTCACGCATGTACATGCGCACAGGGTCGGTAGTGCGGCCGATGTCGGTTTCCACCGCAGCGAGTGCGGCTGCGGCTTCTTCGGCTGCGGCTTCGTCGGTGTCGGCTTCGGCCAGCAACAGGGCATCCGCATCCGGAGCACTCTCGAATACGTTGATCCCCATGTCGTTGATCATGCGGATGATGTCTTCCACCTGTTCCGGATCGGAAATATCCTCCGGCAGGTGGTCGTTGACCTCCGCGTAAGTCAGGTATCCCTGCTCACGGCCACGGGCGATCAACTCTTTGAGGCGAGACTGCTGTTGCGCTTTTCCGGACATAGCACCCTATCCACTTAAGGTCTTGGCGGGCTGAAAACAAGCCGAGGATTATACCTGATCCGGGGCCTTACGCGCCAGTTGAGGTCGGAGTCAGGGGAGAAGTGTTGCGGTTGAGAAGATCGCGCAGCTGATCTTTTTCCTCTGCGCTGAGTTCGCTTTGCCGCGCTTTCCGCAGCAGATTTTCCAGGCGGCGTTCCCGCTGGCGAGCCGACAACCTAGTTATAGTGTCGAAAAACTGTTGTTCAAGGTTGTCTTCGGAAATCAGCCATTCCTTTTCCGCCAGAGCCCGTAACAGACGGCCCTGATCGGTACCGTGCCAGCGCGCTATCAGCTGCAGCGAACGAAGTTTCGGATTTTTCTGAACGGCTTCAACGAGCGACACCATGAGTTGGGCGTACGTGTCGTCTTCGGCTGCGAAGTGGCTGGCATCCTCGACCTTCTGCGCCAATGACGGATGGTGCAGCAAGGTGCGCAATGCTGTGAGGGTAGGGGATTCCACTTTCACCTCTGTCCGCGGCGGCCGCTTGAAATCATCGCGTCCCTGCTTGCTCCACTTCTTGCCGTCTTTTTTCCAATCGTCCTTTTTCCAGCCTTCCTTGCGCCGTTCGTCCTTCTGCCAATTTCCTGGTTGTGCGGCTGGCTGCTCGAAGTAGTGCGAATGGTCCGGCTCGTGTTGCTGGTCGTCGTAGCCCGCGAAGGATGCGTAGTACGCGTCGTCTGGATGGCTGAGACTCTCGCTGCTGACTGGCGCACTGCGGGCGAACTGGCCGAGCGCCTCGCCGTTGAGCCCGGTGATCTCGGCCAGCCGCTGGCGCATCAGGGCCTTGAGGTTGGCGCCTGGAATCCTCTCGATCAGTGGGGCGGCCAACGTAGCCAGGTGGGCCTTGCCTTCCAGGGAAGTGGGGTCGGCTTCCTGGGTCAGTTGCTGGAAGAAATAGTCCGCGAGCGGTTGCGCGTGCTGGTTGATTCGCGCCCTGAAGGCATCGGTGCCTTCCTTGCGGACCAGGCTATCCGGGTCTTCGCCCTCGGGCAGGAACAGGAAGCGCGCACGGCGTCCATCCTCAAGGCCGGACAGGGCTGCTTCCAGGGCGCGCCAGGCAGCCTTGCGCCCGGCTTGGTCGCCGTCGAAGCAGAAGAGAATGTTCGGCACCAGTCGGAACAGGCGGCGGATATGTTCTTCGCTGGTGGCTGTGCCCAGTGTTGCAACGGCATTACGCAGGCCCTGCTGGGCCAGGGCGATGACATCCATATAACCCTCGACGACCATGATTTCGTCGAGGTTGCGATTGTGCTTGCGTGCTTCGAACAGCCCGTAGAGCTCCTGGCCCTTATGGAAAACAGGGGTTTCCGGCGAGTTCAGGTATTTGGGCTTGTCGTCGCCAAGCACGCGCCCCCCGAAGGCGATGATGCGTCCACGGCTGTCGCGGATCGGAAACATCACGCGGTCGCGGAAGCGGTCGTAGCGCTTGCCCGAGTCGGCGTTCTCGATCAGTAGGCCGGCATCGATCATGTGCTTCTGCTGCAGGCTGTCGCCGCCCATGTGCTTGAGCAGGTTGTCCCAACCGGGCGGAGCGAAGCCGAGGGCAAAGTCGCGGGCTATTTCGCCGGTCAAGCCGCGCCCTTTCAGGTACTCGACGGCGGCCTTGCGAGTCGGATGCTGTTTCAGTGCGTGGCGGTAGTAATCGGATGCGGCGGTGAGCAGGGCGTAGAGCGGTGAATCGCTGGGCTGGCGCGGTCCACTGCTACGGCTGCCTTCTTCTCTTGGGACTTCCAGGCCTGCGCGCTTGGCCAGTTCCTCGACTGCCTGGGGGAAGTCCAGGTGATCGTGATCCATGACGAAGCCGAGGGCATTGCCGCCGGCGCCGCAGCCGAAGCAGTAGTAGAACTGCTTGTCCGGGCTGACGCTGAAGGATGGTGTCTTTTCGTTATGGAATGGGCAGCGAGCAGTGTAGTTCTTGCCGGCCTTTTTCAGTTGCACGCGCGCGCCGACCACTTCGACTATGTCGGTGCGGTTCAGCAGGTCGTCGATGAAGCCTTGGGGGATCAGGCCGGCCATAGGGTGCTCGGGGCGCAGGAAGGTTCAAAGCATACTCGCGGCCGGTCGGAGGCGACAGAAGCGAGGTTAAGGCTGAAAAGCAAAAAACTCCGCGATTCGCCGGAGCGAAGCGGAGTTTCCTGTGTGCCCAGCATGCACTCGCCCGGCCGGAGCCGGGCGATGCGTGAGCGTGCGGCGTAGCCTGCTAACTCAGTACAGGCGCTCGCGGCGACGCTGCTCGCGCTGCACTTTCTTGGCGTGACGCTTGACCGCGGCGGCGGCTTTGCGCTTGCGCTCTGCAGTGGGCTTCTCGTAGAACTCACGGCTGCGAACTTCGGCCAGTACGCCGGCTTTCTCGCAGGAGCGCTTGAAACGACGCAGAGCTACGTCGAAGGGTTCGTTCTCTTTAACTTTGACGGCTGGCATCCAGGTCGTACCTTCATCAATTACCGAATGGTCGACGCATTCCGGCAAAAGCTGGCTCGGTGGCGCGTCGGATTTCAAGGGCTGCGGATATTAACGCCTCAGGGCACGGAATGCAAAGCCTTCAGTCGAAAACCGCTGGTCGGCGCTGGGGGTGGCGATTATGATTCGCGCCTTCTTCTTTTACCAGGCCAGAAAGGCTCGTACCCATGCTAGTGCTGGGGTTGGAAACCTCTTGCGACGAAACCGGCGTCGCACTTTACGACAGCGAACGCGGCCTTCTGGCTGACGCGCTGTTCAGTCAGATCGACCTGCATCGGGTCTACGGCGGGGTCGTGCCCGAACTGGCTTCCCGCGACCACGTGAAGCGCCTGCTGCCGCTGCTGCGCGAAGTGCTGGAAGAGGCCGGTCGCAAGCCCGAGGATATCGACGGTATCGCCTACACAGCGGGTCCCGGCCTGGTTGGTGCGCTGCTGGTGGGGGCCTCCTGCGCCCAGGCGCTGGCATTCGCCTGGGGCTTGCCGGCGCTCGGTGTGCACCATATGGAAGGCCATCTGCTGGCGCCCATGCTGGAAGAAACGCCACCGGAGTTCCCGTTCGTCGCCTTGCTGGTTTCGGGCGGTCACACCCAACTGGTACGGGTGGATGGTATTGGCCGTTACCAGCTGCTCGGCGAGTCGGTGGACGATGCCGCGGGCGAGGCCTTCGACAAGACGGCCAAGCTGATCGGCCTCGGCTATCCGGGTGGCCCGGAAATCGCGCGACTGGCCCAGAGCGGCACGCCTGGCCGCTTCGTGTTCCCGCGACCGATGACCGATCGTCCCGGCCTGGACTTCTCATTCAGCGGCCTCAAGACCTTTGCCCTCAATACCTGGCAGCGTTGCCGCGATGCTGGGGACGACGGCGAACAAACCCGTTGCGACATCGCTCTGGCCTTCGAACAGGCGGTGGTGGAGACTCTCAGCATCAAATGCCGTCGGGCGCTAAAGCAGACCGGTCTCAAGCGTCTGGTGATCGCGGGCGGTGTCAGCGCCAACCAGTCGTTGCGCCAGTCGCTGGGCAAGATGCTCGGCGAACTGAAGGGTGATGTGTTTTATGCCCGGCCGCGTTTCTGCACTGACAACGGCGCGATGATCGCTTACGCCGGCTGCCAGCGTTTGCTGGCGGGCCAACAGGATGGTCCGGCGATAGGTGTGCAGGCGCGTTGGTCGATGGAGCAGTTGCCACCCCTCTGACGACGGGTGAGCCGATTTCACTCGGTCATTCAGAAATGCCGTTCGCGTCCGGCGAAAAGGTCGCGTAGATTTCCTCGATGGCGCCAGACGATGAGTCCGGTCAGCACTGTCATTGGCAGTAGCGCGCCAGGTTGCTGCCAGGCCAGCAAAGGCAGGGTTAGCGGCGTGGCGATAAGAGCCGCCAGCGAACTGGTGCGGGTCAGGTAGAACGTCAACAACCAGGCGCAGATGGCTAGAAGTGCCGCCGGAGGATAAAGGCCGAGCAGCATGCCGGCGGCGGTGGCCACGCCCTTGCCGCCGCGAAAGCGGAAGTACAGGGGATAGAGGTGCCCGACCACTGCTGCGAGGCCGACCCAGGCTTGCTGCTGGATGTCGAAGCCACAGAGTTGGGCGACCAGTACCGGCAACAAGCCTTTGAGCAGGTCGCCAAGCAGGGTCAGGATCGCAAGTTTCTTTCCCGCCACCCGCAGCATGTTGGTGGCGCCAGGGTTGCCGGAACCCTGGGCACGTGGGTCGCCCGTGCCGAATAGTCGGCTGAGCAGAATGGCGAAGGACAACGATCCGAGCAGGTAGGCGAGAGTCGCCAGCAGCCAAAACATGGTATCCATTCCGGGGCGAGGAAGTCCCGATTCTAGCGGGGCAGCACTGACGTGGACACGGTTTTCATCGAGGGTCTGGAAGTGGACACCGTAATCGGTGCCTATGACTGGGAACGCAGTATCCGTCAGTGCCTGCGGCTGGACCTGCAGCTGGCCTGGGACAACCGACCGGCCGCCGCTGGCGATGACCTCGAGAAAGCACTCGACTACGCCGCCGTTTCCCAGCGCATCCAGGCCTTCGCCGCCGAGGCGCAGTACCTTCTGGTGGAGACCTTCGCCGAGCGCCTGGTGGCGGTGCTGATGGCGGAGTTCAACATCCCCTGGGTTCGTCTGAAGCTGCACAAGCCTGGTGCCGTACCGGCGGCCAGCAGTGTTGGTGTGGAGATCGAGCGCGGATGCCGCTGACGCCTATCTACCTCGGTCTCGGCAGCAATATCGAGCGCGAGAGGAACCTGACCGCAGGGCTTGAAGCGCTGGACGGATTCCTCCAGGACATTCGCTGTTCCCCGGTGTTCGAGAGCTTCCCTGTGGGCATCAAGAGCGGGAATTTCTTCAATTTCGTGGTGACCGCCCTTACCGACCTGTCCCTGCATGAGCTGGATCGCCGTCTGAAGGAGATCGAGGCTGACAACGGTCGCTATGCGCCAGGTCGCAAAGGCCTGCCGCTGGATATCGACGTGTTGCTGTATGGCGACCGTGTGGGGAATTTCGACGGACTTGTCCTGCCGCGCCCGGAAGTGCTGAAGAACGCCTTCGTTCTCTGGCCTCTGGCGCTGCTGGCGCCTGAGCTGAAGCACCCCGGTGAACATCGCCGCTTCGCTGAACTCTGGGAAAACGCCGCCATCGAGCAGGCACTCTGGCCTGCGTCCTTCTCCTGGCGCGGCGTCGAACTGACGCCGCCTGGGCTGATTCAAGCCTTCCCGCAGCCTTCCTTGTAGGCCTTGAGGGTCTTGAGGCGCTCGCCCTTGAGCGCTTCGCCCAATTCGGCTCCTTTAAGTCCCTTATCAAGAAGGGGTTGTACGGCAACTTTCCGTGCGGCCTGCGCTGCACCGAGCAGGTAGGCCGCTTGTGGATAGTCTCGCTGCTCCAGACCGGTGCGACCGCGGGCGTCCATCTCGCTGGCCGCGACGAACTCTTCGAAGCGCTGCGGCCGGCGGTAGACGTCGAAGCTTTGCAGGAACTCCAGCAAGGTGGATGCACGCAGTTCCAGGGCGCGATGGGCGTGAGTGTGATACTCGCCCACCAGCAACGCCAGTTCCTGGCAGTCGCGGGGTGCCTTGCAACGCTCGTTGATAGCCTGGATCAGTTTCAGCCCGCGTTTCTCGTGGGCGATGTGCTGGGGCCATTCTTCCGCTGGTGTCAGGCCCTTGCCCAGATCATGCAGCAGGCAGGCCCAGCGCACGGTCAGCGGCTGGTCGTGCTCGGCGCACTGGCGCAGGACGTTTAGCACGTGTACGCCGGTGTCCACTTCGGGATGATGTTTCGCCGGCTGCGGCACGCCAAACAGGCTGTCCACCTCTGGCAGCCAGGCTGCCAGGGCGCCGCAGTCATGCAGCACCTGGATGAATACGTCCGGGCGTGACTCCATCAGGGCGCGAGATATTTCCTTCCAGCTGCGCTCCGGTGTGAGGGCGTTCAGCTCGCCCGATTCGGCGATCTGCCGCATCAACTCCAGGGTCTCATTTGCGACGGTGAAGCCGAGGGGCGCATAGCGCGCGGCGAAGCGCGCAACACGCAGGACCCGCAGGGGGTCCTCGGCGAAGGCAGGGGAGACATGGCGCAAGACGCGGGATTCGAGGTCTTTCTGGCCGCCATACGGGTCGATTACGTTGCCGTGGTCATCTTCCGCCATCGCGTTGACCGTGAGGTCGCGGCGGATCAGGTCCTGTTCCAGGGTCACGTCCGGGCTGGCATGGAAGGTGAAACCACCATAGCCGCGGCCACTCTTGCGCTCGGTGCGCGCCAGCGCATATTCGTCGCCCGTCTGTGGATGCAGGAACACCGGAAAGTCCGCACCCACCGGACGGTAACCCTTTTCCAGCATCTCTTCGGCGGTTGCGCCCACCACGACCCAGTCATTCTCGGTGACCGGACGGTTCAACAGGCGGTCGCGAACCGCGCCACCGACTTTGTATATCTGCATGTATTGCCTCCGTGGCTGCGGAGGATAGCAGCCTAGCGGGCTGCAGGAATCTGCCCGACCAGGGCCCTTGCGGCGTTTTCCAGCAGTTCGGCGCTGTCCCGGGAAGGGCTGAGGCCGGTGCTGGCCAAGCCTTCCCAAAGTACGTTGCCGGCAGGGTCGGTCAAGCGCAGGCGCAATGTGCCGGTCTCATCACGTAGTCGGTGGATGGCCTGGTAGGGGCCAAGGGGGCTGGGTGGTGCCTGATTGACCTTGAATTCCAGCGGTTGGTTGTTCACCGCCAGCCAGTAGTACACCCGCAGCTGGGCATCGCTGTCGGCGCGATAACCGCGGGCCTCCAGTTCCTGACGGATCAGAGGGGTGAGCTGGGTATAGCGCTCTGGATAGGGCAACTCGCCGTTCACCGCCTGCTCCGGCGGAATCAGCGCAAAGCTGCTGCGTCCGGCCAGTTCGGTACTGGCCGGTTGCAGGATGCGAATCTGCGGGATGGAGGTGGTGCAGGTGGCCAGGGCCAGACACAGCAGCAGGACGAAGTACAGGCGCATCTGAGGACGGCTCCCATATGGGTGAACCGCATGCTCGGCGTGTGCCGGGCACGCGGTCAACCGATCAAATGGGTGGAATGATCAGGTCCAGGCGTGGGTATTCCCCGTCCTCAGTGCGCTCCCCCTTTGGGGGGACGTGATGACTCCCTGTGATCTGTTCACCGTGGCGCGTTTCCAGGTGGATATCGAAGCCCCAAAGACGGTGCAGGTGCTTGAGTACCTCCTCGGTGGACTCGCCCAGGGGTTTGCGGTCGTGCTGCTGGTGGCGCAGCGTCAGCGAGCGATCACCACGGCGGTCGACGCTCCAGATCTGCACGTTGGGTTCGCGGTTCCCGAGGTTGTACTGGGCAGCCAGGGTTTCGCGGATCAGCTTGTAACCCTGTTCGTCGTGAATGGCAGGTACGAACAGCTCATCCTTCTGGTCGTCGTCAAGAATGCTGAACAGCTTGAAGTCGCGGATCACCTTGGGTGAGAGGAACTGCAGGATGAAGCTTTCGTCCTTGAAACTGTTCATGGCGAACTTGAGCGTCGACAGCCAGTCACTGCCGGCGATGTCCGGGAACCAGTGACGGTCTTCCTCCGTGGGTTCCTCGCAGATGCGGCGGATGTCGCGGTACATCGCGAAGCCCAGGGCGTAGGGGTTGATGCCGCTGTAGTAGGGGCTGTCGAAGGGCGGCTGATAGACCACGCTGGTATGGGATTGCAGGAATTCCATCATGAAACCGTCGGTGACCAGGCCTTCGTCGTACAGGTCATTGAGGAGGGTGTAGTGCCAGAAGGTGGCCCAGCCTTCGTTCATCACCTGGGTTTGGCGCTGTGGATAGAAATACTGGGCGACCTTGCGCACGATACGCACGACTTCCCGCTGCCAGGGTTCCAGTAGCGGGGCGTGCTTCTCGATGAAGTAGAGGATGTTTTCCTGCGGCTCCGCGGGGAAGCGCTGGTTGTCCCGCTCGCCGCCCTTGCCGGCACCCTTGGGAATGGTGCGCCAGAGATCGTTGATCTGCTTCTGCAGGTGTTCTTCTCGGTCCTTCTGCCGACGCCGTTCCTCTTCGGCTGAAATGGGGTAGGGGCGCTTGTAGCGGTCCACGCCGTAGTTCATCAGGGCGTGGCAGGAATCGAGCAGGTCTTCCACCGCGTCGATGCCGTGGCGCTCTTCGCACTGGTTGATGTACTGCTTGGCGAACACCAGGTAGTCGATGATCGAACTGGCATCGGTCCAGGTGCGGAACAGGTAGTTGCCCTTGAAGAAGCTGTTGTGGCCGTAGCAGGCATGGGCGATGACCAGGGCCTGCATGGTGATGGTGTTCTCTTCCATCAGATAGGCGATGCAGGGGTCGGAGTTGATCACGATCTCGTATGCCAGACCCATCTGGCCGCGCGAGTAACCTTTCTCGGTTGCAAGGAAATGCTTGCCGTAGGACCAGTGGTTATAGCCAATAGGCATGCCGACTGAAGCATAGGCATCCATCATCTGCTCGGCGCTTATCACTTCGATCTGGTTTGGGTAAGTGTCCAGCGCGTAGCGCTCGGCGATCCTGCTGATCTCGCGGTCATAGGTGCGGATCAGGTCGAAGGTCCATTCCGACCCTGTGGAGATGGGCTTTCGTTCCTTCTTGCTGGCAGTCATTTCACGCCTCCCCTCAGGTCACGAGCCTGCGATGGAACAGCTCGCGGAACACCGGGTAGATATCCGCCGCCGAGACGATCTGTTGCTGGGCGAAGGTATCGCCGAACGCTTCGCAGACCTGTTCGTACTCGTACCACAGCGCCTGGTGCTCGCGCGGTGTGATCTCGACGTAGGTGTAGTACTGCACGAACGGCATGATCTGCTTGATCAGGATATCCCGGCAGATGGGTGAATCGTCGTTCCAGTTGTCGCCGTCCGAAGCCTGGGCGGCGTAAATGTTCCATTCGTTGATGGGGTAGCGCTCTGCCATGATCTCCTGCATCAGCTTGAGTGCGCTGGAGACTATGGTGCCGCCGGTTTCCCGGGAATAGAAGAATTCCTCCTCGTCCACCTCGCGGGCGCTGGTGTGATGGCGGATGAACACGACCTCGATCTTGTCGTAGTTCCGCTTGAGGAAGAGGTACAGGAGGATGAAGAAGCGCTTGGCGATGTCCTTGGTGGCCTGGGTCATGGAGCCGGACACGTCCATCAGGCAGAACATCACCGCCTTGGACGAGGGATTGGGCTGCTTGACCAGCAGGTTGTACTTGAGGTCGAAGGTGTCGAGGAAGGGGACTCGCTCGATTCTGGCGCGAAGCCTGGCGATTTCCGCCTCAAGCTCCTGGATATCGCCGAAGTTGTCCGGTTCCTCGCGCTTCAGGCGCTCCAGCTCCGCTTTCGCCTCTTTCAGCTTGCCGCGGCTACTGCCGGAAAGTGCGATGCGACGGGCGTGGGCCGAGCGAAGGGTGCGGACGATGTTGATCCGCGATGGATTGCCCTCATTGCTGATCCCGGCGCGGACAGTCTTGAATGTGTCGGAACCGGTGAGGTGGCGCTTTACCAGGTTGGGTAGCTCAAGGTCCTCGAACATGAAGTCGAGGAACTCCTCCTGAGTGATCTGGAAGACGAAATCGTCCATCCCCTCGCCCTGGTTGCTTGCCTTGCCGCCACCACGCCCACCTCCGCCACCCTGAGGGCGAGGGATGCGGTCACCGCTGGTGAACTCCTTGTTGCCAGGGTGGACGATGGTCTGGCGACCACCGCGACCGTGATGCAGGACGGGCTCGTCGATGTCACGACCGGGGATGCTGATCTGTTCGCCATGCTCCATATCGGTGATGGAACGGCGGCTGACGGCCTCCTCCACGGCCTTCTTGATGTGCTCGCGGTAGCGCCGCAGGAACCGCTGCCGGTTCACGGTGCTCTTGTTCTTCCCGTTCAATCGCCTGTCGATGACGTAACTCATAGACCCCTCCGGGGAGCTTCAGGCTGCAAAGCGCGGAGGACGCCGTACGAGACGGCGCCTCCGGCTGGCGTGTTCCTGGCTTGCAGCTTGAGACTGTTTTACTGCGACTTGCGTACCCGCAGGTACCATTCGGACAGCAGGCGTACCTGTTTCTCCGTATAGCCGCGCTCGACCATGCGTTTGACGAAGTCGTTGTGTTTCTGCTGCTCCTCCTTGCTCCCCTTGGCATTGAAGCTGATGACCGGCAGGAGATCCTCGGTGTTGGAGAACATTTTCTTCTCGATGACCACGCGCAGCTTCTCGTAGCTCAGCCAGCTGGGGTTCTTGCCGTTGTTGTTGGCCCGGGCGCGCAGCACGAAATTGACGATCTCGTTGCGGAAGTCCTTCGGGTTGCTGATGCCGGCCGGCTTCTCGATTTTCTCCAGCTCCTCGTTCAGGGCTACGCGATTGAGGATCTCGCCAGTTTCCGGATCGCGGTATTCCTGATCCTGGATCCAGAAGTCCGCATACAGCACATAGCGGTCGAAGATGTTCTGGCCGTACTCGCTGTAGGACTCGAGATAGGCCGTCTGGATTTCCTTGCCGATGAACTCGATGTAGCGCGGGGCAAGGTATTCCTTGATGTAGCGCAGGTAGCGCTCACGCATCTCTGCCGGGAACTGTTCCTGCTCGATCTGTTGCTCCAGCACATAGAGCAGGTGCACCGGGTTGGCTGCCACTTCGTGCGGGTCGAAGTTGAATACCTTGGAGAGGATCTTGAAGGCGAAACGGGTCGAGAGTCCGTTCATGCCTTCGTCTACGCCTGCGGTATCGCGATACTCCTGGATCGACTTGGCCTTCGGGTCGGTGTCTTTAAGATTCTCACCGTCGTAGACACGCATCTTCGAATAGATGTTGGAGTTCTCCGGTTCCTTCAGGCGTGACAGCACCGAGAATTGCGCAAGCATGCGCAGGGTGTCCGGCGCGCAGTGGGCATGGGCCAGGGAGCTGCCGACGAGCAGTTTGTCGTAGATCTTGATCTCGTCGGCAACCCGCAGGCAGTAGGGCACCTTGACGATGTAGATCCGGTCGATGAAGGCTTCGTTGTTCTTGTTATTGCGGAAGCTGTGCCATTCCGATTCGTTGGAGTGGGCCAGGATGATGCCGCTGAAGGGCAAGCCGCCCAGGCCCTCGGTGCTATTGTAATTGCCTTCCTGGGTAGCGGTCAGCAACGGGTGCAGCACCTTGATCGGCGCCTTGAACATCTCGACGAATTCCATCAGGCCCTGGTTGGCCCGGCACAGCGCGCCCGAAAAGCTGTAGGCGTCGGCGTCGTTCTGTGGGAATTCCTCGAGCTTGCGGATATCCACCTTACCCACCAGGGCAGAAATGTCCTGGTTGTTCTCGTCACCGGGCTCGGTCTTGGCGATAGCGATCTGGTTTAGGATCGATGGATAGAGTTTGACCACGCGGAACTTGCTGATATCGCCGCCATACTCATTCAGGCGCTTGGTCGCCCAGGGCGAGATCACTGAACGCAGGTAGCGACGTGGGATGCCGTATTCCTCTTCGAGGATGGCACCGTCCTCATCCGCGTTGAACAGTCCGAGAGGCGATTCGAACACCGGCGAGCCCTTGATGGCGTAGAAGGGAACGCGCTCCATGAGCTGCTTGAGCTTTTCCGCCAGGGACGACTTACCACCACCCACTGGGCCAAGTAGATAGAGAATTTGCTTCTTCTCTTCCAGGCCTTGGGCAGCGTGGCGGAAGTAGGAAACGATCTGGTCGATGCACTCTTCCATGCCATGGAAGTCGGCAAAGGCCGGGTAGCGACGGATCACCTTGTTGGAGAAGATCCGTGACAACCTCGGATCGAGCGAGGTGTCGAGCAGTTCCGGGTCACCGATGGCCATGAGCATACGTTCGGCGGCGGTGGCGTAGGCGCTGCGGTCCTGCTTGCACAGGTCGAGGTATTCCTGAAGGGAATATTCCTCCTGGCGAGTCGCTTCGAAGCGTTGTTGGAAGTGGCTGAAAATGCTCATGACGTCACCTCGCTGGAATCAGGAAGCCGGCGCGGGGTCGGTTATGCGGGTGCGGGCAGTCAGCCGAAGAAGGTCGGCCGATTGAAATCCCCCAGAACACCTGAATGGTCGCTGCCGATGGCCCGGAACCGGTGTACCGGCTCTCCCCTTTTTTGGATGGCCTGAGCTAAGAGTAGTTCGTTATCGGCAAGGTCAAGCGTTACGGGACGACAACAGGGGATTACCGTCCGTCGGAGAAGTGACGCCAAGCCAGTGATGGCGCGGGGTTGCGCCTCACCGAAAAAATTTTATTCGACGCTGCCCTGGGCGACTTCCCCGGGATAGACGCTGCGCCACAGTTCGAAGCCGCCATCGAGGCTGTAGACCTCGGAGAAGCCCTGATGGGCAAGATAGGCGGCCGCGCCTTGGCTGGAGTTGCCGTGATAGCAGGTAACGATCAGCGGCTTTTCGAAGTCGGCCTGGGCGATGAAGTCAGGCAGGGAGTAATTGTCCAGGTGGTGCGAGCCGCTGATGTGACCCAGGGCGAAGCTCTGCGGGTCGCGGATATCCACGACCACGGCGCCTTGTTCGCGCAGGGTCTGCGCCTGTTCAGGCGGGATGCGTTTGAATTCACTCATGGCGGTTCTCCTCGCAGCTGCAGCTGATTTGCTCGCCACTGTCGATATTCAAAAGAGTCATGCTGCCGCCCCAGACGCAACCAGTATCGAGAGCGTACAGGCCGGGTTCATTGCATTTGCCTTCCAGGGCTGCCCAGTGGCCGAAGATGATCTTCTGCCCACGGGTCTTGCGCTCAGGGAAGCTGAACCAGGGGGCAAATCCCGGAGGCGCCGTGTCCAGGCCTTCCTTGGATTTGAGGTCCAGGGTGCCATCGGCACTGCAGAAGCGCATGCGCGTGAAGTAGTTGGTAATGACCCGCAGGCGCGTGACGCCGTGGAGGTCGCTGTCCCACTTGGCTGGCTCGTTGCCATACATGCCGTCGAGAAAGAGGGGCAGGCGGGCATCGTCCCGCAGCGCCTCCTCTACTTCGGCGGCACGTTTCAGCGCCTTCTTGAGCGACCACTGGGGTGGGATGCCGGCGTGAACGAGGGCGATATCCCGTTGCTCGTCGTAGTGCAGCAGTTTCTGCTGGCGTAGCCAGTCCAGCAGTTCGGCGCAGTCCGGTGCTTCGAGGATCTCGCGCAAGGTATCGGCCTTGCGCAGTCGCTCTATGTTGTTGGCCACGGCCAGAAGGTGCAGGTCATGGTTGCCCAGCACACAGACCACGGAGTCGCGGATCGAATATAGGAAGCGCAGGGTTTCCAGCGACTTCGGGCCGCGATTGACCAGATCGCCCACTAGCCAGAGTTCGTCCTTCGCCGGGTCGAATCGCACCCGCTCCAGGAGGCACTTCAGCTGATCCAGGCAACCCTGGAGATCGCCAACTGCATAGGTCGTCATGCCGGTTCTCTCAGTGCAGCGAGCCGGGAACGGCGAGGCGGAAGGGCGCGATGATGGCATCGAAGCGTTTGCCGTCGTCGGCGACCATCTGGTAGCTGCCCTGCATGCTGCCGACTCGTGTGGCCATGACGGTACCGCTGGTGTAGGTATGGCTGGCGCCCGGGTCGATCAGGGGCTGCTGGCCGACTACGCCGGCACCTCGGACTTCCTGCACATGGCCGTCGCCGTCGGTGATCACCCAGTGACGGGTAAGCAGCTTGGCGGGCAGCTCGCCGTTGTTGTGGATGGTCACGGTGTACGCGAAGGCAAAGCGATTCTCGTCCGGCTGCGATTGTTCCGGGAGGAAGCGGGTGACGACGCTGACGTCGACCTTGTATCGGGGATCGGACACGCGAAGGCTCTCGAGTAGCTGGATATGAGTCTAGGGTTTGGGGTCTGCTGCAGCCAGTTGATCAGCCAGGCGGACAAAGGCAGCGAGGTCCAATTGTTCCGGACGCAGACCGCCGTCGACACCAGCCGCTTCGATTGCGGCGGCGTCCAGAAGGCCTTTGAGCGTATTGCGCAAGGTCTTGCGGCGTTGGTTGAAGGCTTCACGCACCACGCGCTCAAGCAGGGCGACGTCCTTGGCCGGATGCGGCAGGACCTCGTGCGGAACCAGCCTCACGATGGCTGAATCCACCTTGGGCGGCGGATTGAACGCGCCTGGGCCGACATTGAACAGGTGCTCCACGCGGCAGTGGTACTGGACCATGATCGAAAGCCGGCCCCAGTCGCCGCCGCCCGGCTCGGCAGCCAGGCGCTCCACCACTTCCTTTTGCAGCATGAAGTGCATGTCGCGGATGAGGTCTGCGTGGTCCAGCAGGTGGAAGATCAGCGGCGTGGAAATGTTGTACGGAAGGTTGCCCACTACCCGCAGGCTGTGTGGTTCGGCGTCGAGCCGGCGGAAGTCGAACTTCAGTGCATCGCCCTGATTGAGGCGGAAGTTGGGCAACTGACCGAACTTGTGCTGCAGGATGGGGATCAGGTCGAGGTCCAGTTCGATCACATCGAGCTGGGCACCACTGCCAAGCAAACCTTCGGTGAGCGCGCCCTGGCCTGGGCCGATTTCCAGCAGGCGCTCGCCTTCGCGGGCGTGGATGCTGCGCAGGATGCGATAGATGACGCCAGCGTCGTGCAGGAAGTTCTGGCCGAAGCGCTTGCGCGCGCGGTGTTGGTAGTGTTCGGACATCGAAGGCTCCGGGCCTTGAGGCCAGGCCGAAGGGCCTGGCGTGGAAACTGAATCGCGCAGTTTATCAGGCCCCAGCCCGCGCCGCCTAAGACAGGACGTTAAAGCGGCGCGGGAGGCTGGATCAATGACTGCGTTGCTGTGCGGCCGCCATCTGGTAGGCCGTCTCCAGGGCGACTTCCAGGCTGCCGCAATCGATGCGGCCAGTGCCGGCCAAGTCCAGCGCGGTGCCATGGTCCACCGAGGTACGAATGATCGGCAGACCCAGGGTAACGTTCACCGCTGCGCCGAAGCCCTTGTACTTCAGCACCGGCAGGCCTTGGTCGTGGTACATGGCGAGCACGGCGTCGCAATGTTCGAGGTGCTTCGGCGTGAACAATGTGTCGGCCGGTAGCGGGCCGATCAGGTTCAGTCCTTCGGCGCGCAGGCCTTCCAGGGTTGGCTCGATGATCTCCAGCTCTTCCCGGCCGAGGTGGCCGCCTTCACCCGCGTGCGGGTTCAGGCCGCAGACCAGAATGCGTGGCTGGGTGATGCCGAACTTGTTCACCAGGTCGGCATGCAGGATGCGGCTGACGCGTTGCAGTCGCTCCGGGGTAATTGCCGCGGCGACGTCCTTGAGGGGCAGGTGAGTGGTCGCCAGGGCTACGCGCAGGCCGCGAGTTGCCAGCATCATCACCACCTGGCGGGTCGCGGTGAGGTCGGCGAGGAACTCGGTATGCCCAGAGAAGGCAATGCCGGCTTCATTGATCACGCCCTTGTGCACTGGCGCGGTGATCATCCCGGCGAACAGCCCGTCGAGGCAGCCCTGACCTGCGCGGGTCAAGGTTTCCAGCACATAGTCAGCATTGGACGGCGACAGTTGGCCGGGAATGGCCGGGGTGCGCAGAGGCGTGTCCCACACATACAGGCTGCCAGCAGGGGCTGGTGTTTCTGGTAGCCGGGCCGGATCGACGTCAATCAGCTGAGTGGGCAGGCCCAATTCGGCAGCACGCTGTGCAAGCAGTTCGCGGCTGGCGACGGCAATCAGGGCATGAGGTTGGGCAGTGCGGGAGAGGAGCAGGCAGAGGTCGGGACCGATGCCGGCGGGTTCACCGGGGGTGAGCGCGAAACGAAGGGGAGTCATGGCGAGTCCTGTGCAGGGGGCCGATACGCTGGCGGGGATTGTACCGCCAGCGCACGGCTGAGACTCGCTTGGGATTTACAGCTTGGTTTCGACGTAGGCTTCGTCGCGGATCTGGCGCAGCCAGGCCTGCAGTTCTTCGTCGTACTTGCGGTTGCGCAGGATGTTCATGGCCTGCTGTTCGCGGAACTTCTCGCTGCTGTCGGTAGCGCGGCGACCCATCACTTCCAGTACATGCCAGCCATAGGCGCTCTTGAACGGCTTGGAGAGCTCGCCGGCTGGGGTCTTGCCCATGACTTCGCGGAACTCCGGCACCAGGGCATTGGGGTCGATCCAATTCAGGTCGCCGCCGTTGAGGGCCGAACCCGGGTCTTCGGAGAAGCTCTTGGCCAGTTCGCCGAAGTCTTCGCCAGATTGGATGCGCTCGTAAAGACGCTCGGCAAGGCGCTTGGTGTCTGCTTCGCTGCGAATTTCACTGGGCTTGAGCAGGATGTGGCGAACATGCACTTCGTCGCGAACCAGGGTGTCGCCACCGCGCTTATCCAGCAGCTTCAGGATAATGAAGCCGCCCGGAGTGCGGACGGGCTCGGTAACCTGGCCGGGCCGCAGGGCGCTGATCATGCCGTCGAAGGGCGGGGGCAATTGGGCCGCCTTGCGCCAGCCAATTTCGCCGCCTTCCAGAGCGGTTTCGCCGGCGGAGCGAGAAATGGCCAGCTGGGCGAAGTCGGCGCCTTGCTGGAGCTGCTGGTACAGCTCCTGGGCCTGGCGCTCGGCAGCCTGGATGGTGCTGGGCGAGGAGCCTTCCGGTACAGGGATCAGGATGTTGGCCAGGCGAAACTCTTCCGACAGCTGGATCTTGCCCATATCGGAAGTCAGGAAGTTCTGTACTTCCTGATCGGTGACCTGGATACGTTCAGCCACGCGGCGCTGGCGTACACGACTGATGACCATTTCGCGACGAACCTGGTCGCGTGCGTCGTCATAGGACAGACCGTCACGAGCGAGCGCGCCACGGAACTGGTCGACTGTCATACCATTGCGCTGGGCGATGGCTTCGATGGCCTGGTTCAGTTCTTCGTCGGCGATACGGATGCCGGAGCGGTCGCCGATCTGCAACTGGATATTCTCGATGATCAGGCGTTCCAGCACCTGCTGGCTGAGCACATGCTCAGGCGGCAGAGAGGCGCCGCGCTTGGCGATGGTTTGCTGCACTTCACGCAGGCGCTGGTCCAGCTGGCTCTGCATGATCACATCGTTATCGACAATGGCGACCACTCGGTCGATGGAGCGAACCTCGGCGTGCGCGAGGCCGCCGAGGATCAGGGCGCCCAATAGCAGCGGGCGCAGACAATCAGAGAGCTTGGTCTTCACGTTCACGGTAACCTTGAATGCCTTTTTCCAGGAAGCCTTCGGTCTGGTTGCCCACGACGCCACCGAGGCCTTTGAGGACGATCTGCAGGAAGATCCCGCGGTCGCCACTTTCGTTGGTCGGGTCCGGTGTCTGGTCGAATTCGTCGTAGTCGACCCAGTAGCGGTTGATCAGGCGCAGCTTCCAGCAGCAACTGTCGTACTCGAAGCCGCCAAAGGCTTCCAGCGTACGGTTGCGGTTGTAGTCGTACTGCCAGCGAGCGATGGCGCTCCACTGTGGGACCACCGGCCAGATGACGGAAAAGTCATGTTGGCTGATCTTGTAGTAGTCCTCGATGAAGCCCGGGGTGCCCGGAGTACCGAAGTCGCCACCGCCTACGTTCCAGGTACCGGTGGACTGGTCGAAGCGGATGGTGTCATTGCGGTAGCGATAGCCAGCGTTGACCACCTTGTTCGGATTGTCTTCAGGCTGGTAGTGGAACATCGCACTGCCGGAGCGGGTGCGGTGTGAGTCCGGGTCCCAGTTGAAGTCCGAATTGAAGCGCCAGTCGCGGTTGAAGCGGTACATGTACTCCAGCGCGTAGGGGGAGACCGACGACGTATAGTCCGCACGATCCTTCATTGGAGATGTGCCTGGGCGTCCGCTGAAATTGTCCGGCAGGGTTACTTCTCGATCCTTGAAGTAGAAGGCCTGGCCGATGCTGAATCGTTGCCGCTCGAAGCCGTTCGACTCGATCCAGCGATTGGTTGCTCCTAGGGATAGCTGGTTGGCGTCGCCAATGCGGTCGCGACCACTGAAGCGGTTGTCACGCCACAGCGACGAGTAGCTGAAGGTCGATTCGCCGGTGTCGAACAGCGGAATGTCGGTCTGGTCCTCTTCCGGTACGTAGAGGTAGAACAGACGTGGTTCCAGGGTCTGGGTGTAATTTTTGCCGAAGAACTGGGTCTTGCGGTCGAAGAAAAGGCCGCTGTCGAGGCTGTAGATCGGTACCTGGCGATCCTGGCTGCCATGGAAAGACTGCTCGGCAAAAAGAGAGGTTTTTCCTTGCTGGTCTAGGTCCAGGTCGTACTGGGTATAGGTGTACTTGACTTGCGGCTTGAGGAAGCCCCAGGTCCAATTCATCGGTAGGCTGACGCTTGGCTCTAGGTAGGTTCGGTCGCCATTGGCGCGGGCCAGCCCCTTAAGGTTGTTGTCATTCCAAAACGTGTCGTTGTTGCCGTCGATGTCGGTGAAACGGCCTTCACGCAAGTTGCGGTCGAAACGCACGAACTCGGTGTTGTAGGCGAAGTTCAGGCCACCGGGCTGGAAGGGCAAGGCACCGTTCAGAGTGATCTGCGGCAAGCGGTCATACGGTGTGATGTCCGAAATGGTCGCCAGTTCGTAGGCGTGGGCATTCAACCGCGCGGTGTAGCTATCGCCGCGATAGGTCAGGGTGCCGCGCTGGTTGACGTAGGTGGGGGTGTCCACACCCAGGTCGGTATCCAGGTCGTCGAAGTAGTAGGGATCGCTGATGTCGGTGTAGTCGACTTCGGCCAACAGCCGGGAATCCAGGCCACCGGTGTGCTTCCAGTTGTACAGCCAGCGCTTCTTCTCGTACTCGGACATGAGCTTGCGCTCGTCTTCCTTGTCATCGAGATAGGCAGCGCCCAGTTGGCCTTCACTGCTGTGGGTCAGATAGCGGAACTCGCCTTCCATTAGCAGGCCGCGCTTGGCCATGTAGCGCGGATACAGGGTGGCGTCGTAGTTCGGCGCCAGGTTGAAGTAGTACGGCGTGACCAGCAGGAAGCCGGTGTCGCTGCTGCTGCCGATGGTCGGCGGCAGGAAGCCGGACTGGCGACGATCGTCGATCGGGAAATAGATGTACGGGGTATAGAACACCGGAATGTCCTTGACCCGCAGGGTGACGTTGGTCGCAGTGCCGAAGCCGGTGGCCGGGTTCAGCTTGATGTTGTTGCCCTTCAGGTGCCAGGCATTGTCACCCGGTTCGCAACGGGTGTAGGTGCCGTCCTTCAGACGGATGATCGCGTCTTCCTGACGCTTGGCGTACAGCGCACTGCCGCGCGTGTGCGACTGGTGCAGGACGTATTCGGCGTTGTCGACCTTGGCTTCGCCGTTGTCCAGTTGCAGTTCGGCGCGGTCGCCGACAACCAAGGCGCCCTTGTCACGCAGCTTGACGTTGCCGACCAGCTCGCCACGGTTCTCCGCCTGGTGCAGGTTGGCCTCGTCGGCCTCCACCTGCATGCTGCCCTGGCGCAGGACCACATCACCGGCGAGGGTGGCAACCTGCTTCTCCTGCTCGTAGCGCGAGGCTTTGGCAGAGATGTAGGTCGGCGCATCTTCCATCGGCGTGCTGTCGTCCATACCTGGGCGCGGCGGCTCGATGTAGGACCCGGCGCAGTAAGGACCGGCTTCGGCCAGTTGTGCGGGTGTGAGCTTGTCGCGCGGTACCCAGTCGAGGTGACTGTAGTCAGCGCTGCGGGTTGCCAGGCCTTTGCCTTCTGCCTCGGTCACCAGGGTGGCTTTACTGCCTTCGGCCTCACCTTCCTGGGTGGCCTGCGGAGCGGCACCAATGGTCGAGCTCACGGCGCTGCCGCTATGCACGGGGCGTGGCGGCAGGCTCTCGGTGCTGGCTTTGGGGGCGCATGCCCACCCGCCAGTTGCGGAAGCCTGGCAGTCGAATTGCTCTGCGGCGACGACGAATGAGGTGGCTACTGGCTGGAGGGCCAGCAGGCTGCCGGTCACCAGCAGAGGGAACTTTCTACGAAACGCGGGGGATCTTACTGCCATCTTGTTAGTCCGGGCTTCCTGCGCGCCTTCGACCCGCTAGGGCCGCACGCCTCTCGATGGGCTGAAAAAGATGCTGGATAATAAAGCATGACCCGCACAACGGCTAGCGCCGCCGGAGACCACCCGATGCACCATGAAGACCTGCGACTTCAGCAGCTGAGCCAGTGGCTTGATCAGCAGTTGCCCACCCTGTTTGCTGCCGAAGGCTGGGGCCCCGTGCCGGCTGCCGTGCTGGTTCCGGCCAGCAGTGATGCCAGCTTCCGCCGCTACTTCCGCTGGCAAGCCGAAGGCCGCACCCTGATCCTGATGGATGCCCCTCCGCCCCGCGAGGACTGCCGCCCTTTCGTCAAGGTGGCTGGAATGCTCGCCGAGGCAGGCGTGCATGTGCCCCGCATCCTTGCCGCCGATGTGGAGCAAGGCTTCCTGATCCTCGACGACCTCGGACGCCAGACGTACCTCGAGGTTATCGATGCCGATAACGCCGACCAGTTGTTCGAAGATGCCCTGCAGGCTCTGCTGACATTCCAGAAACGCAGCCTCGATGTGCCCATGCCCAGTTACGACGACGCCTTGCTGCGCCGCGAGCTGCAGCTTTTCCCCGAGTGGTACCTGCAACGTCACCTGGGTATCGAGTTGGCAGTTGAGCGCCTGGCAGCCTGGCAGCGCATTTCCGACCTGCTGATCGGCAGCGCCCTGGCTCAGCCGCAAGTGCTGGTGCACCGGGACTACATGCCGCGCAACCTGATGCTCAGCACCCCCAACCCTGGCGTGCTGGATTTCCAGGACGCCGTGTACGGTCCGGTGACCTACGACGTGACCTGCCTGTTCAAGGATGCCTTCCTCAGTTGGCCTGAAGAACGAGTCGCCGGCTGGCTGGAGCGATATTGGAACCTCGCCCGCGATGCGGGAATCCCGGTCCAGTCCGATTTCGCCGAGTTCCGCCGCGCCAGCGACCTGATGGGGGTGCAGCGTCACCTCAAGGTCATCGGCATTTTCGCGCGTATCTGCCATCGCGATGGCAAGCCCAAGTACCTGGGCGATGTGCCGCGATTTTTTGCCTATATAAAGGAAGTGATCGAACGCCGTCCCGAATTGGCCGAGTTGGGTGATTTGCTGGCAAGCCTGCCCCGAGACGAGGCCGTTCAGCCATGAAGGCGATGATCCTCGCGGCGGGTAAGGGCGAGCGCATGCGTCCCCTTACCCTGCATACCCCAAAGCCCCTGGTTCGCGCCGCCGGGACCCCGCTGATCGAGTTTCACCTCAACGCCCTGGCGAGGGCCGGCTTTCAGGAATTGGTGATCAACCATGCCTGGCTTGGCCAGCAGATCGAGGATCATCTGGGCGATGGCGCACGCTTCGGCTTGTCCATTCGTTACTCGGCAGAAGGCGAACCCCTGGAAACCGGCGGCGGTATTTTTCGCGCCTTACCACTGTTGGGAGATGAGCCTTTTCTGATCGTGAATGGCGATGTCTGGACCGATTTCGATTTCAGCCATCTGCACCAACCACTGGACGGCCTGGCGCATCTGGTGCTGGTGGACAACCCGGCGCACCATCCCCACGGCGACTTCCTGCTGGAGAATGGTCGTGTGCGTGATGCGGTATCGGGCGAGCCCAGCCTCACTTACAGCGGAATTGCGGTAATTCATCCGCGCCTGTTTGAAGGGTGTCAGCCGGGCGCCTTCAAGCTGGCGCCGTTGCTGCGTCAGGCAATGTCCGCTGGACAGGTGACTGGCGAGCGTTTCTCCGGGCGTTGGGTCGACGTCGGCACCCACGAGCGCCTGGCGGAAGTCGAACGCCTGCTGATGACAGAGGCTTGAGTTGGTCTGGCCAGCTACCCTGATCGGCGCTGCTGCGGGATTCGCCCTGGCGAACATCCCGGGAGCCATGCTCGGCGGTTTGCTGGGGCATGTGCTCGACCGGCGCCTGCACCTGGACTCCTGGGGTGCGTTGCGTGCCCGCATGCGTGGCGACCCCGCTATCGACCAACAGGACCTGCTGTTCATCCTGTTGGGGCGCCTGGCCAAGAGCGACGGTCGGGTACAGGAGGCACACATTCAGCAAGCGCGATCAGAGATGAAGCGCATCGGTCTGGATGAAGCGGGTACCCGCCGGGCCATCGCAGCCTTCAGCCGGGGCAAGTCGGGTGGCGACAACCTGCACCCGGCGTTGCACAAGCTGAAGGGCGAGCGGGTAACGGTGGAGCGCTTGCTACGTAGCTGCTGGCAGATGGCGGCGGCAGATGGCCGGATCGGCCAGCGGGAGCGCGCGCTCATTCTGCAATGGGGAAGCTGGCTCGGGCTCGCGGCTCACCAGGTGGAGGCGCTCGGCGCGGGCTATGACACCCCCCAGGGCCTGCCTCCCAAGCGTGGCAATAGCTACAGAGACGCCCTGTCCCTGCTTGGCGTGACTGCCGACTGTGAACCCGCGGTGATCAAGCGTGCATACCGTCGCCTGCTCAGTCAGAACCACCCGGACAAGCTGGCCGGTTCAGGCGCCAGCCCTGCCGTAGTACGTGCCGCGACTGATCGCACCCGCGAGTTGCATAGTGCCTACAACCTGATCCGCGAGCGCCACGGTTTCCGCTGAGCTTTCAACCGTCGGTCAAGGCCTTTCCGGCGCCTGCTTCCAGATGCAGGGTCAACCAGCCACGAATACGGCGGATAAGCTGTTCCTGCTCGGTGGCGCGATCGCCCGGAAGGCCCTTCATGGCGATCTGGATATAGGCCGGGTGCTTCTGCCGCTTGCTCGCGTGGCTACGGCGCAGCGCGGCGTCACGGTCGGCCGGCTGGTCTTTGTAGTAGAAGTCGCCGGTGGCCAGTTTCAAATCGGGTAGTGAATCCTCCAACGCCGGCTCATAGCCTTCGGGCAGCTCCGCTGCCACCAAGAGGAGATTGCGCACATCCTTCGGCTCATTGGCGGCAAGGTACTGCGTCGCCCAATAGGCACCGGTGCCGTGTCCCAGCAACACAATCGCCTTGGGTTTCTGTTGGCGCGCGAAGGCTAGGGCTGCCTCGATTCGGGCGAACACCCGGTCTGTCTGGGTCTTCTGGATAGCGTCGCGGGATTGCGGCGGAGGCGCCGGGTCCGTGCTGGGTTCAGCGCTTCCAGCCTGCTCGGTATTGGCCGGGCCCTCTTCCTGGGCTTTCTCGGGGCTCACAGCAGGTTCCGCCTTCGTCGTTTCCTCGGTCTTCAGCGGGCGCGGTGGCAGCGGGTCGTCGCTGGGGTCTGGCAGCGTCAGGGCGAGGGTGCTCCAGCCGGAGTTCGGCAGGCTGCGCCGCAGTGGGCCGATCGCTTCCGGCCAGTTGGCCGTCTCGCCGTCGCCGGGTAGAAGGATCACCAGCCCACTGGGGTCGCTGACATTGGCAGGCTGCCACAGTGCGAGAAAGCGCTCCTCGCCAGCCTTGAGTTGTTGCTGTTCTCTACTCGGAATCTGGCGCTCCAGGCTGATGGAGTCCTCTTGGCTACGTTCCTCCAGCGGTGCCCGTTCCACTGCCGGTGCAGGTTCCTTGGGCGCTGCCGCGGAGCCCTCTTCCGCCAGCACGGCAGGAGAGGCGGGCAGCAGGGTGAGGCAAAGGGCCGCAAGGGGCAGGCGAATGGCGCGGAGCATCTGGACATTCCTGGTCGAGCTGGGAAACAGGAGCCTAATGGCTCAATGGTCTTTTGTCAGGCCGTGCCTTCGCATGGTTCGTCTTGGCTGGAGTAAGGTATGTCGGCTGTTTCCCCTTGTTGCGGTTGGTCCTCGATGATCCGTGCACTCCTTTCCCTCCTGTTCGCCTTCTGCCTGGCGATGCCTGTACTGGCTGCACCAGCTGGGCTGCCCCTGGACGAGGGGCAGCGGCAATGGCTCGAGAACCATGGACAGCTCCGCGTTGGTGCTGTGCTGCAGGCACCTTACGTCCAGCTGGATCGTCGCCTGCAACAGCTTTCGGGTGCCAACGTCGAGTTGATGAACTGGCTCGCGAAGGCCATGGGCGTCGAGCTGATCTGGCGCACCTATGACAGCCCCGGCGAACTGGAGCAGGCCCTGCGCTCCGAACAGATCGACCTCGCCCCCGGACTTGGGCAGACGCCCGCCGGACTGCGTCTGTGGCTGTTCTCCGATCCCTACATGCGCGTCTCGCAGTTGCTGGTCGGCGAGCGCGAAGGCAATGCCTCAGTGGACCTGGAGCAGCTTGACGCCACTTCGCCTGTAGCCCTGCGTCATCCGAGCGCCGTGGCCGATTACCTGCGCTCGACCTACTCCAACCTCAACCTCAGGCCCATGGACAGCGAGCGGCAGGCCCTGCAGGCCTTGCTTGCCGAGCAGGTACGCTATGCCGTGCTCGACGAGGCCCAGCTCAGCCGATTGTCTCGCGAGCAGGAATTCACCGGACTGGCCGTGGTCGGGGACATCGGTTTTCCGCAGTTGCTGCGCGTTGCATCAAGACGTGATTGGCCGGAACTGGCTGCCATCATCGATATCGCCCTGCGCAGTTTGCCGCCAAAGGACCTCGACCAACTGCATGAGCGCTGGTTGCAGCCCCAGTATCCCCGCCTCGGCGAATCCAGCGGCTTCTGGCAGAACCTCAGCCTTTTGCTCGGCGTGCTGTTGCTCACTGCGGCGGCCATCATCGCCTGGCTTCGGCGGCAGCAGCGTCGTCTGGAGCGGCAACTGCTGGATTCGCGTCACGCACTGCAGTTGCGCGAAGCGGCCGAAGAAGCCCTGCGCCTTACCCAGTTCTCCATCGACCAGAGCACCTTGGGCATACTCTGGGTGAACTGGGACAGCCATGTGCGCTACGCCAACCGCGCCGCCGAACAGATGCTCGGCTATCGGCCGGGCAGTCTTGCGGATCGCCCTCTGGCGGATTTCCAGCCCGAGCTGAACATGGACCGCTGGCTCAATCTCTGGCGCCGCGCACGCAATAGTGACGAAGGCCCGCTGAGTTTCGAGACCCGTTGCCTGCGTCCAGACGGTTCCTGGCTTCCGGCGGATGTGTCGCTCAGTTTCCTGCGCTTCGGCTCCTCCGAATACCTGGTGGTGTTCCTCTCCGATGCCACCGAGCGCCGTCGTGCCCGGGAGGCCGTGGAAGAAAGTGAAGCGCGCCTCAAGGGCATCGCCTCCAACGTTCCCGGGCTCGTATTCCGTCTGGAACGGCCGAAAGCGGGCGCACCAACTGCTTTCGCGTTCATCGGTGAGGGCAGCGAAGGGTTGGTGGGCTACAGCGCCAGCGAGTTGCTGAGTACCGGCCGTGGCATTCGCGGTCTGGTCCATCCAGACGACCGCGACGGCTACTGGGAAAGCCAGCTACAGGCGCTGGATGCAGATCGTGACTGGCACTGGCAGGGCCGAATTCTCACTCGTGATGGCGCTCTGCGCTGGGCGGATATCAAAGCGAGTGCGCGGGTCTTCGAAGATGGCCGTGCGGTCTGGGACGGCGTCGTCTGGGATATCACCGAGAACAAGCAGATCGAGCTGGAGCTGGCGGCTTCCCGTGCGCAACTCCGGGAATTGTCGGCGCACCTGGAAAGCGTGCGCGAAGAAGAGAAGGCTCGCATTGCCCGCGAAGTGCATGACGAACTGGGCCAGGTGCTTACCGTGCTCAAGCTGGAGACTTCCATGTGCGAGCTGGCCTTCGCTGGGCTCGACTCAGGCCTGCGTGACCGCCTGGACAGCATGAAACGCCTGATTGCGCAGCTCTTCCAGCTGGTACGCGATGTGGCGACGGCGTTGCGCCCGCCGATCCTCGATGCCGGCATCGCTTCGGCCATCGAGTGGCAGGCCCGGCGCTTCGAAGCGCGAACACAGATACCGTGCCTGGTGGAAGTGCCTGAGCAGTTGCCGCAGCTGTCCGATGCCAAGGCGGTAGGCTTGTTCCGGGTACTGCAGGAGGCGCTGACCAACGTCATGCGCCACGCTGAGGCACATACTGTCGCGGTTCGCCTGAGCGAAGAAGATGGCGCGCTCTGCCTGCGTATCAGCGACGATGGTCGGGGGTTCGATACCGGCGCCAGACGCGGTAGTTCATTCGGCCTGGTGGGCATGCGCGAGCGCGTGCTGATGCTGGGCGGCAGCCTGCAGATAGAGAGCCAGCCAGGCGAGGGCACCACCCTTTGCGTGCGCGTAGCGTTGGATAAGGAGAAAGCGGCGTGATCCGAGTACTGGTGGCAGAAGACCACACCATCGTCCGTGAGGGCATCAAGCAGCTGATTGGCCTTGCCAAGGACCTCTGCGTGGTTGGGGAGGCCGGCAACGGCGAGCAGCTAATGGAAGTTCTGCGCCAGACACCCTGCGAGGTAGTGCTGCTGGATATCTCCATGCCCGGTGTCAACGGACTGGAAGCCATTCCGCGCATTCGCGCCCTCGGCAATCCGCCGGCGGTGCTGGTGCTATCGATGCACGATGAAGCGCAGATGGCTGCGCGGGCGCTGAAGATCGGCGCCGCCGGTTACGCCACCAAGGACAGCGACCCGGCCCTGTTGCTCACCGCCATCCGCAAGGTGGCCTCGGGTGGTCGCTACATCGACCCGGACCTGGCCGACCGCATGGTCTTCGAGGTAGGGCTGACCGATGCCCGCCCGGCCCATACGCTGCTTTCGGAGCGCGAGTTCTCGGTTTTCGAGCGTCTGGTCCGTGGCGAAGGTGTGAATGAAATCGCCCAGCAACTGGCGGTCAGCAGCAAGACGGTGAGTACCCACAAGGCGCGCCTGATGCAGAAGCTGGGGATGCACTCGGTCGCGGACCTGGTGAAGTACGCGGTCGAGCACAAACTGCTGTGAATGTCCGACAATCGCGCTGTGAATTGTAGGGCGATCCCTACAAGGAATCCTCTCCAAGCCTTATAGCAATCTCTCATACCGCCCGATTTGCGTGGCCTGCCGCCTTCTCTACGCTTTCCACTACGGCAGACACAAAAACAAAGGTGCGGTTATGGCCGAGACACAAGGCAACGACATCCTGGTCAGCTTTCGCGGCGTGCAGAAGAGCTACGACGGCGAGACCCTGATCGTCAAAGACCTCAACCTGGATATTCGCAAAGGCGAATTCCTCACCCTGCTCGGGCCATCCGGCTCCGGCAAGACCACCAGCCTGATGATGCTCGCCGGGTTCGAAACCCCCACCAGCGGCGAGATTCTTCTGGCCGGTCGTTCCATCAACAACGTGCCTCCGCATAAGCGCGACATTGGCATGGTGTTCCAGAACTACGCGCTGTTCCCGCACATGACGGTGGCCGAGAACCTGGCCTTCCCGCTCTCTGTGCGCGGCATGAGCAAGACTGACGCCAGTGAGCGGGTCAAGCGCGCTCTCTCCATGGTCCAGCTGGATGCATTCCGCAATCGCTACCCCGGCCAGCTTTCCGGTGGCCAGCAGCAGCGTGTCGCCCTGGCCCGTGCTCTGGTGTTCGAGCCCCAGCTCGTGTTGATGGACGAGCCCCTCGGTGCACTGGATAAGCAGTTGCGCGAGCACATGCAGATGGAGATCAAGCACATCCATCAGCGCCTGGGCGTCACCGTGGTCTACGTGACCCACGACCAGGGCGAGGCGCTAACCATGTCCGACCGTGTGGCGGTATTCCACCAGGGCGAGATCCAGCAGATCGCTCCGCCGCGCGAGCTTTACGAACTGCCGAAGAACACCTTCGTGGCCAACTTCATCGGTGAGAACAATCGCCTGAACGGCCAGCTGGAAAGCCGCGACGGCGAACGTTGCGTCGTGCGCCTGGGCCGTGGTGAGAAGGTCGAGGCCCTGGCAATCAACGTCGGCCAGCCGGGCGAGCCGGTGACCCTGTCAATTCGTCCCGAGCGCGTGCGCATCAACGGTCACAGCGAGAGTTGCGTGAACCGTTTTTCCGGTCGCGTCGCCGAGTTCATCTACCTGGGCGACCACGTGCGTATCCGCATGGAGGTCTGTGGCAAGCCCGATTTCTTCGTCAAGCAACCTATTGCTGAGCTCGACCCCGCACTGGCGGTAGGCGATGTGGTGCCGCTCGGCTGGCAAGTGGAGCACGTCCGCGCACTGGACCCGCTTCTGGCGGAATGACGCGGCGGCGCCAAGGCATAAGCAACCCTGCACTGTGGAGAAAACAACAATGTCGAAATCCCTGAAACTTACCGCCATCGCCCTCGGGTTGGCCTGCGCCGCTCAGGCAATGGCCGCCGACCTGACCGTGGTGTCCTTTGGTGGAGCCAACAAGAATGCGCAGGTCAAGGCGTTCTACGAGCCCTACCAGCAGAGCACCGGCAACAAGATCATCGCAGGCGAGTACAACGGTGAAATGGCCAAGGTGAAGGCCATGGTCGACACCAACAGCGTTTCCTGGAACCTGGTGGAAGTGGAGTCGCCAGAGCTGTCCCGCGGCTGTGACGAAGGCCTGTTCGAAGAACTGGACGCTGCCCAGTTCGGCAAGGCTGAAGATTTCGTTCCCGGCGCCGTCCAGCCTTGCGGCGTCGGCTTCTTCGTCTGGTCCACCGTGCTGGCCTACAACGCCGACAAGCTGAAGTCCGCCCCCACCAGCTGGGCTGATTTCTGGGACGTGAAGAAATTCCCCGGCAAGCGCGGCCTGCGCAAGGGTGCCAAGTACACCTTGGAATTTGCCCTGATGGCCGATGGCGTCGCTCCCAAGGACGTCTACAGCGTGCTGGCCACCAAGGAAGGCCAGGATCGCGCGTTCAAGAAGCTCGACGAAATCAAGCCGAGCATCCAGTGGTGGGAAGCCGGCGCCCAGCCGCCGCAGTTCCTCGCCTCGGGTGACGTGGTCATGAGCTCGGCCTACAACGGCCGTATCGCTGCCGTGCAGAAGGAAAGCAACCTGAAGGTCGTGTGGGCCGGCGGTATCTACGATTTCGACTCCTGGGCCATTCCGAAGGGTGCCAAGGATGCCGACAAGGCCAAGGAGTTCATCGCCTTCTCGGTCAAGCCCGAACAGCAGAAGATCTACTCCGAGAACATCGCCTATGGCCCGGCCAATACCCAGGCGGTGCCGCTGCTGGACAAGGGCCTGCTGAAGGACATGCCGACCACTCCGGAGAACATCAAGGATCAGGTCGCCATGGACGTCACCTTCTGGGCTGACTACGGCGAGCAGTTGGAGCAGCGCTTCAACTCCTGGGCGGCCAAGTAAGTCCGCCTGTATCCCCCCTCTCCCGATGGGAGAGGGGCGGGGGGTGAGGGGGTTTCCCTCACCCGGCCCCGGTGGGGCCTGAACCTAAATACCTGTTCCAACGGAGTTCGCCATGGCCACTGCAGTGCCCCTGAACGAGGTCGCCGGCCCCAGCCTCAAGCAGCGCCTCGCCCGAGCCGAGCGGATGAACCGCCTGAAGTCCCAGGCGCTGATCCTGCCGCTGCTGATTTTCCTCCTGCTGACCTTCCTGGTGCCCATCGGCGCGTTGCTTTACAAGAGCGTGAACAACCCGGAAGTGGTCGGCTCCATGCCGCGTACGGTCGAAGCCATTTCCAGCTGGGACGGCAAGGCGCTGCCCGCCGAGCCTGTGTACAAGGCCTTGGCCGAAGACCTCGCCGCGGCGCGCAAGAACCAGACAATCGGCGACCTCTCCAAGCGCCTGAACATGGAACTGGCCGGCTACCGCAGCCTGATGGCCAAGACCGCCCGCGCCCTGCCGTTCAAGGCTGAGCCAGCTTCCTACAAGGACGCGCTGGAAAGCCTGGACGAGCGCTGGGGCGACCCTGCGTACTGGCAGGCGATTCGCCGCAACGCCAGCCACCTGACCCCCTATTACCTGCTGGCCGCCCTCGACCATCGCATCGATGATCTGGGAGAGTTGGCCCCGGCTACCCCGGACCAGGCCATCTATCTGGATATCTTTGTCCGCACTTTCTGGATGGGCGCGGTCATCACCGTGATCTGCCTGCTGCTGGCCTATCCGTTGGCCTACCTGCTGGCCAATTTGCCGACGCGCAAGAGCAACCTGTTGATGATCCTGGTGCTGCTGCCGTTCTGGACCTCCATTCTGGTGCGTGTGGCAGCGTGGATCGTGCTGTTGCAGTCCGGCGGTCTGATCAACGGAGCGCTGCTCAAACTGGGTCTGATCGACCAGCCGTTGCAACTGGTGTTCAACCGCACCGGCGTCTACATCGCCATGGTGCACATCATGCTGCCGTTCATGATCCTGCCGATCTACAGCGTGATGAAGGGCATTTCCCCGAGCTACATGCGGGCGGCGATCTCCCTTGGCTGCCACCCCTTCGCCAGCTTCTGGAAGGTGTATTTCCCGCAGACCGTGGCCGGCGTTGGCGCCGGGTGCCTGCTGGTGTTCATCCTGTCCATTGGCTACTACATCACACCGGCACTGCTGGGTAGCCCGAACGACCAGATGGTCAGCTACTTCGTCGCCTTCTTCACCAACACCACCATCAACTGGGGCATGGCCACGGCCCTGGGCGGCATGCTGCTGTTCGCCACCCTGATCCTCTATGTGGTCTACAGCTGGCTTGTCGGCGCTGGCCGTCTGCGTCTGGGTTGAGGAGAACAAGAAAATGCTGAGTCCCTACATGTCTCCGGTCGAGCGCCTGTGGTTCTACACGCTGCGTGGCCTTTGCGGCCTGGTGCTGCTGTTCCTGATCCTGCCGGTGCTGGTGATCATCCCGCTGTCGTTCAATTCCGGCACCTTCCTTGTGTACCCGCTGCAGGGCTTTTCCCTGCGCTGGTACGCCGACTTCTTCAACTCGGCGGAGTGGATGCGCTCTTTGACCAACAGCATGATCGTTGCCCCGGCAGCGACCGTACTGGCGATGGTCTTCGGTACGCTGGCGTCCATTGGCCTGACCCGTGGCGAATTTCGCGGCAAGGCACTGGTGATGAGCCTGCTGATTTCGCCAATGGTGGTTCCAGTGGTGATCATCGGTGTGGCCAGTTACCTGTTCTTCGCCCCGTTGGGCCTGGGTAACAGCTACCTGTCGCTGATACTGGTGCACGCGGTGCTCGGCGTGCCGTTCGTGATCATCACGGTGTCGGCGACCTTGCAGGGCTTCAACTACAACCTGGTGCGTGCCGCCGCCAGCCTGGGCGCACCGCCGCTGACCGCGTTCTTCAAGGTGACCCTGCCGCTGATCGCACCGGGAGTGATCTCGGGGGCGCTGTTCGCCTTCGCCACCTCCTTCGACGAAGTGGTGGTGACCCTGTTCCTCGCCGGCCCCGAGCAGGCGACCCTGCCGCGGCAGATGTTCAGTGGCATACGCGAGAACCTCAGCCCCACCATCGCCGCCGCTGCAACCCTGCTGATCGGCTTCTCCATTGCGCTGCTGCTGGTGCTGGAGTGGCTGCGCGGCCGCAGCGAGCGCATGCGCACATCCATGCCGGAGTAAACGTCTTTAACCTTCACCTGTCCGCGTCCCCGTCGCGGGCAGGTTCTTTTCCGCCTCGCCTCAGTCATCGGTCGAATCCCCGCGCGCCATCCATCCCGGCTACAATTCGCGCCACCGTGATTCTGCCCTGAGGTCAGCCATGCAGCCTTTCGCCATCGCACCGTCGATTCTTTCCGCCGATTTCGCCCGCTTGGGTGAGGAAGTGGAGAACGTTCTCGCCGCCGGCGCCGACATCGTTCACTTCGACGTGATGGACAACCACTACGTGCCCAACCTGACCATCGGCCCCATGGTCTGTTCGGCGTTGCGCAAGTACGGCATCACTGCGCCCATCGATGCGCACCTGATGGTCAAGCCGGTGGACCGCATCATTGGCGACTTCATTGAAGCCGGCGCCACCTATGTCACCTTCCACCCGGAAGCCTCCGAGCACGTCGACCGTTCCCTGCAGCTGATCCGCGACGGCGGTGCGAAGGCCGGCCTGGTGTTCAACCCGGCCACTCCGCTGGACGTGCTGAAGTACGTGATGGACAAGGTCGACATGATCCTGCTGATGAGCGTCAACCCTGGCTTCGGTGGGCAGAAGTTCATTCCCGGCACCCTCGACAAGCTTCGCGAGGCCCGCGCCCTGATCGATGCCTCAGGTCGCGACATCCGCCTGGAGATCGACGGCGGCGTCAACGTCAAGAACATCCGCGAGATAGCCGCTGCGGGCGCCGATACCTTCGTCGCCGGTTCGGCCATCTTCAATACGCCGGATTACGCCGAAGTCATTGCCGCCATGCGCGCCGAGCTGGCCCAGGTCTGATATGGGCACGTTGCACCGGCTGTTCGATGGGCGTCTGCCACGCCTGGTGATGTTCGACCTGGACGGTACCCTGGTGGATTCGGTGCCGGACCTCGCGGCCGCCATTGATCGCATGCTGGTCGCCTTGGGGCGCCCAGTGGCTGGCGTCGAGCAGGTCCGCGAATGGGTTGGCAACGGCGCCCGGGTGCTGGTACGCCGTGCCTTGGCCGGCGGCCTCGACCATTCCTCCGTGCATGACAGCGACGCCGAACGCGGCCTGGAGCTGTTCATGGAGGCCTACGCCGACAGCCATGCGCTGACCACTGTCTATCCCGGTGTGGCAGAAACCCTGAAGTGGCTGAAGAAGAAGGGCGTGGAGCTGGCGCTGATCACCAACAAGCCCGAGCGTTTCGTTGCACCCTTGCTGGACGAGATGAAGCTGGGCCGCTATTTCCCGCTGATCATCGCTGGCGACACCCTGCCGCAACAGAAGCCTGACCCGGCCGCGTTGCTCCATGTGATGCACATGACTGGCGTCAGCCGCGGCGAGGCCTTGTTCGTCGGTGATTCGCGCAATGACGTGCTCGCTGCCAAGGCCGCCGGGGTCAAATGCGTGGCCCTGAGCTACGGTTACAACCACGGCCGGCCCATCGCCGAAGAGGAACCGGCGCTGGTGGTGGATGACCTGCGTGAGCTGCTTCCCGGCGGTTGCGCCGCCCACGGCGCTGCGCTAATGTCGCCGAACTCCTCCGACAATCCGCCTCAACGAGACAGACACGTGGTGGTTCCCTGCAAGCATTGGCTCGAACGAGCCGGAATGAAGATCATCAAGGCCGTCGCCCGTTGGCGCTGGCGCGCCTAATTCATTCTGGCCGGATACTCCGGCGCGCTTTCACACCGACGTCTTTTTCTCCAGGAACCCCTCAAAGGGGTTCCCCGCCCCATGAGGCTGATCATGACCCGCGAAGAATTCCTGCGTTTGGCCGCCGAAGGCTATAACCGCATTCCGCTTGCGTTCGAAACCCTGGCGGATTTCGATACCCCCCTTTCCCTCTACCTGAAGCTCGCTGATACCCCGTACTCCTACCTGCTGGAGTCCGTGCAGGGCGGCGAGAAATGGGGCCGTTACTCCATCATCGGCCTGCAGAGCCGCACTGTACTGCGCGCCCACGGCCCGAAAGTCAGCGTCAGCGTCGATGATGTCGAAGTTGAGTCCCACGATTGCGAAGACCCGCTGGCCTTCGTCGAAGCGTTCAAAGAGCGCTATCAGGTGGCGCCCATCGCTGGCCTTCCGCGTTTCAACGGCGGCCTGGTCGGCTACTTCGGTTACGACTGCGTGCGCTACGTAGAAAAGCGTTTGGCCAATTGCCCGAATCCCGATCCGCTGGGCACTCCGGACATCCTGCTGATGGTTTCGGACGCTGTGATCGTGTTCGACAACCTCGCTGGCAAGCTGCACGCCATCGTCCTGGTCGATCCGACTCAGCCCGAGGCCTACGAGAAGGGCCAGGCGCGCCTGGTCGAACTGCGTCAGAAACTGCGCCAGCCGGTAGTGCCGCGCCTGGGCGTGGACCCCAGCCTGCCTGTCGGGGGTGAGCCGGACTTCCGCTCCAGCTTCACCCGTGAGGACTACGAGCAGGCGGTGCGTGAGATCAAGGAGTACATCCTGGCCGGTGACTGCATGCAGGTGGTGATATCCCAGCGCATGTCGATTCCCTTCCAGGCCGCTCCCATCGATCTGTACCGCGCCTTGCGCTGCTTCAACCCAACGCCTTACATGTACTTCTTCAACTTCGGTGACTTCCACGTAGTGGGCAGTTCGCCGGAAGTGCTGGTGCGCGTCGAGGATGGCCTGGTCACCGTGCGCCCGATTGCCGGCACTCGCCCGCGCGGCGCGACCGAGGAAACCGACCGCGCCCTGGAAGAAGACCTGCTCTCCGATGCCAAGGAGTTGGCCGAGCACCTGATGCTGATCGACCTCGGCCGCAATGACGTCGGCCGCGTTGCCAGCACGGGCAGCGTCAAGGTCACCGAGAAGATGGTGATCGAGCGTTACTCCAACGTGATGCACATCGTTTCCAACGTCACCGGCCAGCTCAAGGAAGGCATCTCCGCAATGGAAGCCCTGCGCGCCATCCTGCCGGCCGGCACGCTTTCCGGCGCACCGAAGATCCGCGCCATGGAGATCATCGACGACCTCGAACCGGTCAAACGTGGCGTCTACGGTGGTGCCGTGGGATACCTGGCCTGGAACGGCAATATGGACACTGCCATCGCGATCCGCACGGCGGTCATCAAGGACGGCGAGCTGCACGTGCAGGCCGGCGCCGGCATCGTCGCCGACTCAGTCCCGGCACTGGAATGGGAAGAGACGCTGAACAAGCGCCGCGCCATGTTCCGTGCCGTGGCTCTCGCCGAACAGACCGCCAAGACCGACGCCTGAGGATTGCACCATGCTGCTGATGATCGACAACTACGATTCCTTTACCTACAACGTGGTGCAGTACCTCGGTGAGTTGGGCGCGGACGTGCATGTGATCCGTAACGACGAGCTCTCCATCGCCGAGATTGAAGCGCTGAACCCGGAACGCATCGTGGTCTCTCCCGGCCCCTGCACGCCCAACGAAGCGGGCGTGTCGCTGGAGGTGATCCGCCACTTCGCCGGCAAGCTGCCGATTCTCGGCGTCTGCCTGGGTCACCAGAGCATCGGTCAGGCTTTCGGCGGCGATGTGGTGCGCGCGCGCCAGGCCATGCATGGCAAGACCAGCCCGGTGTTCCACAAGGACCAGGGCGTCTTCCAAGGCCTGAACCACCCACTGACCGTCACCCGCTACCACTCCCTGGTGGTGAAGCTGGAAACCCTGCCCGGCGAGCTGGAAGTCACCGCCTGGACCCAGCATGCCGATGGCACCGTCGACGAGATCATGGGGCTGCGTCACAAAACGCTGAATATCGAGGGTGTGCAGTTCCATCCGGAGTCCATCCTTACCGAACAGGGCCATGAACTTCTGGCCAACTTCCTCAAGCAGACCGGCGGAGTGCGCTGATGGACATCAAGGAAGCCCTGAACCGGGTGGTCAACCAGCTGGACCTGACCATCGAAGAAATGCAGGACGTGATGCGCCTGATCATGACCGGCCAGTGCACTGATGCGCAGATCGGCGCCTTCCTCATGGGGATGCGCATGAAGAGCGAGACCATCGAGGAAATCGTTGGTGCGGTCTCGGTGATGCGTGAGCTGGCGACACGAGTCGAGCTTTCCAGCCTCAAGCACGTGGTGGATGTGGTCGGTACCGGCGGTGATGGCGCCAACATCTTCAACGTTTCGTCCGCCGCCACCTTCGTGGTCGCCGCTGCGGGCGGCAAGGTTGCCAAGCACGGTAACCGAGCGGTTTCCGGCAAAACCGGCAGCGCCGACGTGCTGGAAGCCGCTGGCATCTATCTCGACCTCAATCCCGAACAAGTCGCCCGTTGCATCGAGAGCATCGGCGTCGGCTTCATGTTTGCCCAGGCTCATCACAAGGCCATGAAATACGCTGCCGGCCCACGTCGTGAGCTGGGTCTGCGCACCCTGTTCAACATGCTTGGCCCGCTTACGAATCCGGCCGGTGTGAAGCACCAGGTCGTGGGCGTGTTCAGCCAGACGCTGTGCCGTCCGCTGGCCGAGGTGCTCAAGCGCCTGGGCAGCGATCACATTCTGGTCGTGCATTCGCGCGATGGTCTGGACGAGGTGAGCCTCGCCGCGCCGACCCATGTCGCAGAGCTGAAGAACGGCGAAGTGACCGAGTACCAGATCCAGCCCGAGGACTTCGGCATCAAGAGCCAAAGCCTGATCGGTCTGACTGTTGGCAGCCCACAGGAATCCCTTGAACTGATCCGCGATGCCCTGGGCAGGCGCAAGACCGAAAATGGCCAGAAGGCCGGCGACATGATCGTGTTGAATGCCGGTGCGGCCCTCTATGCTGCAGACCTGGCCTCCAGCCTGAAGGAAGGTGTGCGTCTGGCGCAGGACGCTCTGCACACCGGCCTCGCCCGCGAGAAGCTGGACGAGCTGGCCTCCTTTACCGCGGTGTTCCGAGTGGAGAATGAAGCGTGAGCATCCCAACCGTTCTTGAGAAGATCCTGGCGCGCAAGGCTGAGGAAGTGGCCGAGCGCCGTGCCCGCGTTTCCCTGTCCGAGGTCGAGGCGCTGGCTCGCTCTGCCGACGTACCTCGTGGTTTCGCCCGCGCGCTGCTGGAACGGGCCGAGCGCCACGAGCCGGCAGTGATTGCCGAAGTGAAGAAAGCCTCGCCCAGCAAGGGCGTGCTGCGCGAGGACTTCAACCCTGCGCAGATCGCCAGGAGCTACGAGGCTGGCGGTGCAGCCTGCCTGTCGGTCCTGACCGACGTGGACTTCTTCCAGGGCGCCGATGCGTACTTGCAGGAGGCTCGTGCCGCCTGCTCCCTGCCGGTGATCCGCAAGGACTTCATGATCGACCCGTACCAGGTGGTCGAAGCTCGCGCTATCGGCGCGGACTGCATCCTGTTGATCGTCTCCGCGCTGGACGACGTACGCATGAAGGAACTGGCCGCCACCGCCAAGGATGTCGGCCTCGACGTGCTGGTGGAAGTGCATGACGGTGAAGAGCTGGATCGCGCGTTGAACTGCCTGGATACCCCGCTCGTGGGCATCAACAACCGCAACCTGCACACCTTCGAGGTCAGCCTGGAAAACACCCTCGATCTGTTGCCACGTATTCCACGTGATCGCCTGGTCATTACCGAGAGTGGCATTCTCAACCGCGCCGACGTAGAGCTGATGGAAGTCAGCGGCGTCTATGCGTTCCTGGTAGGCGAAGCGTTCATGCGCGCCGAAGAGCCGGGCGTCGAACTGGGCCGCCTGTTCTTCCCCGATCGCAACCGCGTGGTGGCGGGAATCGATCCGGATTGATCCGGTTCGGTCCTCCAGAAATGAAAAAGCCGGCTTGCGCCGGCTTTTTCGTTGGGGGCTTCAGCGCGTGCCGAAGACCACCATCGTCTTACCCTTCACGTGCACCAAGCCCTGTTCTTCAAGGCTCTTGAGTACGCGGCCGACCATCTCGCGGGAGCAGCCAACGATCCGGCCGATTTCCTGGCGGGTGATCTTGATCTGCATACCGTCCGGGTGGGTCATGGCATCGGGCTGCTTGCACAGGTCGAGCAGGGTGCGCGCAACACGGCCGGTGACATCGAGGAAGGCCAGGTCGCCCACTTTGCGGGTGGTATTGCGCAGGCGGTCAGCCATCTGGCTGCCCAGTGCGTAGAGGATTTCCGGGTCCTGCTGGGTGAGCTCGCGGAACTTGGCGTAGCTCAGTTCAGCCACTTCGCATTCCGTCTTGGCTCGAACCCAGGCGCTGCGCTCCTTCTCCGCCCCTTCCTTTTCGAACAGCCCCATCTCGCCGAAGAAGTCGCCGGCATTAAGGTAGGCGATGATCATTTCGCGCCCATCGTCGTCCTCGATCAGGATGGTGACGGAGCCTTTGATGATGAAGAAGAGGGTTTCGCAACGATCACCTGCATAGATGATGGTGCTCTTGGCCGTGTAACGGCGGCGGTGACAATGCGCGAGTATTTTGTCCAGGCTCTTTATTTTTGGTGTAAGGGTAATTGCGACCATGCCCGAGTCCCGAAAAAGAGAAGGTAAGCCTTTGTCCAACAGGCAATTTTCTAATAGTTGTCCGGCCAAGTGTGCCAGTAATCCGGCGCCAGCTTAACAGAGGTCCCTGATTCGACAATGTGATTTTGCGACGCATCTAACACCTGCTCAGGAACTATTTGCGGGCCGGCGGGGAAAAGGCGCTGTGATAAGCTACCGCACCTTTTTCCGAGCGGAGTTTCAGGCGATGAAAGCACGCATCCAATGGGCAGGCGAAGCCCTGTTCCTTGGCGAATCCGGCAGCGGCCATGTCGTAGTGATGGACGGTCCACCCGAGTCCGGTGGTCGCAACCTGGGCGTGCGTCCCATGGAAATGTTGTTGCTTGGCCTGGGCGGCTGCACCAACTTTGACGTGGTGAGCATCCTGAAGAAGTCCCGCCAGCCCGTGGAAAGCTGTGAAGCTTTTCTTGAGGCCGAGCGCGCCAGCGAAGACCCCAAGGTATTCACCAGAATCCACGTGCATTTCGTGGTGAAAGGGCGCGGTCTCAAAGAGGCCCAGGTCAAGCGCGCGGTGGAGCTGTCCGCCGAGAAGTACTGCTCGGCCTCGATCATGCTTGGCCGTGCCGGCGTCGAGATCACCCACGATTACGAGATCGTCGAACTCGGCGCGTGATTTCCAATTAGCCGACGGCCGGATGGCGCAGGACATCCGGCCATCATATTTGCGCGGCAAACTCTGGCAGACGGCGCCCGTCGTCTGCATAATTCGCCCCCTTCCAATTTCCGGGGCATCGGGCTCCGAACCTACGACCACAATCGCCAACGCGAAGAGGTGTAAACCGTCCTACGCAGAAGTGTCGTGCGCTTCTGACGGGCATGCTCAACCACGCGGCAGAGCCGCATATGCACAGAGAGCTCTCAACGGTGAAAAGCAAACTCAAGCTCCACGGGTTCAACAACCTGACAAAGACCTTGAGCTTCAACATCTATGACATCTGCTACGCGGAAACCCCCGAGGACCAGCAGGCCTACGTCCAGTACATCGACGAAGAGTACGATGCCGAACGCCTGACCCAGATCCTCACCGACGTAGTCGACATCATCGGTGCCAATATCCTCAATATTGCCCGCCAGGATTACGATCCCCAGGGCGCGAGTGTGACCATCCTGATCTCCGAGCAGCCGGTGACCCCCACCGACAGCCAGATCGAGGAATCTCCTGGCCCGCTGCCGGAGACCATCCTGGCCCACCTCGACAAGAGTCACATCACCGTTCACACCTATCCGGAAATCCATCCGGTGTCGGGTATCGCAACCTTCCGGGTGGACATCGATGTTTCCACGTGCGGCGTTATCTCACCGCTGAAGGCGCTCAACTACCTGATTCACCAGTTCGACTCGGATATCGTCACCGTGGACTATCGCGTGCGCGGGTTCACCCGTGACGTGGAAGGCAAGAAGCACTTCATCGACCACGAGATCAACTCGATCCAGAACTACCTCTCCGACGACACCCAGGACGCCTATCAGATGACGGACGTCAACGTGTACCAGGAGAACATGTTCCACACGAAGATGCTGCTCAAGGACTTCGAACTGGACAACTACCTGTTTGGTGACGCCACCAACAACCTGACGCCTGAACAGCGAAAGGAAGTCGAGGAGCGCGTGCGCCACGAAATGCTGGAAATCTTCTACGCGCGGAACATGCCTCACTGATGTAGTTTCGCAGTGGAAACGAAAAGGGCGCCTGGTGGCGCCCTTTTTCATGTGCGGGTTTCAGACCCGGTAGGTGCTCTTGGTCATGACCTTCGACAGCAGCGTCATGCCGAACTTCACTGGGGCGGGGAAGCGCAGGCCGCCAGCTTCCAGGGCGCTGGTGGCGTGTTGCTCTTCGTCGGTACGCATCTGCTCGAGGATGGCTCGCGACTTGGCATCATCGGCAGGCAACTGCGCCAGGTGTTCGTCGAGGTGCTTGCATACCTGGTCTTCAGTCGCTGCGACGAAACCCAGGCTGACCCGGTCGCTGATCAGGCCGGCCACGGCGCCGACGCCGAAGGACAGTCCATAGAAGATCGGGTTGAGGACGCTAGGGCGGCTGCCGAGCTCGCGGATGCGCTGTTCGCACCAGGCCAGGTGGTCGATCTCTTCCTCGGCCGCATGTTCCATGGCTTCGCGCACTTCCGGCAGCTTGGCGGTCAGCGCCTGGCCCTGATAGAGCGCTTGCGCGCAGACCTCGCCGGTGTGGTTGATGCGCATCAGTCCGGCGATATGGCGAGCGTCCTCAGGTTTGAGTTCGGCATCGGCCTGGCCTTCGGCAGGGGAGGGTCGGAATGGCTGGCCGGTAAACGGCAGCAGCGTGCGCAGCGCGGCATCGGCCTGCAGCAGCAGACGGTCGGCGGGGGAATAGGAACGTTCGCTGGCCATGCGGCACCTCCGTGGAATATCGGTGGGCATTCTACCGCAAGGGGATGACCGAGGCTTGACCGGTATCAGGCCCCGGCCGATGGGTCAGCCCGGCGGCCAGTGCATCTGGCGCTGGCCGAGGACATGCATGTGGATGTGGTAGACGGTCTGGCCGCCTTGCTCATTGCAGTTCATCACCAGGCGGAAGCCCTCATCGCAGCCTTGTTCGGCAGCGAGGCGCTGGGCGGTATAGGCAATGTGGCCGACCAGTGCCTTGTCACCTTCAGTGAGTTCGGTGAGGGTGCGGATGTGCTTCTTCGGGATCACCAGGAAGTGCACGGGGGCCTGCGGCGCAATGTCGTGAAAGGCGACGACCTGGTCATCTTCATAGAGCTTGCGCGCGGGAATTTCTCCGGCGGCGATTTTGCAGAACAGACAGTCCACGGGAATTCTCCGGCCTGTTATAAGAGGTCCCGAGTTTAACGGTGAGCGATTGCCCCGGCCAGCGCTGGCCGATGCCCACAAGGAGCCCCTGTGAAGAACGATATCCACGACCTCGGCCTGGTACTGGACTCACGCGTGAAGCTGATCCTGATCGAGTCATGGGACGAGCGCCGGGTGCTGGAAACGCTCACCAGCCTTGCGGTCAAACGTGGACTCGGACTCTTCACCTGGGCCATCAGCGAAGGGCTGCAGCGCCTGGGTTTTGGAGGCGAAGTCCTGGGCGAGGGTGATAGCCGCGAGCCGGAAACGGCGCTCAAGCTGATCAAGGCCGATCCGCAACCGAACCTCTATGTGATGTGCGACCTGCACCCGTTCCTCAGTGACAACCCCAAGGTGGTGCGCCTGCTCAAGGAGGTGGCCATGGCGGAGGGTAATCACAAGCCGACGCTGGTGCTGGTTTCCCACGCGCTGAAGTTGCCGCCGGAGGTGCAACGCTATGCCGCCCGTTTCGATCTGGCGCTGCCCAATGAAGACGAGCTGCTGAGCATCGTTCGGGAAGAGGCGTCGCGCTGGAGCGAGCGCAATCGGGGCGCGCGGGTCCGGACGGACAACCGCACCCTGCAGCAGGTGGTGAAGAACCTGCGCGGCATGAGCCACGGAGAAGCGCGCGCGTTGGCGCGCAACGTGATCTGTGACGACGGTGCCATCACCCAGGAAGACTTGCCGGAGCTGAATAAGGCCAAGTTCCAGTTGCTGGATCTGGAAGGCGTACTCAGCTTCGAATACGAGACCGCCCGGTTCGCCGAAGTGGGCGGATTGGCCAACCTCAAGCGTTGGTTGGCCGAGCGCCAGGCTGCGGTGCTGGACGAAAAGGCGGTGGACCGGCCGAAGGGTGTCCTGTTGGTCGGCGTACAAGGCGGCGGCAAGAGCCTGGCGGCCAAGGCCGTTGCCGGCCTCTGGGGCTTGCCACTGCTACGCCTGGACTTTGCCTGCCTGTACAACAAGTTCTTCGGCGAGACCGAACGCAACCTGCGCGAGGCCTTGAAGCTCGCCGAGCAGATGGCGCCCTGCGTGTTGTGGATGGATGAGGTAGAGAAGGGGCTGGCCAGCGGTGACCATGACGGTGGCGTGAGCCAGCGCGTGTTGGGGACCCTGCTGACCTGGATGGCCGAGCGCAAGGCGCCGGTGTTCATGGTCGCAACCGCCAACGCGATTGATCGCCTGCCACCGGAGTTGCTGCGCAAGGGACGTTTCGACGAGCTGTTTTTCGTCGACCTGCCGCAGCCCGAGGTTCGTTCCGAGATATTCCGCATTCACCTCGTTCGCCGCGAACTGGACCCGGCGCAGTTCGACCTGCATCAGCTGGTCGCCGCCAGCGATGGTTTCTCGGGCGCCGAGATCGAGCAGGCGGTGGTGGGGATGCTCTATGCGTCGCAGGCCCAGCAATGCCCGGCCGACCAGACCCTGCTGCTATGTGAACTCAAGGGGACGGCGCCGCTTTCGGTGCTGATGGCCGAGCAGTTGGCAAACTTGCGCGCGTGGGCGGATGGGCGTTGCGTAAAGGCTGATTGAGCCTGTTCAGGGCTGGGCGAAGCGGCGAATGATCCGGCCCAGTAGGCGGCGTACCAGCCAGCGTGGTGCCAATCGCGGGAGCTGCGCTGCAAGCCGGTTTCGCCAGCCAGGAATGATGATCGCGCGGTTCTTTTCCAGTGCACGTACAGCGAACAGTGCCAGTTCTTCTGGGCTCATCATCAGCTTGCTGCCCTCAAGCTTCCCGACTTCCAAGTGGGCGCCGCGGAAGAAGGCAGTGCGGGTGGGGCCGGGGCACAGAACCGAGACTTTCACGCCGCGCGGTCGCAATTCCTCACGCAGACCTTCTGAGAAGCTCAGCACGTAGGCCTTGCTGGCGTAGTAGTTGCTCATCCAGGGGCCGGGCTGGAAGCCCGCTACTGAGGCAACATTGAGGATCTGTCCGCCGCCCTGCCGCGCCATCAGACCGCCGATGCCGTGGCAGAGCCGCGCGAGCGCGAGGATGTTCAGTTCGATCAGTTCCTGCTCACGGCCCCAGTCCTGGTCGACGAATGTCCCGGAAGAACCTATGCCGGCATTGTTCACCAGCAGGTCGATTTCCCGTTCGCCCTGCTCCAGGTCCATCAGCAGGCCGGATACGTGAAGGGGTTCGGCGAGGTCGCAGTAGCGGAACAGCACTTCCACACCGAAGCGCTGGGTCAGTTCGCAGGCGATGCTTTCGAGCGCGTCCCGATTCCGGGAGACCAGCAAAAGGCGACGGCCCCGTCGCGCCAGTGCCTCGGCCAGAGCCAGGCCAATACCGCTGGAGGCGCCGGTGATCAGGGCATAACGAGGCATCTGGGGTTCTCCATAACAGGGCCGGGTTGGACAACGCCGGCCCCGGGAGGTTGCTTACTCTGCGGACTCGCCTTCGAGGGCGGGCGCATCGCCCGGCTGCTCGAAGCTTGCGGCGTCGCCCATCTGGGTGCGCATCAGATAGTCCTGGTAAGCCGGTAACGAAATGGCGGCGACTATACCGATAACCGGTACCAAAATAATCAGCCATGCCAGCACTTTTACCCCTCGGCTGTTGGGCGGCGGCGGTGGGCCATAGCGGTTGGGGCCGTCTGTACCTGGCATGAACAGCATGATCAGGGCGAACACACTGCCTATGATCGGGACGAAGTTCAGCAGCCAGAGCCAGCCGGACCAGCCGATATCGTGGAGGCGCTGCACACCGATGCACACGCTGACCACCACCAGAGCAAGGCAGGCCACTAGGGTCAGTAGCGCCGCCAGTGCGTCGGAGAGTGCAAAGCTGCCGAGGATCACCCCTCCAATCGGCAGGAACGCCAGCATCAGCGCCATGCTCCAGCCCAGATAGCGCACCCGGCCGATCCGGCCGCTGGTGCCGAGGACCTTCAGTTCCCCGAACTCTGGCAGTTGCTCGCCGACCTGTGCTCTGGGTGGCGCGTAGGGGGAGGTCGTTTCGCTACTGATGACGGATGGCTTTACCTGCGGCGCCTCTTCTGTCAGTTGCGCCTGGCGCGCCAGGTACTTGTCGATGATGATCCCACAGACCTGACACTCGGCTGCCTTGGCCTGCTCGTGGCCGCACTTGGGACAGTTCATGGTGTCAGTGTCAGTGCTGGTTTCTGCAGCAGCGGCTGCGGTGACCGGGGCAGGGTGATCTTCCGTGGCCACCAGGCTCAGGCCGGCTGCAATGTCTTGCTCCTTGCGCACCATCGCGCCGGCTCGCTGCAATGCGGTGAGGTACTTATCCGCCTCGGCTTCCACCAGATCGCGCTTGAGCGCGACGCTGCGGCCGCCGAACAGGCTGTCGATCTTGCTGGCATCGCTCTTGAACAGACGGGCGAGGTTTTCCTTGACGGTCTCCAGCGCCACACCGGGCATGGGCTCACCGTCGAAGACGATTTTGAAGCGGGCTTCGGTCATGCGGGCATCCTTGTCAGCGACAGAAAGAATGATGGCACAGCGTAATTGCGCGCTGGCCCACGGCACAAGCGGCCTGGCGCACAAAAAGTGGGGCTCAGGCCAGGCTCAGCGGGTTCCAGCGGCCGACCAGGTTGCCACGGCGCAGCAGGCGCAAGTCAGCGAACTCGCCAAGGGTTCCTTCGGATTGGGTGGGGCGCAGAAATACCCAGTCGTCCACGGCAAGCCCCGTGCTCCGGGACCCAATCAGGCGTTCCTGGTTGGCGCTGCGGCCATAGAGGCTGTCGTAGCCCAACCCTGCGGGGGAGACCGGCTCTGCCTGCCAGTTGCCGCCGTAGAGGTAATGAGCGCGCTGGCGATTAGGGTTCCAGCCCTGCAGCAGGCCCTGAACGTTGTCCAGATAGGGCAGGGTGCCATCGAGCACCTTTAGCACAGGGCTGGCTATCCATAGGGCCGCCTGGTGTTCCCGGAGTAATTCGCTGTCAAAGGCGGCGGGCTTGAGCAGGGCGGAACCCACAGCGACCTCGCTCAGGGGGCCGTTGCCAGCGACGTGTAGTGGGTAGGTCTGGCTACCGCCGCCATTCAGCAGGGGGTCCTGTGGCCAGATCGGGAATGTGCGGGCCACCTGGATGAATGCCTGGTAGCGCGCATTACTTTCTCTCAGGGCCCGTTCCTTGCCGATCCAGAATGGCGCGTGGGCGACCTGAGCGTCATATCCCATAAGCCCGCGCAGTTTCAATGGAGACGCAGACGCCGTCATTTGCGAAAGGACGTTGGCCAGTGCGTCGGGTGAAGAGAGCCCACCGCGCGCGAGACCGATGTCGATCTCCAGCGCAACCTGCAGCGATTGGCCAAGCGCACGGCTCAACTCGGTGTATTCCTGCAAGCGCTGGGCGCTGTCCACGAGCCAGGTGACCTGATTGCTCGGGTCGAAACCGAGGTGACGGGGCAACTGCTGGTAGAAGGCCAGGGCTGCGGCGGTGGGTAAGGGTTTGCCCAGCAGCAGGTCGGCGGAGGGGAAGAGGCGAGCCAACTGGTTCAGCTGCGGCTGGTGGAAAACCATGAAGCGCGTGCAGTTCAGGCGGCGTGCCAGGTAATCGAGCAGTCCGCCGGACGCCAAAGACTTTGCCACCAGGCGCAATTGGCGCGAACCCAGCCTGGCGGCGAGCAAATCGGCGTTGGCATCCAGGCGATCAAGGTCGATGACCATTTGCGGGACGCCGCCACCGTCTTCGCGAAACAGTTGGTTAAGGCGTGCAAAGTAGGCGTCGTGGGGGCGGCCATGATCAGTCGGGCGCGCCGCCCAGATGCCAAGCGCACCAAGCGCGCCAATACCGAGCAGAGTGCGTCGCCTCATCGTGCCCAGCGTTGGCCCAGTTGCACGGACTTGTCGCGGGCCGCGCGGTATTCCTGGTCGAGTCGGGCGATGAGTTCGTCCACGGTCGGCAAGTCGCGGATGTTGCCGACGCCTTGGCCGGCGGACCACACGGTCTTCCAGGCCTTGGCTTCATCGCTGACCGGTTTCAGCTTCTCGCCGTAGTCGACACTGCCCTTGTCGGCGAGGCGTTTCATGTCGTAGCCGGCTGCCTCCAGGCTCTGGCGCATGAAGCTGGCCGGCACGCCGGAGACGGCTGGCGTATGAATGATGTCGGCGGCCCGGGCGTCGAGGATCATCTGCTTGTAGCGGGTTTCGGCGTCGCTTTGCTGGGTGGCGATGAAACGGGTGCCGAGATAGGCCAGATCGGCGCCGAGCATCTGGGCCGCGAAGATTTCGTGGCCGTGGTTGAGGCAACCGGCGAGCAGCAGCGTCTTGTCGAAGAACTGGCGAATCTCGGCGACCAGGGCGAAGGGACTCCAGGTGCCGGCATGGCCACCGGCGCCGGCGGCAACCGCGATCAAACCGTCCACGCCCGCCTCGGCGGCCTTCTCCGCGTGGCGGCGGGTGGTCACGTCGTGGAATACCAGACCGCCGTAGCTATGCACGGCGTCTACCACTTCCTTCACCGCTCCCAGGCTGGTGATGACGATCGGGACGCGCTTTTCCACGCAGATCGCGAGGTCCGCCTGCAGACGCGGGTTGCTGTGATGGACGATCAGGTTCACCGCGTAGGGGGCCGCATCCGTCCCCAGCGACGCTTCGATCTCATCGAGCCAGGCGCGGAAGCCGCTGCTCTCGCGCTGGTTGAGCGCGGGAAAGCTGCCGACGATGCCGTTGTTGCAGCAGGCCAGGACCAGCTTGGGGTTGGAAACCAGAAACATCGGCGCAGCTACGACCGGCAAGCGCAGGCGTTGTTCGAGCAGGGCGGGCAGGGGCATCTGGCATTCCTCTTGTCAGGGTCAGAAGGGCTTGACCACCACCAGGATGACGATGGCGATCAGGAACAGCACTGGGACTTCGTTGAACCAGCGAAAGAACACATGGCCGCGGCGGTTTTCTCCGCGCGCGAAGCGCTTGAGCAGGGAGCCGCAGGCGTGGTGATAGCCAATCAGCAGGATGACCAGGGTGAGCTTGGCGTGCAGCCAGCCCTGGCTCAGCCAGGCCGGATTGAGATAGAGCATCCAGATGCCGAACACCAGCGTGGCGATCATCGAGGGGCCCATGATGCCGCGGTACAGCTTGCGCTCCATGATCTTGAAGCGTTCGCGGCTGGGCTCGTCCTCGGCCATGGCGTGGTAGACGAAGAGGCGTGGCAGGTAGAAAAGGCCGGCGAACCAGCAGACGATGGCGATGATGTGCAGGGCCTTGAGCCACAGATAGAGCATGGGGACGGTTTCCATCAGACAGATTGCCCGGATAGTAGAGGCTTGAGCGGCCGCACGTCACCTCGGCGGTTGGCCCCTGGCCGATGCGGCCTTATCATCGGCAGCTTTCCAATCGGTTCTTTGAGGGGCAAGTGATGGTCAAGGTCGGAATCGTCGGCGGCACGGGCTATACCGGTGTCGAACTGCTGCGTCTGCTGGCTCAGCATCCGCAAGCGGAGGTCGCGGTAATCACCTCGCGATCCGAGGCTGGGGTGAAGGTCGCCGATATGTACCCGAACCTGCGCGGCCACTACGACAACCTCTCGTTCAGCGTGCCCGATGTGGCTACCTTGGGCGGCTGCGACGTGGTCTTCTTCGCTACGCCGCACGGCGTTGCCCACGCGCTGGCCGGCGAACTGCTGGACGCCGGTACCCGCGTGATCGACCTTTCCGCTGACTTCCGACTGCAGGATGCTGAAGAATGGGCCAAGTGGTACGGTCAGCCCCACGGAGCGCCCACCCTGCTGCCGGAAGCCGTTTACGGCCTGCCGGAAGTGAACCGTGAAGCGATCAAGGGCGCGCGCCTGATCGCAGTTCCTGGCTGCTATCCGACCGCCACTCAGCTTGGCTTCATTCCGCTGTTGGAAGCTGGCCTTGCCGACACCACGCAACTGATCGCTGACTGCAAGTCCGGCGTCAGCGGCGCTGGCCGTGGCGCGAAGGTGGGCTCGCTTTTCTGCGAGGCGGGCGAGAGCATGATGGCTTACTCGGTTAAAGGGCATCGTCACCTGCCGGAAATCAGCCAGGGTCTGCGTCGCGCTGCCGGTGGTCCGGTCGGCCTGACCTTCGTTCCACACCTGACGCCGATGATTCGTGGTATTCACGCCACCCTGTACGCAAACGTCGCGGACAAGAGCGTCGACCTGCAGGCCCTGTTCGAAAAGCGCTATGCCAGCGAACCCTTCGTCGATGTGATGCCGGCGGGCAGCCATCCGGAAACCCGCAGCGTCCGTGGTGCCAACGTTTGCCGGATCGCGGTTCACCGTCCTCAGGGCGGAGACCTGGTGGTGGTGCTCTCGGTGATCGACAACCTGGTCAAAGGGGCGTCCGGCCAGGCGGTACAGAACCTCAATATCATGTTCGGCCTCGAGGAGCGCCTGGGCCTGTCCCACGCTGCTCTGCTGCCCTGATGGGGCGCGACGCCGGCAATTGCACGGTCGGCGTCGCACTCCGATCCATAGAGTGGGTCGAATCGCTTAATAGTTGACCAGTTTTGTAGGGTAAGCGGATAATGCCTCGCCTTAGCGCAGTATGGCGGCGTCAAGCCGGGAGAGTTGCAGCATGAGCGTCGAAACCTTCACCCCTTCAGCCCTGATGTTCACCGAGAGCGCGGCCAGCAAGGTGAAGAACCTGGTCGATGAAGAGGGCAACCCGCGCCTGAAACTCCGTGTGTTCGTCACCGGTGGCGGCTGCTCGGGCTTCCAGTACGGTTTCACCTTTGATGAAGACGTGTCTGACGATGACACCATTGTCGAGCGCGATGGCGTGAGCCTTGTGGTAGACCCGATGAGCTTCCAGTATCTGGCCGGTGCCGAAGTGGACTATCAGGAAGGCCTCGAGGGTTCGCGCTTCGTGATCAAGAACCCGAATGCCACCACCACCTGCGGCTGCGGTTCGTCCTTCTCGATCTGATTCGAGTCCGAATACAACAAACGCCGTGCCTTTGGGCACGGCGTTTTTGTTTGTGGATCAGGCAGGGTAGATTGCGCCAAGGATGCGCAGGCCCCTGGCGCCGGTAACGCTGGGGCGATTGGTGGGAATCCCTTCGAGGCAGCAGTGTGCGAGCCAGGCAAAGGCCATGGCTTCGACCCAGTCCGGGTCCACGCCGAGATCTGCTGTACTGCGGACCTGAGCGCCGGGTAGCAGGGCGGCGAGCCGTAGCATCAGTTGGCGGTTGTGCGCTCCACCACCACAGACCAGGAGGTCATCGGTCTTCGGCTGCGCGGCGCGCAGCGCATCGATGATGCTTCGCGCGGTGAGTTCGAGCAAGGTAGCCTGCACATCCTCGGGTTTGAATTTCGGGAGGCGCGCCAGGTGTGACTGGAGCCAGCTCAGATTGAACAGCTCGCGTCCCGTGCTCTTCGGGCCGCGCGTGGTGAAGAAGGCATCACCGGAGAGGGTTTCCAGCAGGCGTTGTTGCAGGGTGCCGGTTGCTGCCCAGTCACCATTGCGGTCGAAGCTTTCGCCCCGCTGGAGATGGATCCAGGCGTCCAGTAGAACGTTGCCGGGACCGCAATCGAATCCATGTACCGCTTTACCCGGATCGATGAGACTGAGGTTGCTGAAGCCACCGACGTTAAGCACGGCGCGGTGGTTGTCGGCATCTCCGAACAGCGACTCGTGGAATGCCGGCACGAGCGGCGCGCCCTGGCCCCCGGCGGCGACATCGCGCCGGCGGAAATCGCCTACTACGGTGATGCCGGTCAACTCAGCAAGCAGGGCTGGATTGCCGATCTGCACGGTGAATCCGCGTGCGGGCTCGTGACGCACTGTCTGGCCATGGCTGCCGATGGCGCGAATGTCCTTGGCGCCCAGGTTGTTGCGAACCAGTAGTGCGTTGATCCCGGAAGCCGCCAGTTCTACCCAGCCATTCTCCGCTAGGGCCGCGCGGGCCAGTTCGTCCGGGCCAGAAGCGCAGAGTGCCAACAGCTCGCTGCGTAGCGAGCTGGGCATGGGAATGTAGTGGGTGTCGAGGAGGGTAATGCGATCGGTCTGTTCGACCAGGGCGATGTCCAGGCCATCAAGGCTGGTCCCGGACATCACTCCCAGATAGCGCGGCATCTGATCAGCGCTTGTTCATGGCCAGCATGCTGGCCTTTTCCTGGTCCATGCGCGCCATCAGCGGCTGGGTCATCTGCATGAAGCGCTTCTTCTCGCTGGCCATCAATGGGTCGGCCATCGGCAGCTTCACACCCAGCGGATCGACGTGCACGCCGTTAACCTGGAACTCGTAGTGCAGGTGCGGGCCGGTGGAGAGACCGGTAGTGCCCACGTATCCGATGATCTGGCCTTGCTTCACGCTACCGCCAGTGCGAATACCCTTGGCGAAACCTTGCATGTGGCCGTACAAAGTCTTGTACTTGCTGCCGTGCTGGATGATCACCGCATTACCGTAGCCACCACGACGGCCAGCCAGGACGATTTTGCCGTCACCGGTGGCCTTGATCGGGGTGCCACGAGGTGCTGCGTAGTCGACGCCTTTGTGGGCGCGGATCTTGTTCAGGATCGGATGTCGGCGGCCGTTGGAGAAGCGCGAGCTGATGCGCGCGAAGTCTACCGGAGTGCGGATGAAGGCCTTGCGCATTGCAGTGCCATCACCACGCAGATAGCTGGCGTTGCCTTGCTTGTCGACGTAGCGGACTGCAGAGAAGGTCTTGCCACGGTTGATGAAGCGCGCGGCGAGGATTTCACCGCTACCGACTTTCTTGCCCTCGACCACCTTTTCTTCGTAGATCATCTCGAACTCGTCGCCTTCGCGAATGTCGAGCGCGAAGTCGATGTCGTAGCCGAAGATGTTAGCCAGATCCATGGTCAGGTCATGGGACAGGCCGGCACGCTTGGCGGACAGGAACAGGGAGCTGTCGATCACGCCGCGGGCATAAGCCGAGCGGAGCTCCGGCTTGATCAGGTCACGTTTGAAGGCGTAACCCTTGGATGTCTTTTCAAGGTGAACGCTTTCGAGGCCGCTCAGCTTGGTGCTGATCTTCTCGAGCTCACCATTGGGGGCCAGCTTGAACTCGAAGCTCTGGCCAACCTTCAGGCGGCTGAGCTGCTTCGCATCCTTGCTGCTGCTCAGGACGTCATGCATGACGTTTGCGGACAGGCCAACCTTGGCAAACACCGTGGACAAAGTGTCGCCGTTGCCCACGGTCACAGCTTTGAGGCTGGGATCAACAGGCGTCTTGATGGTAGCGAGGTCGGTAGCTACTTCTTTCTTCTTGTCCGCGTCTTTTCCGGCGCTGTTCTGGTTCTCGGCTGGGTTCTCGATCTTGGCAAACGGCGAGATACCCTCATCCCCGGCTGCGGGAGCTTGTCGGAGATCGTCCTTCTCCTGGATCACCATCTCCGAGCCGTTTTCCAGCTCCAGATTGATGTAGGTCTTCTTCGCCTCGACTTCGCGGGACGGGAACACCAGCAGGGCCAGGCTGAGCAGCGCAGCCACACCGCTTGCAGCCAGCAAGTGGCTCTTCGGGTACGGCGGCGCTTTAGGTACTGAATGCGTCATGGCGTGTGGTGTTTTTTGGAATATGAACTAACTGCCTAAAATATAATCAAAATCCGCCCTAGGCAACCTTGGATTGGTGCCTTCCGCTGACTGGCATGGGGCTGGGCGCAAAACTTGTAATTAGTTCGCGATCTTGTATGGTTGGTTCCCCTTTGTCTATCCACGGTCTATGAGTCCTGTCATGAAGTCGGTTGAAGAGCAGCTGGCGCTGATCAAGCGCGGTGCGGAAGAGGTCCTGGTCGAGTCCGAGCTGGTCGAAAAGCTCAAGCGTGGCCAGCCGCTGCGCATCAAGGCGGGCTTCGATCCGACTGCTCCTGATCTTCACTTGGGGCACACCGTCCTTATTAATAAGCTGCGCCAGTTCCAGGAGCTGGGACACCAGGTGATTTTCCTGATTGGCGACTTCACAGGGATGATTGGCGACCCCAGCGGCAAGAGCGCTACCCGTCCGCCTCTGACTCGCGAGCAGGTCCTGGACAATGCCGAGACCTACAAGGCTCAGGTGTTCAAGATCCTCGATCCGGCCAAGACCGAGGTGGCCTTCAACTCCACCTGGATGGACCAGCTGAGCCCGGCAGACTTCATTCGCCTTGCATCGCAGTACACCGTTGCGCGCATGCTTGAGCGCGATGACTTCAGCAAGCGCTACAGCACCAATCAACCTATCGCGATTCACGAGTTCCTCTATCCGCTCGTGCAGGGCTACGACTCGGTCGCGCTGAGGGCGGATGTCGAGCTGGGTGGTACTGATCAGAAATTCAACCTGCTGATGGGGCGTGAATTGCAGCGTGCCTATGGGCAGGAATCCCAGTGCATCCTCACCATGCCGTTGCTGGAAGGCCTGGATGGTGTGAAGAAGATGTCGAAGTCTCTGGGTAACTATGTAGGTATCCAGGAAGCGCCGGGGATCATGTACAACAAGCTGGTTTCAATACCGGATCAGCTGATGTGGCGCTACTTCGAGCTGCTGAGCTTCCGCTCCATGGAAGAGATCGAGCAGTTCAAGCGTGATATCGAGGTGGGTGCCAATCCGCGTGACATCAAGATCAAGCTTGCTGAAGAGATTGTGGCTCGCTTCCATGGCGAAGAAGCCGCTGCTACCGCTCACCGTTCTGCGGGCAACCGTATGAAAGAGGGCGAGCTGCCGGTCGATCTGCCGGAAGTCCAGCTGACTGCTACCGAGGATATGCCCATCGCTTCTGTCCTTAATAAGGCGGGCCTGGTCAAGAATGCCGCAGTGGCTCGTGATCTGCTCGGTGCTGGTGGTGTGCGCGTGGATGGCGAGGTGGTGGATCGTGCCTACGTCTTCAAGCTAGGCGCGACCCATGTGCTACAGGCCGGTAAGAAATCCTTTGCTCGCGTATCCCTGGCGGTCGAGTAAAAAGATTTCAGGAAAGGTGTTGACGGCAGATTCTGCATCCCTATAATGCGCACCTCTCCCAGCGACGAAGCAGCGGAAAGGCTTGAAAATCAAGCACTTAGCTGTAGTTAGGTGCAGGGAGAGGTGGTCGGCAGGCGGTGGTAGTGCTTGTCGCTTCGGTCTTCCGAGAGGTCGGCCAGAAGATGATCGCCGAGGTGTTGACAGCGACTTTCAACGCTGTAGAATGCGCCTCCCGCTGACGAGAAGAGTGAATCGGATCGAAAGCGCAAGCGGTTGAGTAGAAAAGAGATTTTCGAAAAACAGCTTGACAGTAAGAAAGGCTGCTGTAGAATGCGCGGCCTCGGTTGAGACGAAAGACTTGATCGAAACGCTCTTTAACAACTGAATCAAGCAATTCGTGTGGGTGCTTGTGAGGTAAGACTGATAGTCAACTGATTATCAGCATCACAAGTAACACTCGTGAATTCGAGAGTTTATTTGCGATTGCTGAGCCAAGTTTAGGGTTTTCTCAAAACCCAAGCAGTATTGAACTGAAGAGTTTGATCATGGCTCAGATTGAACGCTGGCGGCAGGCCTAACACATGCAAGTCGAGCGGCAGCGGGTCCTTCGGGATGCCGGCGAGCGGCGGACGGGTGAGTAATGCCTAGGAATCTGCCTGGTAGTGGGGGATAACGTTCGGAAACGGACGCTAATACCGCATACGTCCTACGGGAGAAAGTGGGGGATCTTCGGACCTCACGCTATCAGATGAGCCTAGGTCGGATTAGCTAGTTGGTGGGGTAATGGCTCACCAAGGCGACGATCCGTAACTGGTCTGAGAGGATGATCAGTCACACTGGAACTGAGACACGGTCCAGACTCCTACGGGAGGCAGCAGTGGGGAATATTGGACAATGGGCGAAAGCCTGATCCAGCCATGCCGCGTGTGTGAAGAAGGTCTTCGGATTGTAAAGCACTTTAAGTTGGGAGGAAGGGCAGCTAGTTAATACCTGGTTGTTTTGACGTTACCAACAGAATAAGCACCGGCTAACTTCGTGCCAGCAGCCGCGGTAATACGAAGGGTGCAAGCGTTAATCGGAATTACTGGGCGTAAAGCGCGCGTAGGTGGTTCAGCAAGTTGGAGGTGAAATCCCCGGGCTCAACCTGGGAACTGCCTCCAAAACTACTGAGCTAGAGTACGGTAGAGGGTAGTGGAATTTCCTGTGTAGCGGTGAAATGCGTAGATATAGGAAGGAACACCAGTGGCGAAGGCGACTACCTGGACTGATACTGACACTGAGGTGCGAAAGCGTGGGGAGCAAACAGGATTAGATACCCTGGTAGTCCACGCCGTAAACGATGTCGACTAGCCGTTGGGATCCTTGAGATCTTAGTGGCGAAGCTAACGCGATAAGTCGACCGCCTGGGGAGTACGGCCGCAAGGTTAAAACTCAAATGAATTGACGGGGGCCCGCACAAGCGGTGGAGCATGTGGTTTAATTCGAAGCAACGCGAAGAACCTTACCTGGCCTTGACATGCTGAGAACTTTCCAGAGATGGATTGGTGCCTTCGGGAACTCAGACACAGGTGCTGCATGGCTGTCGTCAGCTCGTGTCGTGAGATGTTGGGTTAAGTCCCGTAACGAGCGCAACCCTTGTCCTTAGTTACCAGCACGTTATGGTGGGCACTCTAAGGAGACTGCCGGTGACAAACCGGAGGAAGGTGGGGATGACGTCAAGTCATCATGGCCCTTACGGCCAGGGCTACACACGTGCTACAATGGTCGGTACAAAGGGTTGCCAAGCCGCGAGGTGGAGCTAATCCCATAAAACCGATCGTAGTCCGGATCGCAGTCTGCAACTCGACTGCGTGAAGTCGGAATCGCTAGTAATCGTGAATCAGAATGTCACGGTGAATACGTTCCCGGGCCTTGTACACACCGCCCGTCACACCATGGGAGTGGGTTGCTCCAGAAGTAGCTAGTCTAACCGCAAGGGGGACGGTTACCACGGAGTGATTCATGACTGGGGTGAAGTCGTAACAAGGTAGCCGTAGGGGAACCTGCGGCTGGATCACCTCCTTAATCGAAGACTTCAGCTTCTTCATAAGTTCCCACACGAATTGCTTGATTCAATTGCGAAGGCGATTGGGTCTGTAGCTCAGTTGGTTAGAGCGCACCCCTGATAAGGGTGAGGTCGGCAGTTCGAATCTGCCCAGACCCACCAATTGTCGCGGGGTCGTATGACCGGTTGACATTGGGGCCATAGCTCAGCTGGGAGAGCGCCTGCTTTGCACGCAGGAGGTCAGGAGTTCGATCCTCCTTGGCTCCACCATCTCCAGGCTGACCAAGAGTCCAGAATTGAATATCCCGGGTGGGATATTGAATTCTGAACTTTGCTTCAGAATCGTTCTTTAAAAATTCGGGTATGTGATAGAAGTGACTTGTTGAGTGTTTCACTGCACTCAATAATTCAAGGTAAAATTTGCGAGTTCAAGCGCGAATTTTCGGCGAATGTCGTCTTCACCCCTATGATCACGAGCAGATTGCTTGGGGTTATATGGTCAAGTGAAGAAGCGCATACGGTGGATGCCTTGGCAGTCAGAGGCGATGAAAGACGTGGTAGCCTGCGATAAGCTTCGGGGAGTCGGCAAACAGACTTTGATCCGGAGATCTCTGAATGGGGGAACCCACCTAGGATAACCTAGGTATCTTGTACTGAATCCATAGGTGCAAGAGGCGAACCAGGGGAACTGAAACATCTAAGTACCCTGAGGAACAGAAATCAACCGAGATTCCCTTAGTAGTGGCGAGCGAACGGGGATTAGCCCTTAAGCTTCTTGGATTTTAGCGGAACGCTCTGGAAAGTGCGGCCATAGTGGGTGATAGCCCCGTACGCGAAAGGGTCCAGGAAGTGAAATCGAGTAGGACGGAGCACGTGAAACTTTGTCTGAATATGGGGGGACCATCCTCCAAGGCTAAATACTACTGACTGACCGATAGTGAACCAGTACCGTGAGGGAAAGGCGAAAAGAACCCCGGAGAGGGGAGTGAAATAGAACCTGAAACCGTATGCGTACAAGCAGTGGGAGCCTACTTTGTTAGGTGACTGCGTACCTTTTGTATAATGGGTCAGCGACTTATATTCAGTGGCGAGCTTAACCGAATAGGGGAGGCGTAGCGAAAGCGAGTCTTAATAGGGCGTTTAGTCGCTGGGTATAGACCCGAAACCGGGCGATCTATCCATGGGCAGGTTGAAGGTTAGGTAACACTGACTGGAGGACCGAACCGACTACCGTTGAAAAGTTAGCGGATGACCTGTGGATCGGAGTGAAAGGCTAATCAAGCTCGGAGATAGCTGGTTCTCCTCGAAAGCTATTTAGGTAGCGCCTCACGTATCACTCCAGGGGGTAGAGCACTGTTTCGGCTAGGGGGTCATCCCGACTTACCAAACCGATGCAAACTCCGAATACCTGGAAGTGTCAGCGTGGGAGACACACGGCGGGTGCTAACGTCCGTCGTGAAAAGGGAAACAACCCAGACCGTCAGCTAAGGTCCCAAAGTTCTAGTTAAGTGGGAAACGATGTGGGAAGGCTTAGACAGCTAGGAGGTTGGCTTAGAAGCAGCCACCCTTTAAAGAAAGCGTAATAGCTCACTAGTCGAGTCGGCCTGCGCGGAAGATGTAACGGGGCTCAAACTAGACACCGAAGCTACGGGTTCGTCGTAAGACGAGCGGTAGAGGAGCGTTCTGTAAGCCTGTGAAGGTGAGTTGAGAAGCTTGCTGGAGGTATCAGAAGTGCGAATGCTGACATGAGTAACGACAATGCGAGTGAAAAACTCGCACGCCGAAAGACCAAGGGTTCCTGCGCAACGTTAATCGACGCAGGGTGAGTCGGCCCCTAAGGCGAGGCAGAAATGCGTAGTCGATGGGAAACGGGTTAATATTCCCGTACTTCTAGTTATTGCGATGGGGGGACGGAGAAGGCTAGGCCAGCTTGGCGTTGGTTGTCCAAGTTTAAGGTGGTAGGCCGAACACTTAGGCAAATCCGGGTGTTCAAGGCCGAGAGCTGATGACGAGTGTTCTTTTAGAACACGAAGTGGTTGATGCCATGCTTCCAGGAAAAGCCTCTAAGCTTCAGATAACTAGGAACCGTACCCCAAACCGACACAGGTGGTTGGGTAGAGAATACCAAGGCGCTTGAGAGAACTCGGGTGAAGGAACTAGGCAAAATGGCACCGTAACTTCGGGAGAAGGTGCGCCGGTGAGGGTGAAGCATTTACTGCGTAAGCCCATGCCGGTCGAAGATACCAGGCCGCTGCGACTGTTTATTAAAAACACAGCACTCTGCAAACACGAAAGTGGACGTATAGGGTGTGACGCCTGCCCGGTGCCGGAAGGTTAATTGATGGGGTTAGCGCAAGCGAAGCTCTTGATCGAAGCCCCGGTAAACGGCGGCCGTAACTATAACGGTCCTAAGGTAGCGAAATTCCTTGTCGGGTAAGTTCCGACCTGCACGAATGGCGTAACGATGGCGGCGCTGTCTCCACCCGAGACTCAGTGAAATTGAAATCGCTGTGAAGATGCAGTGTATCCGCGGCTAGACGGAAAGACCCCGTGAACCTTTACTGTAGCTTTGCACTGGACTTTGAGCCTGCTTGTGTAGGATAGGTGGGAGGCTTTGAAGCGAGGACGCCAGTTCTCGTGGAGCCATCCTTGAAATACCACCCTGGCATGCTTGAGGTTCTAACTCTGGTCCGTCATCCGGATCGAGGACAGTGTATGGTGGGCAGTTTGACTGGGGCGGTCTCCTCCTAAAGAGTAACGGAGGAGTACGAAGGTGCGCTCAGACCGGTCGGAAATCGGTCGCAGAGTATAAAGGCAAAAGCGCGCTTGACTGCGAGACAGACACGTCGAGCAGGTACGAAAGTAGGTCTTAGTGATCCGGTGGTTCTGTATGGAAGGGCCATCGCTCAACGGATAAAAGGTACTCCGGGGATAACAGGCTGATACCGCCCAAGAGTTCATATCGACGGCGGTGTTTGGCACCTCGATGTCGGCTCATCACATCCTGGGGCTGAAGCCGGTCCCAAGGGTATGGCTGTTCGCCATTTAAAGTGGTACGCGAGCTGGGTTTAGAACGTCGTGAGACAGTTCGGTCCCTATCTGCCGTGGACGTTTGAGATTTGAGAGGGGCTGCTCCTAGTACGAGAGGACCGGAGTGGACGAACCTCTGGTGTTCCGGTTGTCACGCCAGTGGCATTGCCGGGTAGCTATGTTCGGAAGAGATAACCGCTGAAAGCATCTAAGCGGGAAACTCGCCTCAAGATGAGATCTCACTGGGATCTTGAATCCCCTAAAGGGCCGTCGAAGACTACGACGTTGATAGGTTGGGTGTGTAAGCGCTGTGAGGCGTTGAGCTAACCAATACTAATTGCCCGTGAGGCTTGACCATATAACACCCAAACAATCTGGTGATTGTGGGTGCGACTGGTTGAAGTCGACAGACCGAAAATTGGCCTGAACCGCAAAACAGACTGTCACATACCTGATTCGGGGTCGCGTCGCAGACGAGATCCCAACCGAATTGCTTGACGACCATAGAGCGTTGGAACCACCTGATCCCATCCCGAACTCAGCAGTGAAACGACGCATCGCCGATGGTAGTGTGGAGCTTCTCCATGTGAGAGTAGGTCATCGTCAAGCTTCTATCCCAAACCCCCGATCCGTGAAAACGGTTCGGGGGTTTGTCTTTGGGCGCGCAAAAAAGCTGGCCGCGAATGCATTCCAGCCAGTCTGGTTTGAGGGCGTTGGCTCGGTCGGCTTGAGCGCGATTTCTATGCAACCCGAGTGTGCATAGATATGATGCCTGCCTCATTAAGGGCTGGATCCAGCACATGCCTACGCTATTGAAACTTCTGCAGGATGGGCGCTTTCACTCAGGCCAGGCGCTGGGTGAGGCCCTGGGTGTAAGCAGAAGTGCCGTCTGGAAGCAGTTGCAGCAGCTGGAAGCGGAGCTCGGTCTTGCGATCTACAAGGTGCGTGGCCGGGGCTACCGACTGCAGTTTCCTCTGAGTCTCCTTGATCAGGGGGTTCTGAATGCGGGGGGGGCTCCTTGGTCCCATCGAGTGTTTGATTCGCTGGACTCCACGAATGCGGAGGTCTCCCGCGGTCTTGCTCGCGGTGAACTGCCGCCCTTTGCGGTCATAGCGGAACGGCAAACGGAAGGCAGGGGGCGAAGGGGACGTCGATGGGTCAGTCCTCATGCGCAGAACCTCTATTACAGTCTTGCTGTGCGCGTCGATGGCGGTGCCCGCCAGCTTGAGGGCTTGAGTCTTGTTGTCGGGTTGGCGGTGCTGAAGACCTTGCAGTCGTTCGGGTTGACGGCGGCTGGCCTCAAGTGGCCAAACGACCTGTTGGTTGGGAACCGCAAGATTGCTGGAATCCTCCTTGAGCTGTTGGGGGACCCGGCCGACATCTGCCATGTCGTAATTGGTATTGGAATCAATGTGAATATGCAGTTGTCTGCCGAGGACATAGATCAGCCTTGGACTTCCATGCAGGTGGAAAGCGGTGCTTTGGTGGACAGGAGTGCCTTGGTGGCTCGCTTGAGTGAATACCTCGACGATTACCTCGTGCGTCACAAGAGATACGGTTTTTCTGCTCTTCGGGAGGAGTGGGAAGCCGGGCATCTCTGGCAAGGGCGGCAAGTCAACTTGATCGCCGGTGTTCAGAGTATCCAGGGGTTGGTATTGGGGATAGACGCGACAGGCGCCTTGCGCTTGGACGTCGGTGGTGAGGAGCGAGCTTACAGTGGTGGAGAGCTCAGTTTGAGGTTGAGTGATGATTCTTGAGCTTGACTGTGGCAACAGCTTTATCAAGTGGCGTGTCATCGACAGTGCGCAAGCCGCAACTATTGGCGGCGGTGTGGTTGGCTCCGATGAAGAGCTGATTTCTGCGTTGCGTGCATTGAATGAACTAGTGCTTCGCAATTGCAGGTTGGTCAGTGTCCGTTCTGACGAGGAAACACGTGCACTGACCGACCGGCTTCAGGATGTGTTCGGCGTGGTTTCTGTCTGTGTCGAGCCGGCTGCTGAAATGTCCGGCGTGCGCAATGGCTACTCAGAGTTCCAGCGCCTTGGGCTGGATCGCTGGCTAGCGGTGCTGGGTGCCTATCACATAGCTCGCAAGGCTTGCCTGGTCCTGGATCTGGGTACTGCGGTGACATCTGATCTGGTTGCTGAAAATGGCGAGCATCTCGGGGGATTCATTTGCCCGGGTATGCCGTTGATGCGTAATCAATTGAGGACGCACACTCGCCGAATTCGCTACGACGACCAGGCTGCGGAGAGGGCGCTGCTCGATATGGCTCCCGGCCGCTCGACGGTGGAGGCCGTGGAGAGGGGATGTCTTCTGATGCTGCGCGGATTCGTCCAGGCGCAGATCGAATTGGCGGCGCAGCATCTCGGAGATGATTTTGAGGTTTTCCTTACTGGCGGTGATGCGCTGCTGGTGAAGAGTGTGCTGCCGCGGGCAAGAGTGTTGCCCGACTTGGTGTTTGCCGGTTTGGCGATTGCCTGCCCATTGCCTTGAGGTTGATTCATGCGTTGGTTGTTCCTGTTCCTCCTGGTTCTCAATCTCTTCTACTACGTCTGGCATCAGCAGCAGGCACCACTGCGTCCGAAAGAGGTGGAAACCCTATCTCTTTATAAGGGGGGGCAGCAGGACATCCGTCTGCTTAGTGAGTCCGGCAATGTCCAGCCGAGGCGCACTGCAGTGGTCCCGACATCAACGGAGGAAGCTGTCTGCCTTTTCCTGGGGGGATTTGAGCGAGAGGAGCAGGCGCGCGAAGTGGAGCAGCGCCTCATTAGCCTGGATGTGCGGTCGGAGGTGCGGCCTGTAGATGCCGCTGCCGGTACCGACTATTGGGTCTACCTGGCGCCTCTCGCTTCGCGAGAGGCCTCGCTGCGTCAGCTCAAGGAGCTTCAGGCGCGGAAGATCGACAGCTATATCGTCACCCAGGGAGACCTGATCAACGGAATATCCCTCGGGATCTTCTCGCGAATGGATTCTGCCGAGAGTGTCATGCAGCGTTTGCGAGACGCAGGCTATGAGCCCTTCATGCGCGAACTGGCTCGTGCGCACCGTGATTATTGGGTGCGGATTGCACCGGAAAGCCGCAGGTTGGTTGACGATCCATTGCTTGAGCAGCTGTCTCAAGATTTTTTTGGGTTAAAACATCAACTTATGCCGTGCGAGGGTGTTGCATCTCCTCGTTAGCTTGAATAGAATGGCGCCCGCTTCGCAGCGTGGCCCGATAGGCTGATTTGCGAAGCAGCTGTCAAATGAAGCTAACCTCAAGATTTTAATGAGAAAAAGCTTGACAGCGGGGTGGCATGAGATAGAATGCCGCCTCCCTTGGAGGGGTTCCCGAGCGGCCAAAGGGATCAGACTGTAAATCTGACGTCATAGACTTCGAAGGTTCGAATCCTTCCCCCTCCACCAGATTCAAAGCGAGAGCTGCAGGCTCCGCGGGTATAGTTCAGTGGTAGAACCTCAGCCTTCCAAGCTGATGATGCGGGTTCGATTCCCGCTACCCGCTCCAAGTTTGCTGCTTTCGCAATGTGTTTGGCTCATGTAGCTCAGCTGGTAGAGCACACCCTTGGTAAGGGTGAGGTCAGCGGTTCAAATCCGCTCATGAGCTCCATCTTAACAAAGGCAGATATGAAAATATCTGCCTTTGTTTTAATGGTGGCGTGACTCGCTCAATTCTTGATGGGAGACGTTCTCGATGGCTAAAGAAAAGTTCGAACGTAACAAACCGCACGTCAACGTCGGCACCATTGGTCACGTTGACCATGGCAAGACCACTCTGACTGCTGCTCTGACCAAGGTCTGCTCCGAGACCTGGGGCGGTTCCGCTCGTGCGTTCGACCAGATCGATAACGCGCCGGAAGAGAAGGCTCGCGGTATCACCATCAACACTTCCCACGTTGAATACGATTCCGCCATTCGTCACTACGCTCACGTTGACTGCCCCGGTCACGCTGACTACGTGAAGAACATGATCACCGGTGCTGCGCAGATGGACGGCGCGATCCTGGTTTGCTCGGCTGCTGACGGCCCCATGCCGCAGACTCGTGAGCACATCCTGCTGTCTCGTCAGGTAGGCGTTCCTTACATTGTCGTGTTCCTGAACAAGGCCGACATGGTTGATGACGCCGAGCTGCTGGAGCTGGTCGAGATGGAAGTTCGCGACCTGCTGAACACCTACGACTTCCCGGGTGACGACACTCCGATCGTAGTCGGTTCCGCTCTGATGGCCCTGGAAGGCAAGGACGACAACGAAATCGGCGTTTCCGCCGTTCGTAAGCTGGTAGAGACCCTGGACTCCTACATTCCGGAGCCGGTGCGTGCTATCGATCAGCCGTTCCTGATGCCGATCGAAGACGTGTTCTCCATCTCCGGTCGCGGCACCGTGGTGACCGGTCGTGTTGAGCGCGGTATCGTCAAGGTGGGCGAGGAGATCGAGATCGTCGGTATCCGTCCGACCACCAAGACCACCTGCACTGGTGTTGAAATGTTCCGCAAGCTGCTCGACGAAGGTCGTGCTGGCGAGAACGTTGGCGCCCTGCTGCGCGGCACCAAGCGTGATGACGTAGAGCGTGGTCAGGTTCTGGCCAAGCCGGGCACCATCAAGCCGCACACCAAGTTCGAGTGCGAAGTGTACGTGCTGTCCAAGGAAGAAGGCGGTCGTCACACTCCGTTCTTCAAGGGCTACCGTCCGCAGTTCTACTTCCGTACCACTGACGTGACCGGAAACTGCGAACTGCCGGAAGGCGTTGAGATGGTAATGCCGGGCGACAACATCAAGATGGTTGTCACCCTGATCGCTCCGATCGCCATGGAAGACGGCCTGCGCTTCGCGATCCGCGAAGGCGGTCGTACCGTTGGCGCCGGCGTTGTAGCCAAGATCATCGAATAACGACTTGATCTTGGTGTGTCAGGCCGGCATAATGGTCGGCCTGACTTTGTTACAGGCCAGTAGCTCAATTGGCAGAGCGGCGGTCTCCAAAACCGCAGGTTGGGGGTTCGATTCCCTCCTGGCCTGCCAGATTCCAAGAGTGAGAATCTGGCATTTCTCTCACAGGATCTTAGCTGATGAATGCCAAGGCTGAAGCCAAAGAAACACGCTTCGACGTTCTGAAGTGGGTCGTTGTGGTGGCTCTTGTTGCTGTTGGTGTGGTCGGCAATCAGTATTTCTCCTCTGAGCCGATCCTGTACCGTGTTCTCGCGCTTCTTGCTCTTGCTGCTGTCGCTGCTGTTGTGGCGCTGCAGACCGCTAAGGGTCAGACTTTCTTTGTTCTCGCTAAGGAAGCTCGCGCGGAGATTCGCAAGGTTGTTTGGCCGACCCGTCAGGAAACCACCCAGACCACTCTGATTGTCGTGGCTGTCGTGCTGGTAATGGCGCTGCTGTTGTGGGGGCTTGATACCCTGCTCGGCTGGCTTGTTTCGTTGATTGTTGGTTAATAGGTGCGCCGTGGCTAAGCGTTGGTACGTTGTGCATGCTTACTCGGGTTACGAGAAGCATGTCATGCGCTCGCTAATCGAGCGCGTCAAGCTGGCTGGCATGGAAGACGAGTTCGGCGAGATTCTGGTCCCCACTGAAGAGGTGGTGGAGATGCGTAATGGCCAGAAGCGCAAGAGCGAGCGTAAGTTCTTCCCCGGCTATGTGCTGGTCCAGATGGAAATGAACGAGGCGACTTGGCACCTGATCAAGGATACGCCACGCGTCATGGGCTTTATCGGTGGTACCGCCGACAAGCCTGCGCCCATCACTGAAAAAGAAGCTGAGGCTATCCTGCGTCGCGTCGCTGACAGTGGTGATAAGCCGAAGCCGAAGACGCTGTTCGAGCCTGGTGAAACCGTTCGTGTAATTGATGGGCCGTTCGCTGACTTCAATGGCGTCGTCGAAGAGGTTAATTACGAGAAGAGCCGGATCCAGGTGGCCGTGCTCATCTTCGGTCGCTCTACTCCGGTAGAGTTGGAGTTCAGTCAGGTCGAGAAGGCTTAGCTGACAATGGCATCCCAACCCCGCAGCCCTAGGTTGCGGGGTTTTGTCGTCACTGGGATAAACGCGAAAGCAATCGGGGAGCCTTAGGGCGCTAGAACCCGTAACTGGAGTTATACATGGCTAAGAAGATTCAAGCTTATATCAAGCTGCAAGTGAAGGCCGGTCAGGCCAACCCGTCGCCGCCGGTCGGTCCTGCTCTGGGTCAACATGGCGTGAACATCATGGAGTTCTGCAAGGCGTTCAACGCCAAGACTCAAGGCCTCGAGCCGGGTCTGCCGACTCCCGTGATCATCACTGTATACAGCGACCGCAGCTTCACTTTCGAGACCAAGAGCACCCCGGCTTCCGTTCTGCTGAAAAAAGCGGCCGGTATCGCTAGCGGTTCTCCGCGTCCGAACACCCAGAAAGTAGGCACCGTTACCCGTGCTCAGCTGGAAGAGATCGCTAAGGCCAAGAAGGCTGATCTTACTGCAGCTGACCTGGATGCGGCCGTGCGTAGCATCGCCGGTTCCGCTCGTAGCATGGGCCTGAACGTGGAGGGTGTGTAATGGCTAAGCTGACCAAGCGCCAAAAGGCAATCGCCGAGAAAGTAGAAGCTGGCAAGCAGTACGGTTTCGAAGATGCCGCCAAGCTCCTGGCTGAACTGGCGACCTCCAAGTTCAAAGAGTCCGTGGACGTCTCCATCAATCTGGGTGTCGATCCGCGTAAATCCGACCAGGTCGTTCGTGGTGCCACCGTTCTGCCGAACGGCACCGGCAAGAGCGTCCGCGTTGCCGTGTTCACCCAGGGTCCGGCCGCTGAAGCTGCACTGGCTGCTGGTGCCGAGAAAGTCGGTATGGACGAACTGGCTGCCGAGATGAAAGCCGGCGACCTGAACTACGACGTGGTTATCGCCTCCCCGGACGCGATGCGTGTCGTCGGTCAGCTGGGCCAAATCCTCGGTCCGCGTGGCCTGATGCCGAACCCGAAGGTCGGTACCGTGACTCCGGACGTAGCTACCGCCGTGAAAAACGCCAAGGCTGGTCAGGTGCGTTTCCGTACCGACAAGAACGGCATCATTCACGCTTCCGTCGGTAAAGTCGACTTCGAGCCGGTCAAGCTGAAGCAGAACGTTGAAGCTCTGCTGGCTGACCTGAAGCGCCTGAAGCCGTCCACCTCCAAGGGTGTGTACCTGAAGCGCGTGACTCTGAGCACCACTATGGGTCCAGGTCTGCAGATCGATCAGGCTTCCCTCGAAGGCTAAGTGATAAAGGCGCGACGGATTTATCCGTCACGCCAGGTATTGGGGTCCCTGCCTGGCGGGGGCTATCCAAGACCGTAGGCGGCGCAAGCCTCAAACCGGGAAGCGATTTCCGAGCCTACGCAGATGGTGCTCCCGATTCGTTTACCGAATCAGACACCAAAACGCCGTCCGGCTCCGGCTGGACGAAACGGTAACATCCAGGAGTTAGACCCGTGGCAATTAAACTCGAAGACAAGAAGGCCATCGTCGCTGAAGTCAACGAGGCTGCCAAAGCTGGCCTGTCCGCTGTCGTGGCTGATGCCCGTGGCGTGACCGTAGCCGCTATGACCGGACTCCGTAAAGAGGCCCGCGAGGCTGGTGTGTACGTACGTGTCGTGCGTAATACACTGGCTCGCCGCGCCGTTGCCGGCACTCAGTTCGAGGTGCTCAACGACGTGTTCAAAGGCCCGACCCTGATTGCGTTCTCCAACGAACATCCGGGCGCTGCTGCTCGTATCTTCAAGGAATTCGCCAAGGGTCAGGACAAGTTCGAGATCAAGGCCGCTGCATTCGAGGGCCAGTTCCTCGCAGCCAATCAGATCGACGTACTGGCGACCCTGCCGACCTACAACGAAGCCGTTGCACAGCTGATGAGCGTTATCCAAGGCGCTACCAGCAAGCTCGCTCGTACTCTGGCGGCAATTCGCGACCAGAAAGAAGGCGCTGCTGCCTGATCCAGGCCGCATAACCCTCTTTCAAGCTGAATCTTTCAAAATTTTGATGGCCGCATAGGCCGTCCACCTATACAGGAATTAGAGTCATGGCTCTGACCAACGAAGACATCATCAACGCCGTATCCGAAATGTCCGTCATGCAGATCGTTGAACTGATCAAGGCGATGGAAGAGAAGTTCGGCGTCACCGCTGCTGCTGCCGTTGCTGCTGGCCCGGCTGCTGCCGCCGCTGTTGTTGAAGAACAAACCGAGTTCAACATCATCCTGACCGAAGCCGGCGAGAAGAAAGTGAACGTCATCAAGGTCGTTCGCGAGCTGACCGGTCTGGGTCTGAAAGAAGCCAAGGCAGTAGTTGACGGCGCCCCGGGCGTGGTCAAAGAAGGCGCTTCCAAGGAAGAGGCCGAAGCTGCCAAGAAAGCTCTGGAAGAAGCTGGCGCCAAAGTCGAGCTCAAGTAAGCGACGACCTTGCGTCAACAGCCGAAGCGCTCCGCGCAAGGCTGACGGCTGGTGGCTTATGCCACCGGCCTTTTTCCGTTCTAGGTGGTTGTCTTGGGACGCCACCTGGGACGTGACCCGACCTCTATTGCGAGGCGGAGCAAACCAAGGGGTTTGCAAGATTTTCTGGCTACTCCCGTCGGAGGGGCCAAACAAGCAGGTGACCAAGCTGGGGAACGCTGATGGCTTACTCATACACTGAGAAAAAACGTATCCGCAAAGACTTTAGCAAGTTGCCGGACGTCATGGATGTACCTTACCTCCTGGCCATCCAGCTGGATTCGTATCGCGAATTCCTGCAGGCGGGAGTCAGCAAAGAGCAATTCCGTGACATCGGCCTGCACGCGGCCTTCAAGTCTGTTTTCCCGATCATCAGCTATTCCGGCAACGCCGCTCTGGAATACGTCGGCTATCGCCTGGGTGAGCCGGCATTCGATGTCAAGGAATGCGTGCTGCGCGGTGTGACCTTCGCCGTGCCGCTGCGGGTAAAAGTCCGTCTGATCATCTTCGACAAAGAGTCGTCGAACAAAGCGATCAAGGACATCAAGGAACAAGAAGTCTACATGGGGGAAATCCCCCTGATGACCGAAAACGGTACGTTCATCATCAACGGTACCGAGCGCGTCATCGTCTCCCAGCTGCACCGCTCTCCGGGTGTGTTCTTCGACCACGACCGTGGCAAGACCCACAGCTCGGGCAAGCTGCTGTACTCCGCTCGTATCATTCCCTACCGCGGTTCCTGGCTGGACTTCGAGTTCGATCCGAAGGACTGCGTATTCGTGCGTATCGACCGTCGCCGCAAACTGCCGGCCACTGTCCTGCTGCGCGCGCTGAACTACAGCACTGAAGAAGTGCTGAATGCCTTCTATGCCACCAACGTCTTCCACGTGAAGGGCGAAGGTCTGCACCTCGAGCTGGTTCCGCAGCGTCTGCGGGGCGAGATCGCCGTGTTCGACATCAAGGATCAGAACGGCAAGGTGATCGTGGAGCAGGGTCGTCGTATTACTGCCCGCCACATCAACCAGCTGGAGAAGGCTGGCATCAAGGAGCTGGAAGTTCCGATGGACTACGTGCTGGGTCGTACCAGCGCCAAGGCTATCGTGCATCCGGCCACCGGCGAGATCATCGCCGAATGCAACACCGAGCTGACTACCGACCTGTTGGTGAAGATCGCCAAGGCCCAGGTTGTCCGCATCGAAACTCTGTACACCAACGACATCGACTGCGGTCCGTTCATTTCGGACACCCTGAAGATCGACTCCACCGGCAATCAGCTGGAAGCCCTGGTCGAGATCTATCGCATGATGCGTCCTGGCGAGCCGCCGACCAAGGAAGCCGCCGAAACCCTGTTCAACAACCTGTTCTTCAGCGCCGAGCGTTACGACTTGTCCGCCGTGGGCCGCATGAAGTTCAACCGTCGTATCGGTCGCACCGAGATCGAAGGTTCGGGCGTGCTGAGCAAGGAAGATATCGTCGACGTGCTGAAGACCCTGGTCGACATCCGTAACGGCAAGGGCATCGTCGACGACATCGACCATCTGGGTAACCGCCGCGTTCGTTGCGTCGGCGAGATGGCTGAGAATCAGTTCCGTGTTGGCCTGGTGCGCGTCGAGCGCGCGGTCAAGGAACGTCTGTCGATGGCCGAAAGCGAAGGCCTGATGCCGCAAGACCTGATCAATGCCAAGCCTGTGGCCGCAGCGATCAAGGAATTCTTCGGTTCCAGCCAGCTATCCCAGTTCATGGACCAGAACAACCCGCTCTCCGAGATCACCCACAAGCGCCGCGTTTCCGCACTCGGCCCGGGCGGTCTGACCCGTGAGCGCGCGGGCTTCGAGGTTCGTGACGTACACCCGACCCACTACGGCCGCGTGTGCCCGATCGAGACCCCTGAAGGTCCGAACATCGGTCTGATCAACTCCCTGGCAACTTACGCCCGCACCAACCAGTACGGCTTCCTGGAAAGCCCGTACCGTGTTGTGAAGGGTACCCAGGTTACCGACGAGATCGTCTTCCTCTCCGCGATCGAAGAGGCCGACCACGTTATCGCTCAGGCATCGGCGACGATGAACGAGCAGGGCCAACTGGTCGACGAGCTGGTAGCCGTACGTCACCTGAACGAATTCACCGTGAAGGCGCCGGAAGACGTAACTCTGATGGACGTCTCTCCGAAGCAGGTCGTTTCCGTTGCTGCCTCGCTGATTCCGTTCCTCGAGCACGACGACGCCAACCGCGCACTCATGGGCTCGAACATGCAGCGTCAGGCCGTGCCGACCCTGCGTGCCGACAAGCCTCTGGTAGGTACCGGTATGGAGCGCAACGTTGCGCGCGATTCCGGTGTCTGCGTCGTGGCCCGTCGTGGCGGCGTGATCGACTCGGTCGACGCCAGCCGTATCGTGGTTCGTGTCAACGATGACGAAGTCGAGACTGGCGAAGCCGGCGTCGACATCTACAACCTGACCAAATACACCCGTTCCAACCAGAACACCTGCATCAACCAGCGCCCGCTGGTGCAGAAGGGTGATGTGGTCGCTCGCGCCGACATCCTCGCCGATGGTCCGTCCACCGACATGGGTGAACTCGCCCTGGGTCAGAACATGCGCGTCGCGTTCATGCCCTGGAACGGTTTCAACTTCGAGGACTCCATCTGCTTGTCCGAGCGCGTGGTGCAGGAAGATCGCTTCACCACCATCCACATCCAGGAACTGACCTGTGTGGCGCGTGACACCAAGCTCGGCCCAGAAGAAATCACCGCGGACATCCCCAACGTGGGCGAAGCTGCGCTGAACAAGCTGGACGAAGCCGGTATCGTCTACGTTGGTGCGGAAGTGCAGGCTGGCGACATCCTGGTCGGCAAGGTGACTCCGAAAGGCGAGACCCAGCTGACTCCGGAAGAGAAGCTGCTGCGCGCGATCTTTGGTGAGAAGGCGTCCGACGTTAAGGACACCTCCCTGCGCGTGCCGACTGGCACCAAGGGCACCGTGATCGACGTCCAGGTCTTCACTCGTGACGGCGTCGAGCGCGATTCCCGTGCGCTGTCCATCGAGAAGATGCAGCTGGACGAGATCCGCAAGGACCTGAACGAAGAGTTCCGTATTGTCGAGGGCGCAACCTTCGAGCGTCTGCGTTCCGCACTGGTTGGCCAGGTTGCCGAAGGTGGCGCTGGCGTGAAGAAAGGCACCGAGATCACCGACGAGTACCTCGACGGCCTCGAGCGCGGCCAGTGGTTCAAGCTGCGCATGTCCGAAGACGCTCTGAACGAGCAGCTGGAGAAGGCCCAGGCCTACCTGTCTGATCGTCGCCAGATGCTGGATGACAAGTTCGAAGACAAGAAGCGCAAGCTGCAGCAGGGCGACGACCTGGCTCCGGGCGTGCTGAAGATCGTCAAGGTCTACCTGGCCATCAAGCGTCGTATCCAGCCGGGCGACAAGATGGCGGGCCGTCACGGTAACAAGGGTGTGGTCTCCGTGATCATGCCGGTCGAAGACATGCCTCACGATGCCAATGGCACTCCGGTGGACATCGTCCTCAACCCGCTGGGCGTACCGTCTCGTATGAACGTCGGTCAGATCCTCGAAACCCACCTGGGCCTCGCTGCCAAGGGTCTGGGCGAGAAGATCAACCGTATGATGGAAGAGCAGCGCAAGATCGCTGAACTGCGCGAATTCCTCCATGAGATCTACAACGAGATCGGTGGCCGTCAGGAAAGCCTGAACGAGCTGAGCGACCAGGAAATCCTGGACCTGGCCAAGAACCTGAAGGGCGGCGTTCCCATGGCCACCCCGGTGTTCGACGGTGCCAAGGAAAGCGAGATCAAGGCCATGCTGAAGCTCGCCGACCTGCCGGAAAGCGGTCAGATGCGCCTGTTCGACGGCCGTACCGGCAATCAGTTCGAGCGTCCGACCACCGTCGGCTACATGTACATGCTCAAGCTGAACCACCTGGTCGACGACAAGATGCACGCACGTTCCACCGGTTCTTACAGCCTGGTTACCCAGCAGCCGCTGGGTGGTAAGGCCCAGTTCGGTGGCCAGCGTTTCGGGGAGATGGAGGTCTGGGCACTGGAAGCCTACGGTGCCGCCTACACCCTGCAGGAAATGCTGACCGTGAAGTCGGACGACGTGAACGGCCGGACCAAGATGTACAAAAACATCGTGGACGGCGATCACCGCATGGAGGCCGGCATGCCCGAGTCCTTCAACGTGTTGATCAAAGAGATCCGCTCGCTCGGCATCGACATCGAACTGGAAACCGAATAACACGCGACGCCCAAAACGCTACGGCTGGTCAAGGCCGGTCGTAGCGGGTCCGTGAGGAGGAAAGGCCTTGAAAGACTTGCTGAATCTGTTGAAAAACCAGGGTCAAATCGAAGAGTTCGATGCCATCCGTATTGGTCTGGCCTCGCCCGAGATGATCCGTTCCTGGTCCTTCGGTGAAGTGAAAAAACCGGAGACCATCAACTACCGTACCTTCAAGCCGGAGCGCGATGGCCTGTTCTGCGCCAAGATCTTCGGTCCGGTGAAGGACTACGAGTGCCTGTGCGGTAAGTACAAGCGCCTCAAGCATCGCGGTGTGATCTGCGAGAAGTGCGGTGTTGAAGTCGCCCTGGCCAAGGTGCGCCGTGAGCGCATGGGCCACATCGAGCTGGCTTCGCCCGTTGCCCACATCTGGTTCCTGAAGTCCCTGCCGTCCCGTATCGGCCTGCTGCTGGACATGACCCTGCGTGACATCGAGCGCGTGCTCTATTTCGAGAGCTACGTGGTGATCGATCCGGGCATGACCACCCTCGAGAAAGGCCAGCTGCTGAACGACGAGCAGTACTTCGAAGCCCTCGAAGAGTTTGGTGACGACTTCGATGCCCGCATGGGTGCCGAAGCTGTTCGCGAACTGCTCAATGCCATCGATCTGGATCATGAAATCGGCCGCCTGCGCGAAGAAATTCCGCAGACCAACTCCGAGACCAAGATCAAGAAGCTGTCCAAGCGCCTGAAGCTGATGGAAGCCTTCAAGGACTCCGGCAACCATCCAGAGTGGATGGTGCTGACTGTCCTGCCTGTGCTGCCGCCGGACCTGCGTCCGCTGGTTCCGCTGGATGGTGGTCGCTTCGCGACCTCCGACCTTAACGATCTGTATCGTCGGGTGATCAACCGTAACAACCGTCTGAAGCGCCTGCTCGACCTGGCTGCGCCGGACATCATCGTGCGCAACGAAAAGCGCATGCTGCAGGAAGCTGTCGACGCCCTGCTGGACAACGGTCGTCGTGGCCGTGCCATCACCGGCTCGAACAAGCGCCCTCTGAAGTCCCTGGCCGACATGATCAAGGGCAAGCAAGGCCGCTTCCGTCAGAACCTGCTCGGTAAGCGAGTGGACTACTCCGGTCGTTCGGTAATTACCGTAGGTCCGACCCTGCGCCTGCACCAGTGCGGTCTGCCCAAGAAGATGGCTCTTGAGCTGTTCAAGCCGTTCATCTTCGGCAAGCTGGAAGCCCGCGGCATGGCCACCACCATCAAGGCGGCCAAGAAGATGGTCGAGCGCGAACTGCCCGAGGTCTGGGACGTTCTCGCCGAAGTCATCCGCGAACACCCCGTACTGCTGAACCGTGCGCCTACCCTGCACCGTCTGGGCATCCAGGCGTTCGAGCCGGTCCTCATCGAAGGCAAGGCCATCCAGCTGCATCCGCTGGTCTGCGCCGCGTATAACGCCGACTTCGACGGTGACCAGATGGCCGTTCACGTTCCGCTGACCCTCGAGGCCCAGCTGGAAGCGCGCGCGCTGATGATGTCCACCAACAACATCCTCTCGCCTGCCAACGGCGAGCCGATCATCGTTCCGTCGCAGGACGTGGTTCTGGGTCTGTACTACATGACCCGTGAAGCCGTTAACGCCAAGGGCGAAGGTCGCGTGTTCGCGGACCTACAGGAAGTCGACCGCGTATTCCGCGCCGGTGAAGCGTCCCTGCACGCCCGCGTGAAAGTGCGCATCAACGAGACCGTGAAGGACAAGGACGGCTCCATCACCAAGAACACCCGCATCGTCGACACCACTGTCGGCCGTGCGCTGCTGTTCCAGGTGGTCCCGGCTGGCCTGTCGTACGACGTCGTCAACCAGCCGATGAAGAAGAAGGCGATCTCCAAGCTGATCAACCAGTGCTATCGCGTGGTAGGTCTGAAGGACACCGTCATCTTCGCTGACCAGCTGATGTACACCGGTTTCGCCTACTCCACCATTTCCGGTGTTTCCATCGGTGTGAACGACTTCGTCATCCCCGATGAGAAGGCTCGCATCATCGATGCCGCTACCGAGGAAGTGAAGGAAATCGAATCCCAGTACGCCTCCGGCCTGGTGACCCAGGGCGAGAAGTACAACAAGGTGATCGACCTCTGGTCCAAGGCCAACGACGAAGTGTCCAAGGCGATGATGGCCAACCTCTCGAAAGAGAAGGTTGTCGATCGCGAGGGCAAGGAAGTCGACCAGGAGTCCTTCAACTCCATGTACATGATGGCTGACTCCGGCGCGCGGGGTTCCGCGGCCCAGATCCGTCAGCTGGCCGGCATGCGTGGCCTGATGGCCAAGCCGGACGGCTCCATCATTGAAACCCCGATCACCGCGAACTTCCGTGAAGGCCTGAACGTACTCCAGTACTTCATCTCCACTCACGGTGCTCGTAAAGGTCTGGCGGATACCGCACTGAAGACCGCGAACTCCGGTTACCTGACTCGTCGTCTGGTAGACGTTGCCCAGGACCTGGTAGTGACCGAGGTCGACTGCGGCACCGAGCACGGTCTGCTGATGACCCCGCACATCGAAGGCGGCGATGTCGTCGAGCCTCTGGGTGAGCGCGTACTGGGGCGTGTCATTGCCCGTGACGTGTTCAAGCCGGGCTCCGATGAAGTCATCGTTCCGGCCGGTACTCTGGTCGATGAGCAGTGGGTTGAGTTCATCGAGCGCATGAGCGTCGACGAAGTAATTGTGCGTTCCCCGATCAGCTGCGAAACCCGCTACGGCATCTGCGCCAAGTGCTACGGTCGTGACCTGGCGCGTGGCCACCAGGTGAACATCGGTGAAGCGGTCGGCGTAATCGCCGCCCAGTCCATCGGTGAGCCGGGTACCCAGCTGACCATGCGTACCTTCCACATCGGTGGTGCGGCCAGCCGTACTTCCGCAGCCGACAACGTCCAGGTTAAGAACGGCGGTACCATCCGCCTGCACAACCTGAAGCACGTCGAGAACCTCAACGGCCATCTGGTTGCCGTGTCCCGTTCCGGCGAGCTGGCCGTGGCCGACGACTTCGGTCGCGAGCGCGAGCGTTACAAGCTGCCGTACGGTGCTGTGATCTCCGTGAAGGAAGGCGACAAGGTCGATCCGGGCGCCATCGTTGCCAAGTGGGACCCGCACACCCACCCGATCGTGACCGAAATGAAGGGTACCGTTACCTTCGTCGGCATGGAGGAGGGCATCACCATCAAGCGCCAGACCGACGAACTGACCGGTCTGACCAACATCGAAGTTCTGGATCCGAAGGATCGTCCGGCTGCTGGCAAGGACATTCGTCCGGCCGTGAAGCTGGTCGACGCCAATGGCAAGGAGCTGCTGCTGCCGGGTACCGACGTTCCCGCCCAGTACTTCCTGCCGGCGAACGCCTTGGTTGGTGTGGCCGACGGTTCGCAGGTGGGTGTGGGTGACGTTATCGCCCGTATCCCGCAGGAAACCTCGAAGACCCGCGACATCACCGGTGGTCTGCCGCGCGTTGCCGACCTGTTCGAAGCTCGTCGTCCGAAAGAGCCTTCGATCTTGGCCGAAATCAGCGGCACCATCTCCTTCGGCAAGGAGACCAAAGGCAAGCGCCGTCTGGTCATCACTCCGAACGATGGCAGCGACCCGTACGAGGAGCTGATTCCGAAGTGGCGTCACCTGAACGTGTTCGAAGGCGAACAGGTGAACCGCGGCGAAGTTATCTCCGACGGCCCGAGCAACCCGCACGACATCCTGCGTCTGCTGGGTGTCAGCGCGCTGGCCAAGTACATCGTCAACGAGATCCAGGACGTGTACCGCCTGCAGGGCGTGAAGATCAACGACAAGCACATCGAAACCATCCTGCGTCAGATGCTGCGCAAGGTCGAGATTGCCGAGTCGGGTGATTCCAGCTTCATCAAGGGCGACCAGATGGAGCTGACCCAGGTGCTGGAAGAGAACGAGCGTCTGGCGACCGAAGACCGCTTCATCGCCAAGTTCGAACGCGTCCTGCTGGGTATTACCAAGGCCTCGCTGTCCACCGAGTCGTTCATCTCCGCGGCGTCCTTCCAGGAAACCACCCGCGTCCTCACCGAGGCGGCGGTTACCGGCAAGCGCGACTACCTGCGCGGCCTGAAGGAAAACGTGGTTGTGGGTCGCCTGATCCCGGCTGGTACCGGTCTGGCCTACCACAGCGAGCGCAAACGTCAGCGTGAAGCCGGCAAGCCGGTTCGCGTGAGCGCGAGCGAAGTGGAAGCAGCGCTGACCGAAGCGCTGAACTCCAGCAGCAACTAAGCGTGATACCCCCCGGAGGCCTTGGCCGTCGGGGGGTATTGCCTTGACGGGGACATTGAGTCTCTTTAGACTCATGCACCCCTAAATTTGGCAGGGCGCTATGCCCTGTCATTTTGCTTTCTTTGTAAGGCAATAGCGTCGAAAGACAACAGTGGAGCAATTAGATGGCAACTATTAACCAGCTGGTGCGTAAGCCGCGCAGCCGTATCGTCGAGAAATCCGACGTACCTGCGCTGCAGAACTGCCCGCAGCGTCGTGGCGTATGCACCCGCGTCTACACCACCACGCCGAAGAAACCGAACTCCGCACTCCGTAAGGTTTGCCGTGTTCGTCTGACCAACGGCTACGAAGTGACTTCGTACATCGGTGGTGAAGGTCACAACCTGCAAGAGCACAGCGTAGTGCTGATCCGTGGCGGTCGTGTAAAAGACCTTCCGGGTGTGCGTTACCACACCGTGCGCGGTTCGCTGGATACCACCGGCGTTAAAGACCGTAAGCAGGGTCGTTCCAAGTACGGTACCAAGCGTCCGAAGTAATTCGGTGCTAAATCAGTTTTTTATTCATTGAGTCGATAAGAGTAAGGTCGGGCGTAACCGAATGGTTATGGTCCCGGGCTAACCTGAAGACCGTTTGAGGGCTTATCAATGCCAAGACGTCGTGTAGCAGCCAAGCGTGAGATTCTGGACGATCCGAAATACGGAAGCCTGATCCTCGCCAAGTTCATGAACCACGTGATGGAAAGCGGCAAGAAAGCCGTAGCCGAGCGCATCGTTTACGGTGCCCTGGATACCGTCAAATCCCGCAAGAACAGCGATCCCCTGGAAATCTTCGAGAAAGCTCTCGACGCCATCGCTCCGCTGGTCGAAGTAAAGTCCCGCCGTGTAGGCGGTGCCACTTACCAGGTTCCGGTCGAAGTTCGTCCGTCCCGTCGTAATGCTCTGGCCATGCGTTGGCTGGTTGAGTCCGCGCGCAAGCGCGGCGAGAAGTCCATGGCCCTGCGCCTGGCAGGCGAGCTGCTGGATGCCTTCGATGGCAAAGGCGCTGCTGTCAAGAAGCGTGAAGACGTGCATCGTATGGCTGAGGCCAACAAAGCGTTCTCGCACTACCGCTTCTAATTACGGCATCCATTCTTTTGCGAGGGCTTTATGGCTCGTAATACAGCAATTAACCGCTATCGCAACATCGGCATCTGCGCCCACGTTGACGCGGGCAAGACCACCACGACTGAGCGCATCCTGTTCTACACAGGCCTGAGCCACAAGATGGGTGAGGTTCACGATGGCGCTGCTACCACCGACTGGATGGTGCAGGAGCAGGAGCGTGGTATTACCATTACCTCTGCTGCCATCACTACCTTCTGGGAAGGTTCGCGTGGTCAGTACGACAAGTACCGCGTAAACGTCATCGACACCCCCGGCCACGTAGACTTCACCATTGAGGTGGAGCGTTCTCTGCGCGTGCTGGACGGTGCTGTCGTTGTATTCTGCGGTACTTCCGGTGTTGAGCCCCAGTCCGAAACCGTATGGCGTCAAGCCAACAAGTACGGCGTTCCGCGTATCGTCTACGTGAACAAGATGGACCGCGCTGGCGCCAACTTCCTTCGCGTGGTCGGCCAGATCAAGAACCGCCTGGGTCACACCCCGGTTCCGGTTCAGTTGGCCATCGGTGCTGAGGACGAGTTCCAGGGTCAGGTCGATCTGCTGAAGATGAAGGCCATCTACTGGAACGAAGACGACAAGGGTACCTCCTATCGCGAGGAAGAAATTCCCGCTGAGCTTGTGGACCTGGCCAACGAATGGCGCAACAACATGGTTGAGGCTGCTGCCGAAGCCAACGAAGAGCTGATGAACAAGTACCTGGAAGAAGGTGAGCTGACGATCGAAGAGATCAAGGCCGGCCTGCGTCAGCGTACTATCGCCTGCGAAATCGTTCCGGCTGTCTGTGGTTCCTCTTTCAAGAACAAGGGCGTGCCCCTGGTGCTTGACGCTGTCATCGATTTCCTGCCGGCTCCCACCGAGATTCCTGCGATCAAGGGCGTTCACCCGGACAGCACCGACGACAACGAAATCCACGACGAGCGTCCTGCAGATGATGGCGCGCCGTTCTCTGCGCTGGCGTTCAAGATCGCTACCGACCCGTTCGTCGGTACCCTGACCTTCGTTCGTGTCTACTCGGGCGTTCTGGAGTCTGGCCAGTCGGTCATCAACTCCGTGAAGGGTAAAAAAGAGCGCGTTGGTCGTATGGTGCAGATGCACGCCAACCAGCGTGACGAGATCAAGGAAGTGCGCGCGGGCGACATCGCTGCACTGATCGGCATGAAGGATGTCACCACTGGCGACACTCTGTGCGACATCGAGAAACCGATCATCCTTGAGCGTATGGACTTCCCGGAGCCTGTCATCTCGGTAGCTGTTGAGCCGAAGACCAAGGCTGACCAGGAGAAGATGGGTATCGCCCTCGGCAAGCTGGCCCAGGAAGATCCTTCGTTCCGCGTCAAGACCGACGAAGAAACCGGCCAGACCATCATCTCTGGTATGGGTGAGCTGCACCTGGATATCCTCGTCGATCGCATGAAGCGTGAGTTCGGCGTTGAGGCCAATATCGGCAAGCCGCAGGTTTCCTACCGCGAAACCATCTCCAAGGACAATGTCGAGATCGAAGGCAAGTTCGTTCGTCAGTCCGGTGGTCGTGGTCAGTTTGGTCACTGCTGGATCCGCTTCTCCTCCGCTGACGTGGATGAGAAAGGCAACATCGCCGAAGGTCTGGTGTTTACCAATGAAGTCGTGGGTGGTGTGATTCCCAAGGAATACATCCCGGCGATCCAGAAGGGCATCGAAGAGCAGATGAAGAACGGCGTTGTTGCCGGCTACCCGCTCATCGGCCTGAAGGCCTCCGTGTTCGATGGTTCCTACCACGACGTCGACTCCAACGAGATGGCGTTCAAGATCGCTGCCTCCATGGCGACCAAGCAGCTTGCCCAGAAGGGTGGCGGTAAAGTGCTTGAGCCGATCATGAAGGTAGAGGTGGTGACCCCCGAGGACTACATGGGTGACGTGATGGGCGACCTGAACCGTCGTCGTGGCCTGATTCAGGGGATGGAAGACAGCGTTTCCGGTAAGGTTATTCGTGCCGAGGTTCCGCTGGGCGAGATGTTCGGTTATGCGACCGACGTGCGTTCCATGTCCCAGGGTCGCGCGAGCTACTCCATGGAATTCTCCAAATACGCCGAAGCTCCGTCGAACGTCGTCGAAGCACTGGTTAAAAAACAAGGTTGATTCAGCCCTTTAAGTAAGAGGTTTACTGTCGTGGCTAAAGAAAAATTTGAACGTAACAAACCGCACGTCAACGTCGGCACCATTGGTCACGTTGACCATGGCAAGACCACTCTGACTGCTGCTCTGACCAAGGTCTGCTCCGAGACCTGGGGCGGTTCCGCTCGTGCGTTCGACCAGATCGATAACGCGCCGGAAGAGAAGGCTCGCGGTATCACCATCAACACTTCCCACGTTGAATACGATTCCGCCATTCGTCACTACGCTCACGTTGACTGCCCCGGTCACGCTGACTACGTGAAGAACATGATCACCGGTGCTGCGCAGATGGACGGCGCGATCCTGGTTTGTTCGGCTGCTGACGGCCCCATGCCGCAGACTCGTGAGCACATCCTGCTGTCTCGTCAGGTAGGCGTTCCTTACATTGTCGTGTTCCTGAACAAGGCCGACATGGTTGATGACGCCGAGCTGCTGGAGCTGGTCGAGATGGAAGTTCGCGACCTGCTGAACACCTACGACTTCCCGGGTGACGACACTCCGATCGTAGTCGGTTCCGCTCTGATGGCCCTGGAAGGCAAGGACGACAACGAAATCGGCGTTTCCGCCGTTCGTAAGCTGGTAGAGACCCTGGACTCCTACATTCCGGAGCCGGTGCGTGCTATCGATCAGCCGTTCCTGATGCCGATCGAAGACGTGTTCTCCATCTCCGGTCGCGGCACCGTGGTGACCGGTCGTGTTGAGCGCGGTATCGTCAAGGTGGGCGAGGAGATCGAGATCGTCGGTATCCGTCCGACCACCAAGACCACCTGCACTGGTGTTGAAATGTTCCGCAAGCTGCTCGACGAAGGTCGTGCTGGCGAGAACGTTGGCGCCCTGCTGCGCGGCACCAAGCGTGATGACGTAGAGCGTGGTCAGGTTCTGGCCAAGCCGGGCACCATCAAGCCGCACACCAAGTTCGAGTGCGAAGTGTACGTGCTGTCCAAGGAAGAAGGCGGTCGTCACACTCCGTTCTTCAAGGGCTACCGTCCGCAGTTCTACTTCCGTACCACTGACGTGACCGGAAACTGCGAACTGCCGGAAGGCGTTGAGATGGTAATGCCGGGCGACAACATCAAGATGGTTGTCACCCTGATCGCTCCGATCGCCATGGAAGACGGCCTGCGCTTCGCGATCCGCGAAGGCGGTCGTACCGTTGGCGCCGGCGTTGTAGCCAAGATCATCGAGTAATCGAAGATCTCGCTAAGAGGAGAGGGCCCTTCGGGGCCCTTTTCTTTTGTCTGGTCAAAAGTTGACACCCCCTCGGCGCATCCGTACAATCACGCCTCCTTTTAACGGGCGTAGTCCGTCCGTTGGGGAAAGCAGAGATAGAGTCTGAGGTCAAAATGCAAAACCAACAAATCCGTATTCGGTTGAAGGCTTTTGACCATCGCCTGATCGATCAATCCACCCAGGAAATCGTGGAAACCGCGAAACGTACTGGTGCTCAGGTGCGTGGTCCTATTCCTCTGCCTACTCGCAAAGAGCGGTACACCGTTCTGATCTCTCCGCACGTCAACAAAGACGCGCGCGATCAGTACGAAATTCGTACCCACAAGCGTGTTCTGGACATCGTCCAGCCGACGGATAAAACCGTCGATGCGCTGATGAAGCTCGACCTTGCGGCAGGCGTGGAAGTGCAGATCAGCCTCGGCTAATAACCTTCGGGTTTTAGTCGTGTAACGCTCTGAAATGGGCGGCCATAGCGGGTGAAAGCCCCGTACACTCATGAGGTTTACAACATGACTATTGGTGTAGTCGGTCGTAAGTGCGGCATGACCCGCATTTTCACCGAAGAAGGCGTCTCCATTCCGGTTACGGTCATTGAGATCGAGCCGAATCGCGTGACCCAATTCAAAAACGAAGAAAGCGATGGCTATCGCGCCGTGCAGGTAACTGTCGGTGAGCGTCGTGCCTCTCGCGTGACCAAGGCGCAAGCCGGTCACTTCGCCAAGGCAAGCGTGGCTGCTGGTCGCGGTGTTTGGGAATTCCGTCTTGAAGAAGGCGAGTACCAGGCTGGCGATCAACTGACTGCTGAGCTGTTCCAAGCTGGTCAGCTGGTAGATGTTACCGGTCAGTCCAAGGGTAAAGGCTATGCCGGTACCATCAAGCGCTGGAACTTCCGCGGCCAGGACAACACCCACGGTAACTCCGTCTCCCACCGCGCCCCGGGTTCTATTGGCCAGTGCCAGACTCCTGGTCGTGTCTTCAAGGGCAAGAAAATGTCCGGTCACCTCGGTGCTGAGCGTGTAACCGTGCAGTCCCTGGAAGTTGTGCGTGTCGATGCAGAACGCAATCTGCTGCTGGTCAAAGGTGCCGTTCCTGGCGCTACCGGTGGTGATGTCGTTGTGCGTCCGGCAGCCAAGGCTCGTGGTTAAGAGGGGAAGCTGAGATGCAATTGAATGTAAATGGCGCTCAGGCTATCGAAGTCAGCGAGCGTACTTTTGGTGGTGAGTTCAACGAGACCCTGGTTCACCAGGCTGTTGTCGCCTACATGGCCGGTGGCCGCCAGGGCACTCGCGCGCAGAAGACCCGTTCCGAAGTTTCCGGCGGTGGCAAGAAGCCGTGGCGTCAGAAGGGCACTGGTCGTGCTCGTGCTGGCACCATTCGTAGCCCCATCTGGCGCTCCGGTGGTACCACCTTCGCTGCCAAGCCGCAAGATCACTCCCAGAAGCTCAACAAGAAGATGTACCGCGCTGCCATGCGCTCCATCCTCTCTGAGCTCGTTCGTCAAGAGCGCCTGGTTGTGGTTGAAGACTTTGCTGTCGATGCCCCGAAAACCAAAGCTCTGCTGGGCAAGCTGAATGGCCTGGGCCTGACCGACGTGCTGATCGTTTCCGATGCCGTTGATCAGAACCTGTACCTGGCTGCTCGCAACCTGCCGCACGTTGACGTTCGTGATGTTCAGGGTTCCGACCCGGTCAGCCTGATCGCCTACGACAAGGTGCTTATCACCGTGTCCGCCGTGAAGAAATTCGAGGAGCTGCTGGCATGAACCAGGAACGCGTATTCAAGGTGCTGGTTGGTCCGCACGTCTCCGAGAAGGCCACCATGCTGGCTGACAGCAAGGGCCAGTTCGTTTTCAAGGTTGCCACTGATGCAACCAAGCTGGAAATCAAGAAGGCCGTAGAAAGCCTGTTCAGCGTGAAAGTCGCTCGTGTCACCACCCTCGTAGTCAAGGGCAAGACCAAGCGTACCGTTCGCGGTCTGGGCAAGCGTAACGACTGGAAAAAAGCGTACATCGCTCTCCAGCCGGGCCAAGATCTCGATTTCGCCAGCAGCGCTGAGTAAAGGGGTGCATCATGGCAATCGTTAAATGCAAACCGACCTCCGCTGGCCGCCGTTTCGTGGTCAAGGTCGTCAATCAGGAGCTGCACAAAGGCGCTCCTTACGCACCGCTGGTCGAGAAAAAATCGAAATCCGGTGGTCGTAACAACAACGGTCGTATCACTACTCGTCACATCGGTGGTGGTCACAAGCAGCACTATCGTCTGGTCGACTTCCGTCGTAACAAGGATGGCATTCCTGCCACCGTTGAGCGCATCGAGTACGATCCGAACCGTACTGCTCACATCGCTCTGCTGAAGTACGCCGATGGCGAGCGTCGCTACATCATCGCGCCGAAAGGCGTGAGCGCTGGCGACCAGCTGATCTCGGGCGTCAATGCACCGATCAAGGCCGGTAATGCCCTGCCGCTGCGCAACATCCCGGTTGGTAGCACCATTCACGGTATCGAACTCAAGCCTGGCAAGGGTGCGCAAATCGCCCGTTCCGCCGGTGCCTCCGTTCAGTTGGTTGCCCGTGAAGGCGCCTACGTAACCCTGCGTCTGCGCTCCGGCGAGATGCGTAAAGTCCTGGCTGAATGCCGTGCGACTCTGGGCGAAGTCTCGAACTCCGAGCATAGCCTGCGTTCGCTGGGTAAAGCCGGTGCCAAGCGCTGGCGTGGTGTTCGCCCGACCGTTCGCGGCGTGGCGATGAACCCGGTAGACCACCCGCATGGTGGTGGTGAAGGTCGTACCTCTGGTGGCCGTCATCCGGTGTCTCCGTGGGGCTTCCCGACCAAGGGTGCGAAGACCCGCGCGAACAAGCGCACCGACAACATGATCGTCCGTCGCCGTAAATAACTGAGGATACGACAGTGCCGCGTTCTCTGAAAAAAGGTCCTTTTATCGATCTTCACCTACTGAAGAAGGTCGAAGTGGCGGTGGAAAAGAACGATCGCAAGCCGGTGAAAACCTGGTCGCGCCGATCCATCGTTCTGCCGCAAATGGTCGGTCTGACCATCGCTGTACACAACGGTCGTCAACATGTCCCGGTTCTCGTGAACGAAGACATGGTCGGTCACAAACTGGGCGAGTTCGCTGCCACCCGCACCTATCGCGGTCATGCTGCGGACAAGAAAGCCAAGCGTTAAGGGGTAAGGAACGATGGAAGTAGCCGCTAAGCTGTCGGGCGCTCGAATCTCCGCCCAGAAAGCCCGCTTGGTCGCCGACCAAATCCGCGGGAAGAAGGTGGGCGAAGCGCTCAACCTGTTGACTTTCAGCAGTAAGAAAGCCGCTGAAATCATGAAGAAAGTGCTCGAATCGGCCGTGGCCAACGCTGAGCACAACGAAGGCGCAGACGTGGATGACCTCAAGGTTTCCACTGTTTTCGTCAACGAAGGGCGTTCGCTGAAGCGCATCATGCCGCGTGCCAAGGGCCGTGCTGATCGCATCGTCAAGCGGTCTTGCCATATCACTGTCAAGGTTGCGGACAAGTAACGGAGTCGATCAGATGGGTCAGAAAGTACATCCCACTGGCATTCGCCTGGGAATCGTCAAGGAGCACACCTCCGTTTGGTACGCAGATAAGCGCACTTATGCCGACTATCTGTTTGCCGACCTGAAGGTGCGTGAGTACCTCCAAGACAAACTAAAAAGCGCGTCCGTAAGCCGTATCGATATTCATCGTCCGGCTCAAACCGCACGCATCACCATCCACACCGCTCGTCCCGGCATCGTGATCGGCAAGAAAGGTGAGGATGTTGAGAAGCTGCGTCAGGACCTGACCAAGCAAATGGGTGTGCCTGTGCACATCAACATCGAAGAGATCCGCAAGCCGGAGCTCGACGGTATGCTGGTTGCGCAGAGCGTAGCTCAGCAGCTGGAGCGTCGTGTGATGTTCCGTCGCGCCATGAAGCGCGCTGTACAGAACGCCATGCGCATTGGTGCCAAGGGCATCAAGATCCAGGTAAGCGGTCGTCTCGGTGGCGCTGAAATCGCCCGTACCGAATGGTATCGCGAAGGTCGTGTGCCCCTGCACACCCTGCGCGCCGATATCGACTACGCAACCTACGAAGCGCACACCACCTACGGTGTGATCGGTGTGAAGGTTTGGATCTTCAAAGGTGAGGTCATCGGTGGCCGCCAGGAAGAACTGAAGCCCGTAGCGCCCGCTCCTCGTAAAAAAGCTGCTAAGTAAGGGGTACGCCAAATGCTGCAACCAAAGCGTACGAAGTTCCGCAAGCAGATGACCGGCCACAATCGTGGTCTGGCTCAGCGCGGTAGCAAGGTCAGCTTCGGCGAGTTCGCGCTGAAGGCTACTGGCCGTGGTCGTCTCACTGCCCGTCAGATCGAGGCCGCACGTCGTGCCCTCACCCGTCACGTGAAGCGTGGCGGCAAGATCTGGATCCGCGTATTCCCGGACAAGCCCGTTACCAAGAAGCCCCTCGAAGTTCGTATGGGTAAAGGTAAGGGTGGCGTCGAGTACTGGGTAGCCCAGATTCAACCGGGCAAGGTCCTGTACGAGATCGAGGGTGTTTCCGAAGAGCTGGCGCGTGAGGCATTCGCCCTGGCCGCTGCAAAGCTGCCGCTCGCCACCTCCTTTGTTAAGCGGACGGTGATGTGATGAAAGCGAATGAACTTCGTGAAAAATCCGTACAGCAGCTGAACGAGCAACTGCTCGGCCTGCTGCGCGACCAGTTCAATCTGCGCATGCAGAAGGCAACTGGCCAGTTGGGGCAGTCTCACCTGCTCTCGCAAGTGAAGCGCGACATCGCTCGCGTGAAAACTGTGCTCAACCAGCAAGCAGGTAAGTAATCATGGCTGAAGCTCAGAAAACCGTCCGCACGCTGACCGGCCGCGTCGTCAGCGACAAGATGGACAAGACCATCACCGTTCTGATCGAGCGTCGCGTTAAGCACCCGATCTACGGTAAGTACGTGAAGCGCTCGACCAAGCTGCACGCCCACGACGAAACCAACCAGTGCCGTATCGGCGACAAGGTCACCATTCGTGAGACCCGTCCGCTGGCCAAGACCAAGTCCTGGGCCCTGGTGGAAGTCGTCGAACGTGCCGTGGAAGTCTAAGGACTAAGGGTCGGAGAAAGATATGATTCAGACTCAATCCATGCTCGACGTCGCTGATAACAGCGGTGCTCGTCGCGTTATGTGCATCAAGGTCCTTGGTGGTTCGCACCGTCGTTACGCCGGTATCGGCGACATCATCAAAGTGACCGTTAAAGAAGCGATCCCGCGCGGCAAGGTGAAGAAAGGCCAGGTAATGACCGCTGTTGTGGTTCGTACCAAGCATGGCGTTCGTCGCCCTGATGGCTCGATCATCCGCTTCGACGGCAACGCCGCCGTCCTGCTGAACAACAAGCAGGAGCCGATCGGCACCCGTATCTTCGGGCCCGTGACCCGTGAACTGCGTTCCGAGAAGTTCATGAAGATCGTCTCGCTCGCCCCCGAAGTGCTGTAAGGAGAAGCCGTCATGCAAAAGATTCGTCGTGACGACGAGATCATCGTCATCGCCGGCAAGGACAAGGGCAAGCGCGGTAAGGTGCTGAAGGTTCTCGCTGACAGTCGTGTGCTGGTCAGCGGTGTAAATCTGATCAAGCGCCACACCAAGCCGAACCCCATGGCCGGTGTCCAGGGCGGTATCGTCGAGCGAGAGGCGCCCATGCACCTCTCCAACGTAGCCATCTTCAATGCCGAGACCAACAAGGCTGATCGCGTTGGTTTCAAGGTTGAGGAAGGTAAGAAAATTCGTGTCTTCAAGTCGACCCAAAAGCCGGTTGATGCTTGAGCACTGCTAGGTAGAAAACCATGGCACGACTAAAAGAGATTTACCGGAAAGAAATCGCGCCGAAGCTGAAGGAAGAACTTCAGCTCGGCAACGTGATGGAAACTCCGCGCATCACCAAGATCACTCTGAACATGGGTCTGGGCGAAGCTATCGGCGACAAGAAAGTCATCGAAAGCGCTGTTGCTGACCTGGAAAAGATCACCGGCCAGAAAGCCGTCGTGACCTACGCCCGCAAATCCATTGCAGGCTTCAAGGTTCGTGAAGGCTGGCCGATCGGCGTCAAGGTCACCCTGCGCCGCGATCGCATGTACGAGTTCCTGGATCGTCTGCTCTCCATCTCCCTGCCGCGCGTGCGTGACTTCCGCGGCCTGAATGCCAAGTCCTTCGATGGTCGTGGTAACTACAGCATGGGTGTCAAAGAGCAGATCATCTTCCCGGAAATCGATTACGACAAAATCGATGCGCTGCGCGGTCTGGACATCACCCTGACCACCACCGCCCGTACGGATGAAGAAGGTCGTGCTCTGCTGCGCGCCTTCAAATTCCCGTTCCGCAACTGATTGGAGTAGGAACATGGCCAAACAGAGCATGAAGAACCGCGAGCTGAAGCGTCAGCAGACGGTTGCTAAGTTCGCCAAGAAGCGTGCTGAGCTGAAAGCTATCATCGCCAACCCGAACTCCACTGCGGAAGCTCGTTGGGAAGCGCAGGTAGCTCTGCAGAAGCAGCCCCGTGACGCCAGCGCCTCCCGCCTGCGTAACCGCTGCCGCATCACCGGTCGTCCGCACGGCGTTTACCGCAAGTTCGGCCTTGGCCGTAACAAGCTGCGTGAAGCTGCCATGCGCGGTGATGTACCCGGCCTGGTGAAAGCCAGCTGGTAATGATCGTCGGTGGGGCCGGCTTTGGTCGGCCCAGCCCAGGTCATCAGAATCAAGCCCCTTTTGGGGCTTGATTCGTTTCTGGAGTATCTCTAGAATGTCCGGCTCGCCCGGGCCTGGCATTAGTCCGTCCAGTGCTCGCGTGTGACTCTAGCCGCAAGGCTATTTCTTTTTGTATCAGGAGCATCTAGCCCATGAGTATGCAGGACCCGTTAGCGGACATGCTAACTCGTATCCGTAATGCCCAGATGGCTGAAAAGTCTGTCGTAAGCATGCCGTCCTCCAAACTGAAGGTGGCGGTAGCCAGCGTTCTGAAGAACGAGGGTTACATCACGGGATACCAAGTCAGCAGCGACATTAAGCCTCTGCTGTCCATCGAGCTGAAGTACTTCGAAGGCCGTCCGGTCATCGAAGAGCTGAAGCGCGTAAGTCGTCCTGGCCTGCGCCAGTACAAGTCCGTCGATCAGCTGCCGAAAGTACGTGGCGGCCTGGGCGTATCGATCGTATCCACCAACAAGGGTGTGATGACTGATCGTGCTGCTCGCGCTGCTGGTGTTGGTGGCGAAGTGCTTTGCACTGTGTTCTAAGGGGGTTGAAGCATGTCTCGCGTTGCTAAGAACCCCGTCAAGCTGCCCGCTGGCGTTGAAGTCAAGATCGCCGGCCAGCAGCTTTCGGTGAAGGGTGCCAAGGGCGCTCTGGAACTGAAAGTGCACTCGTCTGTGGAAGTGCTGCAGGAATCCGGTGAGCTGCGTTTTGCCGCTCGCAATGGCGACCAGCAGAACAAGGCCATGGCGGGCACCACCCGTGCGTTGGTGAACAACATGGTAATCGGCGTTAGCCAGGGCTTCGAGCGCAAGCTCCAGCTGGTGGGCGTTGGTTACAAGGCTCAGGCCAAAGGTCAGACTCTGTCCCTGGCTCTCGGCTTCTCGCATCCGGTGGATTACGAACTGCCGCAAGGCATTACCGCTGAAACCCCCAGCCAGACCGATATCCTGATCAAGGGCATCGACAAGCAGCTGGTCGGTCAAGTGGCCGCTGAGATTCGCGACTTCCGTCCGCCGGAGCCTTACAAAGGCAAGGGTGTACGTTACGCCGACGAAGTCGTCCGTCGTAAAGAAGCTAAGAAGAAGTAGGGCATAGCAAATGAGCGTAAAGAAAGAAACTCGTCTGCGTCGCGCTCGCAAGGCACGCCTGAAAATGCGCGAGCTGGAAGCCGTACGCCTCTGCGTGTACCGCTCCTCCCAGCACATCTACGCCCAGGTCATTTCGGCCGACGGCGCCAAGGTCCTGGCCAGCGCCTCGACCCTGGACAAAGAACTGCGTGACGGCGCCACCGGCAACGTCGACGCGGCCAAGAAGGTTGGTCAGCTGGTTGCCGAACGCGCGAAAGCCGCTGGCGTCACTCAGGTGGCATTCGATCGTTCTGGCTTCAAGTACCACGGCCGCGTCAAGGCGCTGGCTGATGCTGCTCGTGAAGGCGGGCTGGAGTTCTAAGTTATGGCAAATAACGAGCAAAAGCGCGACGAAGGCTACATCGAGAAGCTGGTTCAGGTTAACCGCGTTGCCAAGACCGTAAAAGGTGGTCGTATCTTCACCTTCACTGCGCTGACCGTAGTTGGTGATGGTAAAGGTCGTGTTGGCTTCGGTCGCGGCAAGTCCCGCGAAGTGCCTGCTGCCATTCAGAAAGCGATGGAAGCTGCACGCCGCAACATGATCCAGGTAGATCTGGATGGCACCACCCTGCAGTACCCGATCAAGTCCGCCCATGGCGCCTCCAAGGTGTTCATGCAGCCGGCTTCCGAAGGTACCGGTATCATCGCCGGCGGCGCCATGCGTGCCGTTCTGGAGGTGGCCGGTGTGCAGAACGTTCTGGCCAAGTGCTACGGCTCCACCAATCCGGTGAACGTGGTTTACGCCACTTTCAAGGGTCTGAAGAACATGCAGTCCCCTGAGTCGGTTGCGGCCAAGCGTGGTAAGAGCGTCGAGGAGATTCTCTAATCATGGCAACTGTCAAAGTAACGCTGATCAAGAGCGTTAACGGCCGTCTGGCTAACCACAAGGCTTGCGTCAAAGGTCTCGGCCTGCGTCGCATTGGTCATTCCGTAGAGGTCCAGGACACTCCTGAGAACCGCGGCATGATCAACAAGGCTTACTACCTTCTGCGCGTCGAGGGTTAATCCATGAAACTGAACGATCTGCGTTCCGCGCCGGGTGCCCGTCGCGAAAAGCACCGTCCGGGCCGTGGCATCGGTAGCGGCCTGGGTAAGACCGGTGGCCGTGGCCACAAGGGTCAGACCTCTCGCTCCGGCGGCACCATTGCTCCGGGCTTTGAGGGCGGTCAGCAGCCGCTGCACCGTCGTCTGCCGAAGTTCGGCTTCGTTTCCCTGAAAGCCATGGATCGCGCTGAAGTGCGCACCTCCGAGCTGGCCAAGGTGGAAGGCGATGTCGTAACTCTGCAGTCGCTGAAGGATGCCAACGTGATTAACCAGAACGTACAGCGTGTGAAAGTCATGCTGTCCGGCGACGTTACTCGCGCGGTCACCCTGAAAGGTATCGCCGCCACCAAAGGTGCGCGTGCGGCTATCGAAGCAGCTGGCGGTAAGTTCGAGGACTAAATGGCTAAGCAAGGTGCTCTCTCCGCGCTCAGCAATGGCGGGTTGTCCGAGCTCTGGGCTCGACTGCGTTTCCTGTTCCTGGCGATCATCGTCTACCGGATCGGCGCGCACATCCCAGTGCCCGGTATCAACCCTGACCGGCTGGCCGAGCTGTTCCGGCAGAACGAGGGGACCATTCTTAGCCTGTTCAACATGTTCTCCGGCGGTGCGCTGGAGCGGATGAGCATTTTCGCGTTGGGGATCATGCCGTACATCTCGGCATCGATCATCATGCAGCTCATGACCGCGATCAGCCCGCAGCTGGAGCAGTTGAAGAAGGAAGGTGAGGCTGGCCGTCGCAAGATCAGCCAGTACACCCGCTACGGCACTGTAGCCCTGGCATTGGTTCAGGCCATCGGCATGTCCGTTGGTCTGGCCAGTCAGGGTGTCGCTTTCTCGTCTGATTTCGGCTTCTACTTCGTGGCTGTCACCACCTTCGTGGCTGGTGCAATGTTCATGATGTGGCTGGGCGAACAGATCACGGAGCGCGGTGTCGGCAACGGTATCTCGATGCTGATTTTTGCTGGCATCGTGGCCGGTCTGCCGAGAGCGATCGGGCAGTCTTTCGAGTCTGCACGTCAGGGCGATATCAACATCTTCGCTCTGGTCGCCATCGGTCTGCTGGCAGTAGCGATCATCGGTTTCGTGGTGTTCATTGAGCGTGGCCAGCGTCGTATCGCTGTGCATTACGCCAAGCGTCAGCAGGGCCGCAAGGTCTTCGCTGCGCAGACCAGCCACCTGCCGTTGAAGGTGAACATGGCGGGCGTTATTCCGGCTATCTTCGCCAGCAGCATCCTGCTGTTCCCGGCCTCTCTGGGTGCCTGGTTCGGTCAGTCCGAAAGCATGGGCTGGCTGCAGGATGTCTCGCAGTCTATCGCTCCTGGTCAGCCGTTGAACATTCTGCTGTTTAGTGCAGGGATCGTCTTCTTCTGCTTCTTCTACACAGCTTTGATGTTCAATCCGAAAGACGTGGCGGAGAACCTGAAGAAGTCCGGTGCCTTTATTCCGGGTATCCGTCCGGGTGAGCAGTCGGCGCGCTATATCGATGGCGTACTGACCCGCTTGACCATGTTCGGTGCTCTGTACATGACGGCTGTTTGTCTGCTGCCCCAGTTCCTGGTGGTTGCAGCGAATGTACCGTTCTACCTTGGCGGGACCTCGTTGCTGATCGTGGTAGTGGTTGTTATGGACTTTATGGCCCAAGTACAATCCCACCTCGTTTCGCACCAGTACGAATCCCTGATGAAGAAAGCCAACCTGAAGGGCTACGGCAGCGGCATGCTCCGCTGACCCAGTTCCGTAAGGTTCTAGGAGTTACTGATGAAAGTTCGTGCATCGGTGAAAAAGCTGTGCCGCAACTGCAAGATCGTTCGTCGCGACGGTGTCGTTCGCGTGATCTGCAGCGCGGAACCGCGTCACAAGCAGCGCCAAGGCTGAGTGTGATTCACGCGTTATGAACCCGGCAGCTAGTGCGCTGCCGGGTTGATTATTCGTTTCTACAGCGCTAATATCTCGCGCCCTTTTCTTGGCTTCCGGGGCGTAGGTAGCTGTCAACTGGAGTTTCACTGAATGGCCCGTATTGCAGGCGTCAACATTCCAGATAACAAGCACACTGTTATCTCGCTGACCTACATCTACGGTGTTGGTCGCACCACTGCGCAGAGCATCTGCGCTACCACCGGTGTTAATCCGGCGGCAAAGATCAAGGATCTCTCTGACGAGCAGATCGAACAGCTGCGTGGCGAAGTCGCGAAGCTCACCACTGAAGGTGACCTGCGTCGCGAAATCAACATGAACATCAAGCGTCTGATGGACCTGGGCTGCTACCGCGGTCTGCGTCATCGTCGCGGTCTGCCTGTTCATGGCCAGCGCACCAAGACCAACGCGCGTACCCGTAAGGGCCCGCGTAAGCCGATCCGCAAGTAATTGCGCCCGCGAATCGACAGGAATTAAGTCATGGCTAAGCCTGCTGCTCGTCCTCGTAAGAAAGTCAAAAAGACAGTTGTGGATGGCATCGCCCATATCCACGCTTCTTTCAACAACACCATCGTGACCATCACCGACCGTCAAGGTAACGCTCTTTCCTGGGCTACCTCCGGTGGTTCGGGTTTCCGCGGTTCCCGTAAGAGCACCCCGTTCGCTGCCCAGGTTGCAGCCGAGCGCGCTGGTCAAGCCGCTCTGGAATACGGCCTGAAGAACCTCGACGTGAACGTCAAGGGCCCGGGTCCGGGTCGCGAATCCGCTGTGCGTGCTCTGAACGCCTGCGGCTACAAGATCGCCAGCATCACCGACGTGACGCCTATCCCGCACAACGGGTGCCGTCCGCCGAAGAAGCGTCGCGTGTAATAGGAGACAGTGAGAAATGGCTCGTTACATTGGTCCCAAGTGCAAACTGTCCCGTCGTGAAGGTACCGACCTCTTCCTGAAGAGTGGTGCTCGCGCGCTCGAATCCAAGTGCAACATCGAATCCGCTCCTGGTCAGCACGGCGCCCGTCGCGGCCGCCTGTCCGACTACGGCACCCAGCTGCGTGAAAAGCAGAAAGTGCGCCGTATCTACGGTGTTCTGGAGCGTCAGTTCGGCAACTACTACAAAGAAGCTGCTGCTCGTAAGGGCGCTACCGGCGAAAACCTACTGCAACTCCTTGAGTGCCGTCTGGACAACGTCGTGTACCGCATGGGCTTCGGCGCTACTCGCTCCGAGTCCCGTCAGCTGGTTTCCCACAAGGCCATCAGCGTCAACGGTCAGACTGTGAACGTTCCGTCCTACCAGATCAAAGCTGGTGACGTGGTTGCCGTTCGCGAGAAGTCGAAGAACCAACTGCGTATTGCCCAAGCCCTCGAACTGTGCGGTCAGCGTGGCCGTGTGGAGTGGGTTGAAGTTGACGCAGAGAAAAAGTCCGGCGTGTTCAAGAGTGTGCCGGCTCGCAGCGATCTGTCCGCCGACATCAACGAAAACCTGATTGTCGAGCTCTACTCCAAGTAAGGGCTAGAAAATAGGTGCATCCATGCAGAGTTCGGTAAATGAGTTCCTGACCCCCCGCCACATTGATGTGCAGGTGGTTAGTCCGACCCGCGCCAAGATCACGCTCGAGCCTCTCGAGCGTGGTTTCGGCCATACCCTGGGCAACGCGCTGCGTCGCATCCTGTTGTCCTCCATGCCTGGCTGTGCAGTAGTCGAGGCCGAGATCGATGGCGTACTCCACGAGTACAGCGCCATCGAGGGTGTTCAGGAAGATGTCATCGAGATCCTCCTGAACCTCAAAGGCCTGGCTATCAAGCTGCACGGCCGTGACGAAGTAACGCTGAACCTCTCGAAGAAAGGTTCGGGCGTGGTCACTGCTGCCGATATTCAGCTGGATCATGATGTCGAAATCGTCAACGGCGACCACGTGATCGCCAACCTGGCGGACAACGGCGTCCTGAACATGAAGCTCAAGGTGTCTCGCGGTCGTGGCTATGAGCCCGCCGATGCGCGCCAGAGCGACGAAGACGAGAGCCGCAGCATTGGTCGTCTGCAGCTCGACGCCTCGTTCAGTCCCGTCCGTCGTGTTGCCTACGTGGTTGAAAACGCCCGTGTGGAGCAGCGCACCAACCTGGACAAGCTGGTCATCGATCTGGAAACCAACGGCACCCTGGACCCTGAAGAGGCCATCCGTCGTGCCGCTACCATCCTGCAACACCAACTGGCTGCGTTCGTCGACCTGAAGGGCGACAGCGAGCCGGTAGTAGTTGAGCAGGAAGACGAGATCGACCCGATCCTCCTTCGTCCGGTTGATGACCTCGAGCTGACCGTACGTTCGGCCAACTGCCTCAAGGCGGAGAACATCTACTACATCGGTGACCTGATTCAGCGCACCGAAGTAGAGCTGTTGAAGACTCCGAACCTGGGCAAGAAGTCCCTGACCGAGATCAAGGACGTCCTGGCCTCCCGTGGTCTGTCCCTCGGCATGCGCCTCGACAACTGGCCGCCGGCAAGTCTCAAGAAGGACGACAAGGCGACTGCCTGATCGTCGTAATCACCGAACGTAGAAGTTTGGTAAGGAATTGAACCATGCGTCATCGTAAAAGTGGCCGTCACCTCAGCCGCACCAGCGCACACCGCAAGGCCATGTTCCAGAACATGGCGGTGTCGCTGTTCGAGCACGAACTGATCAAAACCACCCTGCCTAAAGCCAAGGAACTGCGCCGCGTTGCCGAGCCGCTGATCACCCTGGCCAAGGAAGACAGCGTTGCCAACCGTCGTCTGGCTTTCGACCGTACCCGTTCGAAGTCCGCTGTAGGCAAACTGTTCAACGATCTGGGCAAGCGCTACGCCAACCGTCAGGGCGGCTACCTGCGTATCCTGAAGTGCGGTTTCCGCGCTGGCGACAATGCTCCCATGGCTTACGTCGAGCTGGTTGACCGTCCGGTCGCTGGTGAAGTCGAAGCTGCTGCCGAGTAAGTCGGTCGTTGCATGAAAAACCGGGCCTAGTGCCCGGTTTTTTTATGTCTGAAATTTAACCTGTGTCTACCGATTCGGTTCTTTTAACAATTCGACTGCGGTGTGACGGGTAGATCGACACTCCTTTTTCGCCCAGCGAAGGAAATGAAACAGATCATGTGGGTGAGGCTTAAAGAGCCAGGAAACCAGCCTTGTGCGCTGTTCCACTTGTGCGAGTAGGGCAGATACACAGGGCATTTTCGACATCACCGGGGTTATGACGTGTGTTCCGCGGTTCATTGCTGACCTGCACTGGGCGCACTTCGATCAGTGCTTCCGCATTTCGGCAATGCCGTTCGCTCCGGGCTGGATTCGCGCAGGTACATTGCCCCCCACAAAAAAGGCCGGACATCGCTGCCCGGCCCTTTTCTTTACAGACCGTTGGATCAGGCGCGATCACGCTCCAGCAAGGGCTTGAGGAACCGCCCGGTGTGGGACTGCGCCATGTCTGCGACCTCTTCCGGGGTGCCGGTGGCGATGATCTGGCCACCCTTGGAGCCGCCTTCGGGTCCGAGGTCCACGAGCCAGTCAGCGGTCTTGATCACGTCGAGGTTGTGCTCGATCACTACCACCGTATTGCCGTGATCGCGCAGGCGATGCAGCACGTCAAGTAATTGCTGGATGTCGGCAAAGTGCAGGCCGGTGGTAGGTTCGTCGAGGATGTACAACGTCTTCCCTGTGTCGCGCTTGGAGAGCTCGCGAGACAGCTTCACCCGCTGCGCCTCCCCGCCGGAAAGTGTGGTCGCTGATTGACCCAGGCGGATGTACGACAGGCCGACGTCCATCAGGGTTTGTAGCTTGCGGGCAATGGCCGGTACCGCATCGAAGAACTCGCGGGCCTCTTCGATGGTCATCTCCAGCACTTCATGGATGCTCTTGCCCTTGTAGCGGATTTCCAGGGTCTCGCGGTTGTAGCGCTTGCCTTTGCACACATCGCAGGGCACGTAGATGTCCGGCAGGAAGTGCATTTCCACCTTGATCACGCCATCGCCCTGGCAGGCCTCGCAGCGGCCACCTTTGACGTTGAAGGAGAAACGCCCCGGGCCGTAGCCACGGGAGCGGGACTCCGGCACGCCGGAAAACAGTTCACGGATTGGCGTGAACAGGCCGGTGTAGGTCGCCGGGTTGGAACGGGGAGTACGACCGATTGGGCTCTGGTCGATGTCCACTACTTTGTCCAGGTGCTGGAGGCCATCGAAGCTCTCGTGGGCGGATGCCTCAAGGGAGGTGGCGCCGTTGAGTGCAGTGGCGGTGATCGGGAACAGCGTGTTGTTGATCAGGGTCGACTTGCCCGAGCCGGATACGCCGGTAACGCAGGTCAGCAAGCCCACTGGAATCTCCAAGTTCACCTGCTGCAGGTTGTTGCCGCTGGCACCCTTGAGCTTGAGGGACTTTTTCTTGTCGCGCGGGGTACGCTCGGCCGGCACTTGGATCTTCACGCGGCCGGACAGGTACTTGCCTGTAAGCGAGTTCGGATGAGCCATGACCTCGTCCGGTGTTCCTTCGGCGACGATCTGGCCGCCATGCACGCCGGCACCCGGGCCGATGTCCACGACATAGTCGGCGAGGCGGATAGCATCCTCATCGTGCTCGACCACTATTACCGTGTTGCCCAGGTTGCGCAGATGGGTGAGGGTCGCCAGCAGGCGTTCGTTGTCGCGCTGGTGCAGACCGATGGAGGGCTCGTCGAGGATGTACATCACCCCCACCAGGCCGGCCCCGATCTGGCTGGCCAGGCGAATGCGCTGCGCTTCGCCCCCGGACAGGGTATCGGCGCTACGGTCCAGGGTCAGGTAGTCGAGGCCGACGTTGACGAGGAACTGCAGGCGCTCGCGGATCTCCTTGAGGATCTTCTCGGCGATCTCGCCGCGCCTGCCGGTGAGGCTGAGCCCGCCGAAGTAGTCCGCTGCATCGCCCACCGGCAGGCCGGTTACCGCAGGCAGTGTCTTGTCACCGACCCATACATGGCGCGCTTCACGGCGCAGACGGGTACCTCGGCAGTCGGGGCAGGGCTGGGTGCTGAGGAACTTTGCCAGCTCTTCGCGCACGGTTGCCGATTCGGTCTCGCGGTAGCGGCGTTCAAGGTTGGGGATGATCCCCTCGAAGGGGTGCGAGCGCTTGACGATGTCGCCGCGATCGTTGAGGTAGCGGAAGTCCACATCCTCGCGGCCGCTGCCGAACAGGATCACCTTCTGGTGTTCGGCGGACAGCTCGTCGAAGGGTTTCTCCAGGCTGAAACCGTAGTGCGAGGCCAGCGAGCCAAGCATCTGGAAGTAGTAGACGTTACGCCTGTCCCATCCGCGAATCGCGCCTTCGGCGAGGGTCAGCTCGCCGTTGACCAGGCGCTTGGCGTCGAAGAACTGCTTGACCCCAAGGCCATCACAGGTGGGGCAGGCGCCGGCCGGGTTGTTGAAGGAAAACAGCTTGGGTTCCAGCTCGCTGATGGAGTGGCCGCAATGGGGGCAGGCGAAGCGGGCCGAGAAGATGATCTCGTCTCCTTCTTCGTCGTCCATTGGTGCCACCAGGGCGATGCCGTCGGCGAGGTTGATTGCGGTCTCGAACGATTCGGCGAGACGTTGCTGCAGATCGCCGCGGACCTTGAAACGGTCCACTACCACGTCGACAGAGTGCTTCTTCTGCTTGTCCAGCTTGGGCAGCTCGTCAAGCTCGTAGAGCTTGCCGTCCACGCGTGCACGGACGAAGCCCTGGGCGCGCAATTCCTCAAACACCGCCAGGTGCTCACCCTTGCGTTCGCGGATCACCGGCGCCAGCAGCATCAGCTTGCGGCCCTCGGGCAGGGCCAGCACCTGGTCGACCATCTGGCTGACAGTCTGGGCTTCCAGTGGCACATCGTGATCCGGACACCGCGGCATACCTACGCGGGCGTATAGCAGGCGCAGGTAGTCGTAGATCTCGGTGATGGTGCCGACGGTGGACCGCGGGTTGTGGGAGGTGGACTTCTGCTCGATGGAAATTGCCGGCGAAAGGCCTTCGATGGTGTCTACATCGGGCTTTTCCATCATCGACAGGAACTGCCGGGCGTATGCCGACAGAGACTCTACATAGCGGCGCTGGCCCTCTGCATAGAGAGTGTCGAAAGCCAGCGACGATTTGCCGGAGCCGGACAGGCCGGTAATCACGATCAGCTTGTCGCGGGGCAGGGTGAGGTCGACGTTCTTCAGGTTATGGGTACGTGCCCCACGGATCAGGATCTTGTCCACAACGGCCTCACTTGGCGGTCGGAAACCGCCGATTATACGGCCCGCCAAGGCGACGCGGCAAAGCGTCACGGCTGTCACGGAAACGGCCGGGACTGCTAGAATGCGCGGCATTTTTCGGGCTCCGGCAACAGCCGGGCACCCAGGAATGGGTGACCAGCCAGACAGGGGCGCATGACGCAGGCCCCGATCGTTCTCCCTTGAGGCACCTATGCACGATTCCCACTCTGAACGCATGAGCGGCAGCGAAACGCGCGCGGCCAGCAGCCTGGCCCTGGTGTTCGCTTTCCGTATGCTCGGCATGTTCATGGTATTGCCAGTGCTGGCCACCTACGGCCAGGACCTCGCCGGCGCCACCCCGGCCCTGATCGGCCTTGCAATTGGCGCCTATGGCCTGACCCAGGCCATTCTGCAGATACCCTTCGGCATCGTTTCCGACCGCATTGGCCGCCTGCCGGTGATCTACATCGGCCTGCTGATATTCGCCGCCGGCGCCGTTCTGGCGGCCAACGCCGACTCCATCTGGGGCGTGATTGCAGGGCGTGTTTTGCAGGGCGCCGGGGCCATTTCCGCGGCTGTCATGGCGTTGCTGTCCGACCTCACCCGCGAGCAGCACCGCACCAAGGCCATGGCCATGATCGGCATGAGCATCGGCGTGTCCTTCGCCGTGGCGATGGTGGTCGGCCCGCTGCTGACCCGTGCTTTTGGCCTCTCCGGGCTGTTCTGGGCAACCGCTATCATGGCACTGCTCGGAATCGTGATCATCGCCACCATGGTGCCGCGCGCGGCCCACCCGCTGCAGCATCGTGAGTCCGGTGTAGCGCGCCAGGCGCTGCTTCCGACCTTGAAACACCCAGACCTGCTTCGCCTGGACTTCGGCATTCTGGCCCTGCACGCCGTCCTCATGGCCAGCTTCGTCGCCCTGCCGCTGGCATTGGTGGAAAAGGCCGGACTGCCCAGGGAAGAACACTGGTGGGTCTACCTCACCGCGCTATTGGTGGGCTTCTTCGGCATGGTCCCCTTCATCATCTACGGCGAGAAAAAGCGTCAGATGAAACGTGTGCTGGTGGGGGCCGTTGCGGTGCTGTGTGTCTGCGAACTGTTCTTCTGGCAGTTCGGCGAGAGCCTTCGTGCGCTGGTATTTGGCACCATCGTATTCTTCACCGCCTTCAACTTGCTGGAAGCCTCGCTGCCCTCGCTAATCAGCAAGGTCGCCCCGGCCGGCGGCAAGGGCACGGCAATGGGCGTCTACTCCACCAGCCAGTTCCTCGGCGCAGCCGTAGGCGGCATCCTCGGTGGCTGGCTGTTCCAGCATGGCGGGCTGTCTACGGTATTCGTCGGCTGTGCGGTGGTCTGTGCGATTTGGTTGGCCATTGCTGTTACTATGCGTGAACCTCCGTACGTAACCAGCCTGCGCATGCCGCTCAGTGCAGCGGCTGTTGCCGATACCGGGCTGGTTGCGCGTTTGCTGGCTCTGCCCGGAGTGGCAGATGCCGTCGTGGTGGCCGATGAGGCGGCCATCTACATAAAAGTGGATACTGAAAAACTGGACCGCACGTCCCTGGAGCGCCTGATCGAGTCGGCCCCGGAACGTGCTGAAGCCTAGGAGAACGTCATGGCCCGTGGGGTTAACAAAGTCATTCTGGTTGGTAACGTCGGTGGTGATCCGGAGACCCGCTACCTGCCCAACGGCAACGCGGTGACCAACGTCACCCTGGCCACCAGCGAGTCCTGGAAGGACAAGCAAACCGGCCAGCAGCAGGAACGTACCGAGTGGCACCGCGTGGTGTTCTTCGGCCGTCTCGCCGAGATCGCCGGCGAGTACCTGCGCAAGGGTTCACAAGTCTACGTCGAAGGTTCCCTGCGTACCCGCGAGTGGGAAAAAGACGGCGTGAAGCGTTACACCACCGAAATCGTGGTCGACATCAACGGCCAGATGCAGCTGCTCGGCGGCCGTCCTGGCAGCGAAGGCGACGCACCGCGTGCTCCGCGCCCGCAGCGCGAGCCGCAGCAGTCTGCTCCGCAGCAGCGTCCGGCTCCGCAGCCAGCCGCCCAACCGGCTCCGGACTACGACAGCTTCGACGACGACATCCCGTTCTAGTCGAATCGCGCAAGCGAACAAACAAAGGCGCAGCCCTCGGGCTGCGCCTTTGTCGTTTCTGGCGTCGATACGGGAAGGGCGGATGAGTGTCATCGTACAACTCGCTGGGATATGATGGTCGCTCAGTTTTCGCCGAGATCGTATTTCGATATGGACAACCCAAGCGCCCAGCAACGTCCTCGCCGCAAGCATCGCAGCCTGGCCCAGGAGTTGGTGAGCGAGCTCTCCCAGCAAATCCAGGATGGCGTGATCAAACGGGGTGAAAAGCTGCCCACCGAGTCGGCCATCATGGAGGCACAGGGCGTTAGTCGTACCGTGGTTCGCGAGGCCATCTCGCGCCTGCAGGCCGCCGGGCTGGTAGAAACCCGTCACGGCATCGGTACCTTCGTGCTGGATACCCCGAGCCCCAGCGGCTTCCGCATTGATCCGGCGACCATCGTCACTCTGCGCGACGTCATGGCCATACTCGAACTGCGTATCAGCCTTGAGGTGGAGTCCGCCGGCCTTGCCGCGCAGCGTCGTAGTCCGGAGCAACTGGTGGCCATGCGCGAGGCGCTGGACAGCTTCCTCAAAGCTGCCCACGGCACCGACGCGGTGGCCTCCGACTTCCAGTTCCACCTGCAGATCGCCCAGGCTACGGGCAACCGATACTTCACCGACATCATGACCCACCTGGGGACAAGCATCATTCCTCGGACGCGCCTCAACTCCGCACGCATCGCGCATGACGATCGCGAGCACTACCTTGCGCGCCTGAGCCGCGAGCACGAAGACATCTACGAGGCAATTGCCCGCCAGGACAGCGATGCCGCTCGCGCGGCCATGCGCCTGCACCTGACCAACAGCCGTGAGCGGCTGCGTCAGGCCCACGAAGAAGCCGAGAAGGGGAGGGAGGCCTGAGGGGCTAGCCGCATGGAAACAGGGCCGCTATGTGCGGCCCTTTTTGTTTCCGGCGTGAGGGGGTGAAAAATTCTCTCTTTGGGAGTTGTCCTACAAGATCTGCTGTTGTATGTTGTCGTACAACATGATTGCCTGGCGGCCAACAAGGTCGACCTGACCTGGTCGCAAACAAGGTCGATCGATAGCTGCTCGTGCCATTTCCGGTCTATCCAGGGTCAAGCTGTATTGTGCTGTCTAAAGCCTTAAATGGATTTTTTGCGGGCAGGGTAGGCCGGTGCCGGGAAAACGGGCGATGAACGCACGGAAGGATGAACGGCAATTGATAGCAATTTTAGTTGTACGATAACGTATCTCATAAGCCGAATCACCGGCTTAACTCAAACCGCTTCGCAGGGTGCTCGAATAATGAATCCACAAGAACTCAAGTCCATCCTCTCCTCCGGGCTGCTGTCCTTCCCCGTCACCGACTTCGATGCCGCCGGTAACTTCAACGCTGCAAGCTATGTCCGTCGCCTGGAATGGCTGGCTCCCTACGGCGCCTCGGCGCTCTTCGCCGCGGGCGGTACTGGTGAATTCTTCTCCCTGGCGCCGGACGAGTACTCCGCTGTCATCAAGACTGCCGTCGATACCTGCGCCGGCAGCGTGCCGATTCTCGCAGGTGTTGGCGGCCCGACTCGCCTGGCTATCCAGTACGCCCAGGAGGCCGAGCGTCTTGGCGCCAAGGGTCTGCTGCTTCTGCCTCACTACCTGACCGAAGCAAGCCAGGAAGGCGTGGCCGCCCATGTCGAGCAGGTCTGCAAATCGGTGAACATCGGCGTGGTGGTCTACAACCGCAATGTCTGCCGCCTGACCCCGGCGCTGCTGGAGCAGCTGGCCGAGCGCTGCCCGAATCTGATCGGCTACAAGGACGGCCTGGGCGATATCGAGCTGATGGTCGCCATTCGCCGCCGTCTCGGGGATCGCTTCAGCTACCTGGGAGGCCTGCCTACCGCCGAGGTCTACGCCGCCGCCTACAAGGCGCTGGGCGTGCCGGTCTACTCCTCCGCCGTGTTCAACTTCATCCCGAAGACCGCAATGGACTTCTATAACGCCATCGCTCGCGACGACCACGAAACCGTGGGCAAGCTGATCGACGACTTCTTCCTGCCCTACCTGGAAATCCGCAATCGCCGCGCTGGCTATGCCGTCAGCATCGTCAAGGCTGGCGCGCGTATCGCTGGCTATGACGCAGGCCCGGTCCGCGCTCCGCTGACCGACCTGTTGCCCGACGAGTACGAGCGCCTTGCCGCGCTGATCGACGCCCAGGGCGCGCAGTGACCTGTAACCAGGAGAAGTCTCGTGACTGAGAAACGCTTCGACAACTACATAGGCGGGGAGTGGGTGGCCGGCAGCGGCTACTCGCGCAACATCAACCCCTCCGACCTTGCCGACTGCCTGGGCGAGTACGCCAAGGCCGATGCCGCCCAGGTGGCCCAGGCCATCGAGGCGGCCCGCGTTGCCTTCCCGTCCTGGTCGGTATCCGGCATCCAGGCTCGTTCCGATGCACTCGACAAGGTGGGCAGCGAGATCCTCGCCCGCCGCGAGGAGCTGGGCACCCTGCTGGCGCGGGAAGAGGGCAAGACCCTGCCCGAGGCCATCGGCGAGGTGACTCGCGCCGGCAATATCTTCAAGTTCTTCGCGGGTGAATGCCTGCGCCTGGCCGGTGAAATCGTCCCGTCGGTACGCCCTGGCGTGGCAGTGGAAGTTACCCGCGAACCGCTGGGGGTGATCGGCCTGATCACCCCCTGGAACTTCCCCATCGCCATCCCGGCCTGGAAGATCGCGCCTGCGCTGGCCTACGGGAACTGCGTGGTGTTCAAACCGGCTGACCTGGTGCCGGGCAGTGCCTGGGCCCTGGCCGAGATCATTTCCCGCGCGGGCTTCCCCGCCGGCGTGTTCAACCTGGTGATGGGCAGCGGTCGCGTGGTCGGCGAAGCCATGGTCAACGACAAGCGCGTCGATGGCATCAGCTTCACCGGCTCGGTAGGTGTCGGTCGCAGCATCGCCGCTGCCTGCGTTGCACGTGGTGCCAAGGTGCAGCTGGAGATGGGCGGCAAGAACCCGCAGGTGATCCTCGACGACGCCGATCTCAAACTCGCCGTCGAACTCGCCGTGCAGAGCGCTTTCTACTCCACTGGCCAGCGCTGCACCGCCAGCAGCCGCCTGATTGTCACCGCCGGCATCCACGACCGCTTCGTCGAGGCGATGGCCGAACGCATGCGTGCCATCCGGGTCGGCCATGCCCTGCACAGTGGCATCGATGTCGGTCCGGTTGTGTCCCAGGCGCAGCTGGAACAAGACCTGAGCTACATCGACATCGGCCGCGCCGAAGGTGCCCGCCTGGTGGCTGGTGGCGAGCGGGTGCGCTGCGAGACCGAGGGCTACTTCATGGCTCCGGCGCTGTTCGCCGACAGTGAGGCGGGCATGCGCATCAGCCGCGAGGAAATCTTTGGCCCGGTGGCCAACGTGATCCGCGTGGCCAGTTATGAAGAGGCGCTGGCGCTGGCCAACGACACCGAGTTCGGCCTGTCTGCCGGTATCGCCACTACTTCGCTCAAGTACGCCAATCACTTCAAGCGCCACGCCCAGGCCGGGATGGTCATGGTCAACCTGCCCACTGCCGGGGTGGATTACCACGTGCCATTCGGTGGCCGCAAAGGTTCGTCCTACGGCCCGCGCGAGCAGGGCCGCTACGCCCAGGAGTTCTACACCACGGTGAAAACCAGCTACATCGGAGGCTGATCAACGCATCAGGCACCCGCGGGGGCATGGCTTGCCCCCGTGCTCCATCAGGGACTACCGGTACAACAACAAGCACAGGTAGGAAATGCTCGTGAAGATCAAACGAGTCAGAGTCACCCCCATCGCCTTCCGCGATGCGCCGCTGCTCAATGCCAGCGGCATCCACGAACCCTTCGCGCTGCGCTCGATCATCGAAGTGGAGAGCGACAACGGCTACATCGGCCTCGGCGAGAGCTATGGCGACGCGCCGGTCCTGGCGGTACTGCAGGCCATGCAGGACAGCCTGGCCGGGCTGGACGCCTTCGACCTCAACGGTCTGCGTGCTCGCGTCATTCAGACGGTGGCCCGCCTCGGTCCGGCCGAAGCCGGCGCCGAACTGGCGCCCGGCTCCCACCCCAGCAAGCAGGTGGCCAACGCCTATTCAGCCTTCGAGGTCGCCTTCCTCGATCTGCAGGCGCGCTCGCTGAACATGCCCCTGGTAGATCTGTTGGGGGGCGCCATTCGCACTGAAGTGCCCTTCAGCGCATACCTCTTCTTCAAGTACGCAAAGCACATCGACGCCCCCTATGCGCCGGATTCCTGGGGCGAAGCCCTCAGCGAGGAGCAGATCGTCGCCCAGGCCGCTCGGATGATCGAGGCCCACGGCTTCCAGAGCATCAAACTGAAGGCCGGTGCCTTGCAGCCCGAGCACGAAGTGGCGTGCATCAAGGCACTGAAGAAGGCCTTCCCCGACCACCCGCTGCGCATCGATCCCAACGGCAACTGGTCGCTGGAAACGGCGCTGCGCATGGCCGAACTGCTGGGCGATGACCTGCAGTACTACGAAGACCCGACCCCCGGCCTCGATGGCATGGCCGAGCTGCACGAACGGACCGGCATGCAACTAGCCACCAACATGGTGGTCACCGACTTCGAGGAGTTCCGTCGCAGCGTCGCCTTGAACAGCGTGCAGATCGTTCTGGCCGACCACCACTACTGGGGTGGCCTGCGCGATACCCAGGTGCTGGCGCGGATGTGCGACACCTTTGGTCTCGGCCTGTCGATGCATTCCAACTCGCACCTGGGCATCAGCCTGATGGCCATGACCCACGTCGCGGCGTCCGTCCCCAACCTCACCTATGCCTGTGATACGCACTACCCGTGGCAGGAGGAGGACGAGGAGGTCATCAAGGGCGGCAAGTTGCCGATCCAGGACGGTTGCGTACGCATCACCCGTGCGCCGGGCCTGGGCGTGGAACTGGATCAGGATCAGCTGGCCAAGCTCCACGAACAGTACCTTTCCATCGATATACGAAGTCGCGACGACGCGCGGCAGATGCGCAAATACGACCCGGCTTGGAAAATACGCAAGCCGAGGTTCTGACCCCGTCCGCTGCCTGCGGAATGCAATACGACACCGCGCGGTCATCCCGCGTGGGCTCTTCGACAAGAACAATTCAGAGAGAAGAACCATGGGCGAAGTACTGAAACAAACCCGTGTGCGTTACCTGATCCTGCTCATGCTGTTCCTGGTGACCACGATCAACTACGCCGACCGCGCCACCATCTCCATCGCCGGCTCCACCATGCAGAAGGAGCTCGGCATCGACGCCGTCATGCTCGGCTATATCTTCTCCGCCTTCGGCTGGGCCTACGTGCTCGGCCAGATTCCGGGCGGCTGGCTGCTCGACCGCTTCGGCTCCAAGCGCGTCTACGCCGTGAGCATCTTCACCTGGTCGCTGTTCACCCTGATGCAGGGCTTCGTGGATACCCTGCCGGTGGCCTGGACCGTCGTCACGCTGTTCTTGTTGCGCTTCCTGGTGGGCTTTGCCGAAGCGCCGTCCTTCCCCGGTAACGCACGCATCGTCGCGGCCTGGTTCCCCACGGCCGAGCGCGGCACGGCGTCCGCCGTGTTCAACTCCGCCCAGTACTTCGCCACCGTGCTCTTCGCCCCGCTGATGGGCTGGATCGTCCACAGCTTTGGCTGGGAACACGTGTTCATCGTCATGGGCGTGATCGGCATCCTGTTCTCCGCGGTCTGGCTGAAGTTCATCTTCAACCCGAAAGATCACCCGCTGGCCAACAAGGCCGAAATCGACCACATCGCCGCCAACGGCGCGCTCGTCGACATGGACCAGAACCGCAAGCTGCCTGGCAATGGGCCGAAGTGGGAGCACATCAAGCAACTGGTGGGCAGCCGCATGATGGCCGGCATCTACCTGGGCCAGTTCTGCATCAACGCCATCACCTACTTCTTCCTCACCTGGTTCCCGGTGTACCTGGTGCAGGAGCGCGGCATGACCATCCTCAAGGCCGGCATCATCGCCTCCTTGCCGGCCATCTGCGGCTTCATCGGTGGTGTACTGGGTGGCGTGCTGTCCGACTGGATGCTGCGCCGCGGCCATTCCCTCAGCGTGGCGCGCAAGACCCCGATCGTCTGCGGCATGCTGCTGTCGATGAGCATGATCCTCTGCAACTACGTGGACGCCGACTGGATGGTGGTGGGCTTCATGGCCCTGGCCTTCTTCGGCAAAGGTATCGGTGCTCTCGGCTGGGCGGTGATGTCGGACACGTCGCCCAAGCAGATCGCCGGCCTGTCAGGTGGCATCTTCAACACCTGCGGCAACCTGTCTTCGATCACCACCCCCATCGTCATCGGCTACATCATCGCCGCCACCGGTTCCTTCAAGTGGGCCCTGGTGTTCGTTGGCGTAAACGCCTTCATGGCCGCGTTCAGCTACCTGTTCATCGTCGGCGAGATCAAGCGCGTAGAGCTCAAGGGTGCAAAGACTGACGCTGAGGTTCCGGCAGCCGCTAGCGAAGCGCCTGCCGCGAGTCCAGCCCGTTAATTCGCAGAAGGACAAGGCAATGACTCAACAGAATCTTCATCAGGGCGCACCGCGTATCACCGAACTGCAAGTGGTGCCGGTGGCCGGCCAGGACAGCATGCTGCTCAACCTCAGCGGCGCCCACGGTCCGTACTTCACCCGCAACGTGGTGATCCTCAAGGACAACGCCGGTCACGTCGGCGTTGGCGAGGTACCTGGCGGCGAAGCCATCCGCCAGACGCTGGAGGATGCCCGTGCCTTGCTGGTAGGGCAGTCCATCGGCAACTACCAGAGCCTGCTCAACCAGGTGCGGCAGGCGTTTGCCGACCGCGATTCCGGCGGTCGCGGCCTGCAGACTTTTGACCTGCGTATCGCCATCCACGCGGTCACCGCGCTTGAGTCCGCACTGCTCGACCTGCTCGGCCAGCACCTGGAGGTGCCGGTGGCGGCCCTGCTCGGTGAAGGCCAGCAGCGCGACGAGGTGGAGATGCTCGGCTACCTGTTCTACGTCGGCGACCGCAACAAGACCGAGCTCGATTATCGCAGCGAAGCCGACGCCGACGACGCCTGGTTCCGCCTGCGCAACGAAGAGGCGCTGACTCCGGAAACGGTCGTGCGTCTGGCCGAGGCGGCCCATGCCCGCTACGGCTTCAATGACTTCAAACTCAAGGGCGGCGTCCTGCGCGGCGAAGAGGAAATCGAAGCGGTCACCGCACTGGCCGAACGCTTCCCCGAGGCACGCATCACCCTCGATCCGAACGGTGCCTGGTCGCTCAAGCAGGCAGTTGCCCTGTGCCGCGATCAGCACCATGTGTTGGCGTACGCCGAGGACCCTTGCGGCGCCGAGAACGGGTACTCCGGTCGCGAGGTGATGGCCGAGTTCCGTCGTGCCACCGGCCTGCCGACCGCCACTAACATGATCGCCACCGACTGGCGCCAGATGGGCCACGCCATCTCACTGCAGTCTGTGGATATCCCCTTGGCCGATCCGCACTTCTGGACGATGCAGGGCTCGGTACGGGTGGCGCAGATGTGTAACGACTGGGGCCTGACCTGGGGCTCTCACTCCAATAACCATTTCGATATCTCTCTGGCGATGTTCACCCACGTCGCCGCGGCGGCGCCGGGCAAGATCACCGCCATCGACACCCATTGGATCTGGCAGGACGGCCAGCGCCTGACCAAGGAGCCGCTGCGTATCAAGGGCGGCAAGGTGGCGGTGCCGCAGAAACCGGGTCTGGGTGTCGAACTGGATATGGACGAACTGGCCAAGGCCAATGCTCTGTACAAGTCCAAGGGCCTGGGCGCTCGAGACGACGCCATCGCCATGCAGTACCTGGTGCCGAACTGGACCTTCAACCACAAGCGCCCCTGCCTGGTGCGCTGAGGCAACCAGCGGCACCTGGTTCCTGTGGGAGTGATTTCAATCGCGGATGAATTCGCTCCCACAGGGCCATACCAAGCCTGATACAGAGAACAACAACGGAGTCAGCCATGCAGTTGATCCAACACCAGGACTCTCCCCGCCATGTGCGCCTGCACCCCGACGACAACGTCGCCATCGTTATCAACGAGCAGGGCGTGGCGGAGGGCGGTCAGTTCCCCGACGGCCTGGTCACCCGTGAAGCCATTCCCCAGAGCCACAAGGTCACGTTGGTGGACATCCCTGCCGGCGGTGCCGTGCTGCGCTACGGCACCGTGATCGGCCATGCCTTGAAGCCCATTCCGCGTGGCAGCTGGGTGCGCGAGGAACTGCTGAGCATTCCCGAAGCCCCGGGTCTGGACAACCTGCCCATGGCCACCGCCGTGCCGCCGACGATGGCGCCGCTGGACGGCTACACCTTCGAAGGGTTCCGCAATCCGGACGGCAGAGTCGGTACCCGCAATATCCTCGGCGTGACCACCACAGTGCAGTGCGTCACTGGCGTGCTGGATCACTGCGTCGACCGTGTGCGCAAGGAAGTCCTGCCGAAGTACCCCAATGTCGATGATGTGGTCGCCCTGACCCACAGTTACGGCTGCGGCGTGGCGATCAACGCGCCGGACGCGGTGATCCCGATTCGCACCCTGCACAACATTGCGCGCAATCCCAACCTCGGTGGCCAGGCGCTGGTGATCGGCCTGGGCTGCGAGAAGCTGCAGGCCGAACAACTGATGCCGGGCGACGAGCTCACCGCCGGGCAGGACGAGGAAGCCTGGCTGTTCCGCCTGCAGGATTCCGCCACTAGCTTTGCCGGAATGGTCGAGCAGATCATGGGCATGATCGAGGACCGGCTGAAAGTCCTCGACCTGCGCCGCCGGGAAACCTGCCCGGCGTCCGAGCTGGTGCTGGGCATGCAGTGCGGTGGCAGCGATGCCTTCTCCGGCGTTACCGCCAACCCGGCTCTGGGCGTGGCCGCCGACCTGCTGGTGCGTGCCGGGGCTACTGTGATGTTTTCGGAGAACACCGAAGTGCGGGATGGCATCCACCTGCTCACCCCGCGTGCGGCAACCCCCGAAGTGGCCCAGGCGCTGGTGCGCGAAATGGAGTGGTACGACCGCTATCTGGCCCGTGGCATGGCTGATCGCAGCGCCAACACAACGCCGGGCAACAAGAAAGGCGGCCTGAACAACATCGTCGAGAAAGCCATGGGCTCCATCGCCAAATCCGGCAACAGCGCCATCGCTGGCGTCGTCGCTCCGGGCGAGCGCGTGCGCGGCAAGGGCCTGCAGTATTGCGCGACGCCGGCCAGCGACTTCGTCTGCGGCACCCTGCAACTGGCTGCGGGCATGAACCTGCACGTGTTCACCACCGGCCGCGGCACGCCCTATGGCCTGTCCATGGTGCCGGTGATCAAGGTCTCCACCCGTACCCAACTGGCCGAGCGCTGGCCCGATCTGATTGATGTCGATGCAGGTCGCATCACCTCCGGACGCGTCACCCTGGAAGAGATGGGCTGGGAACTGTTCCGCTACTACCTCGACGTGGCCAGCGGCAAGGAACGCACCTGGGCGGAGAAGCATCGGCTGCACAACGATCTGACCCTGTTCAATCCAGCTCCTGTAACGTGAGCGTCCGCCCTCAGCCAGTCTCGCCTTGTTCTTCTCTAGCTTGCGAGACCGTGGACAGGCGCTGTTTGTTTGGAATGAGAGACCCAGAATGGAACCCAAGATCCTCCACGTCGGCCCGCTGACCGAGCGCTTCAACCAACGCCTGGTCAGCGAACAGCGGGTCACGCAGCTCTGGCAGCAAGGTGACGCGCTGGCCTTTCTCGAGGGACACGGCGCCGAGTTCGACATCGTGGTCACCTCGGCCCGCTTCGGTTGCTCGGTCGCCATGCTCGAGCGCCTGCCCAATGTGCGCGCCATCTGCAGCTTCGGCGTCGGCTACGACGCCATTGCCGTCGACGTGGCGCGCCAGCGTGGCATCCAGGTCAGTTCCACGCCGGATGTGCTCAACGACTGCGTCGCCGATCTGGCCATGGGGCTGCTCATCGACTGCTCGCGGCGCATCAGCGCGTCGGATCGCTTCGTTCGCGCCGGAAGCTGGCCGGCCGGTAATTTCCCATTGGCACGCAAGGTCAGCGGCAAGCGCCTCGGTATTGTCGGTCTTGGCCGCATCGGCAAGGACGTCGCGCGTCGCGCCGGCGGTTTCGACATGCAGGTGCGCTACCACAATCGCCGCCCGGACGCAGACAGCCCCTTCGGTTTCGAGCCGGACCTGCTGGCGCTGGCCCGCTGGGCAGATTTCCTGGTGCTGACCTGTCCCGGCGGCGCGGCAACCCATCACCTGATCTCGGCGCAGGTGCTCGAAGCCCTGGGGCCGGAAGGCATCCTGGTCAACGTAGCCCGTGGCTCAGTGGTGGATGAACAGGCACTGGTAGTCGCCTTGAGCGAAGGGCGCCTGGGCGGTGCGGGGTTGGATGTTTTCGAAGCCGAGCCGCGTGTTCCCGAAGTCCTGTTCGGCTTGGACAACGTGGTGCTGGCGCCGCACATCGGAAGCGGCACTGAAGAAACCCGTTTGCAGATGGAAGAACTGGTGTTCGCCAACCTGCAGTCGTTCCTCGACAAGGGCGAGATGCTGACCCCCGTGGTCTGACACGCCCCACCCTATAGCGGCGGCCGCATCGGGCGGCCCCACTATGCGGCCCCCCGCCACAAGCCGGGCGCCGTTTCCTCCCGCGAAATTGAGCTGCAGATTCGCAGTGCCGGCGCGCCACGAGTGCGCCGTTTTTTTTGTGGAGTGAGACCCAGCAAGGCCCACCATCCCTCACCCCAACCCTCTCCCTTCGGTAGAGGGTTGGGGTGAGGGAAGCTGGCTGGCGCTGGTGGTCAGGCTTGCGGCAATCAGAACTGATAGCTCAGGGTTGCCGAGACGTTGCGTTTCTCGCCGAAGTAGCAGAAGTCGAGGCTGTAGCAGGACGCCACATAATCCTCGTCCAGCAGGTTGTTGGCGTTCAGGCTGAGGTCCAGGCCCTGCATGCCGAGCTTGCCGAGGTCGTAGCCGATAAGGGCGTCGACCAGGGTGTAGGAGGGCACGTGCAGGGTGTTTTCCTTGTCCGCCCAGGTCTTGCCGACGTAGCGCACGCCGAGGCCGGTGCGCAGGCCGTCGAGAGCGCCAGCGTTGAAGTTGTAGTCACCCCAGATGGACGCCATGTGCTTGGGCGCCTGGTTTGGGGTATTGCCCTGGTTGCCGTCGAGCGATTTGGCGTAGGTGATGTCGGTGTAGGTGTAGCTGGCCAGGACCTTGAAGTTGTCGGTGACCTGGGTGTGAGCCTCCAGTTCGATACCCTTGGAGCGCACCTTGCCTACCGACGTATAGAAGTTGTCCTGCGGCAGCTTGGAGGCGACGTTCTCCTGGGTGATATGGAACACCGAGGCGGTGTACATGCTGTTGCTGCCTTCGGGCTGGAACTTCAGCCCGGCTTCCCACTGCTTGCCTTCGGTGGGGGCCAGAGCCTTGCCGGATGCATCGGAGTAAGCGTTCGGGTTGAACGACTCGGAGTAGCTGATGTAGGGCGCGATGCCGTTCTCGAAGAGATAGAGCACGCCGGCGCGGCCGGTGAACTTGCTCCATTGCTCGTCGCTCTTGGTTTGCGCGGTGCGGTTCTCGTCGGAGACGTCTACCCAGTCCTGGCGCATGCCGAGGGAGAAGCGCCACTGGTCGACGTCTATCAGGTCCTGAAGGTACAGGCCGGTCTGCTCCAGACGGCGGGTGTGGTTGTCTTCGGAGAGGAAACTCAGGCTCTCGTTGCCATATACCGGGTCGAAGGCGTTGAGCGGCGTGGAAACGCCAGAGGTCCAGTCCACACGGGTCTTGCGGCGCTGGTAGTCGAGGCCGGTGAGCAAGGTGTGGCGGGTGCTGCCCCAGTCGAATTCGGCCTGCACCATGTTATCGATGATGTAGGCATCCAGCGCTTCGCTGGCACCGGAGAAGTAGCGGTTCAGTTCGTTGCTGTCGGGGGCGGTCCACTGATAGCCATAGACCTGCGACAGGTCGACGTCCGAACTCAGGTAGCGGAAGTTCTGCCGGGCGCTCCAGACGTCGTTGAAGCGGTGCTCCAGCTGGTAGCCGAACATGCGCTGGGTGCGGTCGAAGTCGTCCAGTCCAGGTTCACCGTCGAAGAACTCGCGGCTGATACGCCGGCCGTTGTGCTGGAACAGGCTGCCGTCGGCCGGTACACCGCTGTGGTAGCCGCCATTGGGGTCATGCTGCAGGTAGCCCTGCAGGGTCAGGGTGGTGTCTTCGCTGAAGTCGATGGCCAGGGTCGGAGCGATCGCGTAGCGCTCGTCCTTGGTATGGTCGAACTGCGTGTCACCACCCTTGCCCAGGCCCACCAGGCGGTAGGCGATGCGCTTCTCCTCATCCAGCGGGCCGCTGAAGTCGAAGCCCACGCCTTTCTGGTTCATGTTGCCCACGGTGGCCTGCACCTGGTGGTAGTCCTCGTACAGCGGCTTCTTGCTGGTCAGTGCCACCAGACCGCCCGGCAAGCTGCGGCCATAGAGCACCGAGGAAGGGCCCTTGAGCACGTCGATGCGCTCGAGGAAATACGGGTCCACCTGCATCGAGCTGAAGGTGCCGCTGTCGCCCATGGTTTTCAGGCCGTCGAGGTAGACGTTGTCGACGCTGTTGTCGGCGAAGCCGCGCATGACGATGTAGTCGTAGCGGTTCGAAGCACCCACCTGGCCGGTGAAGATGCCGGGCGTGTAGCGCATGGATTGCTGGACGGTCCTGGATCCCTGGTCGTCGATCTGCTCGCGAGTGATCACCGACACGGTCTGCGACGTTTCCATCAACGACTTGCTGGTCTTGGTGGCGATCTGGCTGTGGGTGGCCAGGTAGCCGTCCTCGCTGCCCAGTGCGTTGCCCAGGGCGAACACCTGGGTGCTGGGCACTTCCAGCGCGCTGCCGGCCGGTATCTCACGCAGCACGAAGCTACCGCCGCCAAGGTTTTCGGCTTGCAGCGAGGTCCCTTCGAGCAGCCGCGCCAGACCGGCTTGCACCGACCAGGAGCCATCCAGACCGCTGGTGCTCAGGCCGCGGGTCTGCTCCGGAGTGGCAGAGAGGTTGATGCCCGCCTCGCGAGCGAAGCGGTTCAGCGCTTCGTCGAGGGCCCCGGCGGGAATGGCGTAGCTGCGGCTGGCCACTGCGGCAGCCTCGTCGGCAATGGCTGAGCAGGGCAGCAACGGTGCGGCAAGGGCGGCGGACAGCAGGGCGCCACGAATGGAAAGGGCAAGGCGGGAAGCGCGGGGTGGGGTCATGAAAGCATCCGTGGGCATCGGCAAAGGTTAATGGGATTCATTCCCTTTGCCGGCGCAGGCGGGAAAACCCGCCAGAAAAAATGAAGATTGTTCGGGAGACCAGGGCGCGGCAGTACTTGCAGGGGCGATTTCAATCGCCAAGGGCGGCGCAGCTGCCCCACGGGAGCGGCCTGTTTCGCGAATCAATTTGCTCCTACAAGAGCCTGGGTCGTGCGCCTGTGGGAGCGATCTCAATCGCGAACATTCGGGATTAAACCCTCTCCTCCACCGTCACCCACCAGCGGGTGCGGTAGTGCAGTTCCACGGGCAGGGTGCGCGGCAGCAGCGCCAACAGCTTGTCGGTGTCGTCCAGGCGGAACACACCGGACAGGCGCCGGTTGGCAATAGCCTCGGCGCAGGCCAGACGACCGTGACGATAGCGCCCCACCTCCGCGAGAAAATCCGCCAGACGCATGTCACGGGTGACGATCAGGCCTTCGACCCAGGCACCCGCTTCCATGTTCGGGCGCTGCACCTGTCGGATGATTTCGTGGGTGACGTCGAAACTCTGGCCTGCTTCGATGACCTGTTTCGACAGGCCGCTGGACGGGGCCAGCGTCACGCTGCCCTGCAATACGCTGAGTCGCGATGCCGCCTTGCCCTGCCGCAGCACGAAACGCGCGGCCTGGGCTTCCACCTGGGCGTGGGCGGTGCGTACTCGCATCGGTGTGGGCTGGATGGCGCTGCTGACGAGGATCTCGCCGCGGCGCAACTCGATCAGCCGTTGCCGGGAGTCGAAGCGGATATCCACAGCCGAATCGGTGTTCAGTTGCAGCTGACTGCCGTCGGCCAGCGCCAGGCCTCGACGCTCGCCTGTGGCGGTGGCGAGGTCGGCGGTCAATCGCTCCCAGGGGGTGATGTCGCGGGTCAGCCAGAAGGCCGCGCCCCCGACGGCAGCGCCGGAGAGCAGCTTGAGTGCCTGGCGTCGACGCAGTCCAGCGCGGGCGTTGTCCAGCACCAGGCCGGCTCCGGGCATGGCCAGCCCGAGTTCACGGTCGAGTTGCTGCACCCGTTGCCAGGCCAGTTCGTGCTCGACCTCCTGCCCGCGCCAGTGCTCGCAAGCCTTTTGCAGGTCGACATCGCCGCTGCCGCGCAGACGCATCATCCAGTGGATGGCCTGACGCACGACCTGCTCGCTCGGGGCGGCGACCTGGCTCTGGGCGCTCATTATTCGAACCTCAGCAGGTAGCAGTGGTACAGGGCGTCCGCCACGTAGCGCTCCACGGAGCGCAGGGAAATGCCCATCTGCGCGGCGACTTCCTTGTGGGGCAGGCCTTCGCACTGTGCCAGCAGGAAGGCGGTGCGCGCCTTCGGCTTGAGACGGTCGAGCATCCGCGCGATGCGCTCCAGCAGTTCGAGGATCAGTTCGCGCTCCTCGGGGGAGGGCGCCTCGGCCTCAGGCAGCTGTGCCAGGGCTTCCAGGTAGGCGCGTTCCAACTCCTCGCGGCGCCAGTGGTCGATCACCAGCCCCCGCGCCACGGTGCGCAGGAATGCGCGGGGGGTACGCAGTTCGAGGTGCTCGCCCTTACCCAGTAGGCGCAGGAACGTGTCCTGGGCCAGGTCCGCGGCATCGGCGGCATTGCCCAGCTTGCTGCGCAGCCAGTTCTTTAGCCAGCCGTGATGCTCGCTGTACAGCGCCTGGAGGGTGACATGGGGAGAGGACATTGAGGCCACCGCGACATGCGATACAAATGAAAATTAATCGCATTTTCATTGTGCGCCTGGGCTTTTGCAACAGCGACCTTAGGTCTTGCCTGATACGCACGCTCCGCTAGCGATACCAGCGCGGCGTGTACACCCAATCCTCGCCATTGCCCTTTGGCACCCGGCGGGTCAACGACGAGCCGATGATCACCAGGGTGCGCATGTCCACCTGCTCCGGCGTCAGCTCGCCGAGGCTGGTGAGGATGAGTTTCTCCGCCGGGCGGCCGATGTCGCGGCCCAGCACCACCACCGTTTCCGGGCGACGGTGGCGGGCGACGATTTCCAGGGCGCGGCCCAGTTGCCATGGGCGGGCGCGGGAAATGGGGTTGTAGAAGGCCATGGCCAGGTCGGCAGCCGCGGCGTGGTCGAGGCGGTCCTCGATCACTTCCCAGGGCTTGAGGTTGTCTGACAGAGAAATCAGGCAGAAGTCATGACCCAGGGGCGCGCCGGCCTTGGCGGCAGTGGCCAGCGCCGCGGAAACGCCAGGGAACACCTGCAACTCGACCTGCAACCAGCGTGGATCGCGGGATTCATCCAGGGCTTCCAGCACGGCGGCGGCCATGGCGAATACGCCCGGGTCGCCGGACGACACCACCACCACGCGGCGACCGTTTGCCGCGAGCTCGAAGGCATGGCGGGCGCGCTGGAGCTCTTCGCGATTGTCGGTGCAGTGCGCCACCTGGTCGGGGCGCAGTGGGCCGGCCATGCGGATATAGGTCTCGTAACCGAGCAGGTCCTCGGCCTCGTCCAGTGCCTGGCGTACCGCCGGCACCATGAACTCGGCGGCGCCGGGACCGAGGCCGACCACCGTGAGGCGGCCACGGGGCTGGCCGAGCAGCGCCGAGTCCACCGGCTCGGTCGCGAGGTAGAGGCGAATGCCATGCGCTTGCTGGTGCAGGGGCGGCAGGGCGGTTTCATCGGTGATGAAGCGCAGGGGGACATCGAGTGCGGCGGCAGTCGTGGCCAGGTCGGCATCCACCATCCGTGAATGGTCCGCCACCAGGCACGCCAGGGACCGCTCTGCCAAACCGGCATCGGTGAGCACCAGACGAACAGCCTCCGCGTCTGCCGCGCCGTCGATGCGGGCGATAGCCACGCGGGGGTGGATCAGCAGTTCATGACGTTCGGCTGCGCGCGCGTTGGCGGTGATGTGGATGACCCGTTGTGCTTCATCCGCCAGTGGCAGGTGAGCCTCTTCCAGCCAAGGTGCTGCACCCTGCACGCGCACGGATTCACCACCCAGAAGGTCGGACACGAAGCGCTTGCCCTGTTCGATGTCAGCCAGCACATAACCCTTTGGCGGATCCAGCAGGCAGGTACCGAAGCGCAGTTCGCCGCTGGTGGTGATGGCCGGCGCCACCTCCAGGATCGTGGCGATTTCCCGCGCCATGCGATTCACGCCGCCGATGCCGCCAAGCAGGGGCACCACGGCGCTTCCGTCCTCGGCCACCGCCAGCACCGGCGGTTCGGCGCCTTTATTCGCCAGTAGCGGAGCCAGGGTGCGAATGACGATGCCGGCGGCGCACAGGGCGATGATCGGCGTGTCGGTGCGGTAGAGCTCGCGCAGGGTTTCGCCGAACTCGGCGTAGCTGTCGTCGGCACCTTCGACGCGCCCGGACAGGCCGAGGATGCGTGCCTGTGGATAAAGCGCCTGGATGCGCTTGGCGATGGGCACGCCGCCGTTGCCGAGGAGGACGATGGCCGGAGGGTTATGCATGGCAGAGTTCCACAGGTAGCGTGCGCCGTGCGCACCGGAAGTCGTTGGCGCGCTGGCGCACCCTACGGGCACGGACATCCCGAACGGCATCAGCCTCTCCACTTCTGGCCGGGGATGACGATCATCGAGAAGTAGGGCGAGGCCATGGGGTCCACCTCATCCAGCGGCACGATGCGCTGGTTGGTCATGGTCGCGCGCTCGACGTAATGGGCACGGCTGGCGATGCCGAGGTCCTGCAGAACCCGGCGCACCTTGTCGAAGTTGCGCCCGAGCTTCATCACCACGGCCGCTTCTGCGTCCGCCAGGCGCGCCTTGAGTTCTTCCTCCGGCAGCACGCCGGAGAGCACTGAAAGACTCTGGTTGCGGTACACCAGCGGCACGCCGAGCACCGCCGCGCTGCCCAGCATGGAGCAGACGCCGGGCACCACTTCCACGTCGTAACGCGCGGCCAGGCGGTCGTGCAGGTACATGTAGGAACCGTAGAAGAAGGGATCGCCCTCGCAGATCACGGCAACGTCACGGCCGGCTTCCAGATGCTGGGCGACCTGTTCGGCGGCGGTATCGTAGAAGTCGCTGATCACCGTCTCGTAGGACAGCGGCGGCTCCAGCTTTTCGGTGGTCACGGGGTACACCAGCGGCATGCGCTGCTGGGCGTCGGTGAGGTGCTGTTCGATGATGCCGAACGCGTTGCCGCCCTGACCCTGGCTGGCCTTCGCCTTGGCCACGAAGTAGCCCACTACAGGTGCCGATTGCAGCAGGCGCAGTGCCTTGAGTGTGATCAGTTCCGGGTCGCCGGGGCCCACGCCGAGGCCGATCAGCCGTCCTTTGCCGTTCATCATTCCACCTCCGTGGCCAGTGCGTTGACCGCTGCTGCGGCCATGGCGCTGCCGCCGCGACGGCCCCGCACGATCACATAGGGCACGCCGCGGCTGTCGGCGGCGAGCATGTCCTTGGATTCCGCCGCGCCGACGAAGCCCACCGGGAAGCCAAGGATCAGCGCCGGTTTCGGTGCGCCGGCATCGAGCATTTCCAGCAGGTAAAAGAGCGCGGTGGGAGCATTGCCGATCACCACCACGCTGCCTTCAAGGTGTTCGCGCCAGTGCTCCAGCGCCACCGCCGAGCGGGTGTTGCCCAACTCGCGGGCCAGCTCCGGAACGCCGGGATCATTGAGGGTGCAGATGACTTTGTTGTCTGCCGGCAGGCGTGCGCGGGTAATGCCCTCGGCCACCATGCGTGCATCACAGAGAATCGGTGCGCCGGTGGCCAGGGCGGTGCGGCCGGCGGCACCGGCGCCGGGTGAGAAGCGCAGGTCTTCCACCACATCGACCATGCCGCAGGCGTGGATCACTCGCACTGCGAGTTTTTCCAGGTCCGCGGGAATGCCGGCCAGTTTGGCCTCGGCGCGAATGATGGAAAAGGAGTTGCGATAGATCTCCTGACCATCGCGGATGTACTCGATCATTGGGTGGAACTCCAGGTGTCAGGAGGGGAGGCCAGGCGTTCGCCGGCTTCCTTGAGGCTGATGTCGCGCGCTAGCAATCGGCCAAAGCCGACGCCGCCGCGCTGGTATAGGTCATATTGGCCGGGGCCCGTGGCCAGAAGGGTAAAGGGCGCCACATGGGCCGAGGCGCAGGAGCGCGGGCAGCCGCTGAGGTGAACCACCGCGCCTGGCGGCAGCAGCGCCGCCAGGGCCAGGGCATCGGACTTGGTATCCGCCAGCCCCCTGGCGCAGCCAGCCGAACCGGTACAGGCAACCAGTCGCGCCAACGGGGCGTTCGCATTGGTTGCCAGACCGAGGTCATGCATTGCTTGCTGGACCGCTTCGGGATCACGGGCATTGGGCAGCAGCACCGATTGCCAGGGCGTCAGACGCAGGTTGCCGTCGCCCAGGCTGTCGGCGAGATCGGCCAGTGCCTTGAGTTGCGTGGCATCCAGCCGGCCGAGGGCGGGCGCGCCACCGACATGGCGGCCATCGTGAATGCCGAGATGGGCAAAGGGTTGCGGGGCGGGTCTGTGCCAGTCGCCGACGGGCAGCAGCGGGACGTCCAGCCGCTGTTGCAGACGCAGCAGCAGGTCGCCCTCCGGGTGTTCCGCGAGCAGGTGGCGCATGCGCGTCTGCTCGGGCGTCGCCAGTTCGAGGAACAGGTCCAGCAGGGCCTCTACCAGTGCGGGTACCTGGGCGCGCGGTACGGCGGCCAGGGCAGGGACGTCACCCGTCGATTGCGGTGGGCAGCCCGCCAGGCCGAAGGCGAACTGCGCATGGTCGCCGGTGCCCATGGCCGAGACCCAGAGATCGTGGGGGTGTTCCAGCATTGCCATCGACTCGCCGCCGTCCAACAGCAGGGCGAACTTTGGCGACAAGGCGTGGAAGTGCGCCTTGTCCTGCAGCAGCGCAAGAATCCGCGCGGCCAGGGGCGAGATATCCACAAGGGCGGACGGGTCGAGTCCGGCGAGCGGACTGACCATCAGGTTGCGTACATCGTCGGCGCCGGGGGAGTCCGCACCCAGGCGCGCGGCGAGCAAGGCGTCGATCAACGCCTGTTCGGCGTCGGCCTTCACGCCACGAATCTGCAGGTTGGAGCGATTGGTGGCTTCGATCACGCCGCTGGCATGCTGGGTTGCGGCTGCCGCAATGGCGCGGGCCTGATGCGAATCCAGGCGGCCGCAGGGCAGTTTGATCCGGCAGATGCCGCCGTCCTTCGCCTGGACGATACGCAGCAGCCCCGGGCATGCCGAGGGGCGGACGGATGGCGCTGTGGGCTGGGCGTGTTTCACTCAGGTCACCATGGTTGGCGTCGCGGCGACCCGGTTCCCTGATACAGGGACAACGTTGCATCGATACACCCCGCTCGATGCGTACACACGCGACTGGTTCCATCGGCAGGTCTCCTGGCTGGCAGGTCGTCGTCCCGTGCGGCCTTCCCGGAGTGTTTCCAGTGACCAGAATGCATGGACTCGCTGCTTACAGTTGCGGGGGCAGCCACGGTTTATCCGTGTTCCCTTTAAGCCGGAGCGATTGTGTGCCGCGCCGGCAACCGATGAAGGGCGCTATTATGCCCGCTTTGCCCGGACCTATGAAAAGGCTGCCTGTCGGGAGCCGAATGGTCGTGCTTTTCTGGAATCGAGGACAGCGAATGCAGCCCTGGCTGACAGTGGTGGGAATAGGTGAAGACGGCTATGCGGGTCTGGGCAAGGCCGCGCGCCGTGCCTTGCTGGCTGCCGTCGAAGTGGTCGGAAGCCCGCGCCAGCTCGACCTGCTGCCGCATTGCATCCGGGCCCGCCGCAACCCCTGGCCAAGCCCCTTCTCGCTGGCCCCGGTGCTGGAAAAACGTGGCACACCAGTCTGCGTGCTGGCCAGCGGCGACCCCATGCTGTTCGGCGTCGGCGCCAGTCTGGCGCGGCAGGTTGCGGTGGCCGAGATGCAGGTGATTCCCGCGCCCTCGTCCTACTCGCTGGCGGCCGCCCGCCTGGGTTGGCCATTGCAGGACGTGACCCTGCTCTCCGTCGTCGCTCGTCCCCTGGCGACGCTCAATGCCCATCTGCACGACGGTGCCCGCCTGCTGGTGCTGAGCAACGATGGTTGCAGTCCGGCGTCCATTGCCGGCCTGCTGGCCGAGGCGGGTTATGGCCCCAGCCGCCTTGTCGTGCTGGAGCATCTTGGCGGTGAGCGTGAGCGTCGTATCGATGGCATCGCCCGCGACTGGTCCCTCGACGAGGTTGCCGCACTCAATTTGGTCGCCATTGAAATCCAGTCCGGCGAAGGCGCGCGCTCACTGCCATCGACCACCGGTCTGCCGGACGACGCCTATCGCCACGACGGGCAGCTCACCAAACGTGACGTCCGTGCCATTACCCTGGCGCGTCTGGCGCCGCGTCCCGGCGAACTGCTCTGGGATGTCGGTGCCGGATGCGGCTCCATCGGTATCGAGTGGATGCGCGCGCATCCGAGCTGCCGGGCCATTGCCATCGAAGCCAACGAAGGCCGCCAGGCGCACATCCGCCATAACCGCGATGCGCTTGGCGTACCTGCGTTGCAGCTGGTCGCGGGCCAGGCCCCGCTAGCGCTGGAGGGGCTGCCAGAGCCGGATGCCATTTTCATCGGCGGTGGCGTCACCGAACCGGGCGTTCTGGATCGCTGCTGGAACCAGCTCAAACCGGGCGGCCGCCTGGTTGCCAATGCCGTGACGCTGCAGAGCGAAGCGATGCTGGTGGCCTTCCGTGAAAGCCATGGTGGCGAGCTCACCCGTATCGCCGTCGCCCAGGCCCAACCATTGGGCGGCTTCGATACCTGGCGCTCGGCCCTGCCGATCACGCTGCTGGACGTGGTGAAGCCTTGACTCCGACCAGTGTGGAACAACGATGAAACGCATCCTGCTGCTGGGCGGCATCACCGAAGCGCTGGCGCTGTCGCGGCGTCTCGGTCCCGATCATGTCTACAGCCTCGCTGGCCTCGGTAAGGTGCCGGACGACCTTGCCTGCCAGGTTCGTGTCGGCGGTTTTGGCGGAGCGGAAGGGATGGCCCGTTTCATCGAGGAAGAAGGCATCAGCCTGCTGGTCGATGCGACTCATCCCTATGCCGCTCAGATCAGCCACAACGCCGCGGCAGCTGCCGAGCTGGCCGGCATTGCCTGTTGGGCGCTGCGGCGCTCCGGCTGGCAGGCAGGCCCTGAAGATGACTGGCGTGATGTGGCCGACTGGGCCGAACTGATTGCCGTCCTGAAGGATTTTCGCCGCCCCTTCTTCACCCTCGGCCGCGAGCCGTTGGAGCATCTGCATGAGATTCCAGCGCAGCAGCACTGGACGGTGCGCTGCCTGCAAGGCCAGCCTGCCGGCCCGCGCTACGAGGTGATCGGTGCGCGTGGTCCGTTCAACCTCGACGGTGAGCGCGAGTTGTTCGCCCGATTGGCAAGCGATGTGCTGATCAGCAAGAACAGTGGCAGCCAGTCCACCGAACCCAAGCTGCAGGTGGCGCGCGAGCTCGGGTTGCCGGTACTGATCCTCAAGCGCCCGGAGCTTCCCGCCGTGGCCCGAGAATTTGATTCCGTCGAGGGTCTCTGGCAGTCCCTCGCTACCTACCTGGAAACACCATGACCGCAACACCCTACGCCCGCGTGCTGTTCGCCGGGCCGGACCTCTCTGAAGGCGCCTTCGCCGAACTTTTCCGCCGCCAACTTGGCGCCCTGCATGGCGACGAGGCCCTGGCCGATATCGTCGATACGAGCTCCGGCTACGAGCCACTGTGGCAGCGCGTTGAAGAAAGCCCGCGCCCGCTGCTGGTGATCGATCTCGAACCGCAATCCTCCGCCCAACACCTGGACTGGTTGCGCAGTGAGCTGGCTGTTTTGGAGGCCCCTGAACACGTCTTCGTCGTCAGCCTGCTCGGCCAGTTCGACAGCGACCCGGCCGGCGCTGCCTGTGCGCTGGCCGAGCGCCGCGAACTGCACCTGGACTGCGTGAACGTACCCGCGCTGCCAGAGCAACACGCCTGGTCCTGCATCCCACCCCATGCTCGCCGCCTCCTGCTGTGCAACGGCCCGCGCTGCACCCGCCGCGGCGCCCTGCCGCTGTGGAAGAAACTGCGGGAAACCCTCAAGGCCGCCGGCAAACTGGAATGCGACGGCGGTGTACACATTACCCGCACCCAATGCCAGTTCCCGTGCGACCTCGGCCCGACCGCCAGCCTTTACCCGGAAGGGGAGTGGTACCGGATTCGCGATGAGGAAGAGGTCCTGCGCTGGGTGCAGGAAAGGATTGTGGAAGGGCGGTCGGTGCCGGACATGTTGATGAAGGTCTGATCGGTACCTGGAGCCGCATACCAAGGCACCCTCACCCCAACCCTCTCCCGGAGGGAGAGGGGGCTGGCCTAGAGCTCGGAAATGACTCGGTACTCCGCTTCCAACTCTTGCGCCAGTTTCTTCGCCCGACCTAGCCTGATCGGCCCACCTTCGATATCCACCAGCAGCGTCGGGCAGCCCAACGGCACCAGCGCAGGCCAGTCCTTCAAGCGCCCATCGGTAAGCACCAGCAGACGCTGCTCCTCGGCTGGTTTCTGTCGTTGTCGACGCGCCAGCCAGGTGGCCGATTGCTGCAGGGCATCAATCAGTGGCGTGCCGCCGCCAGCGCCGAGTTCGGCGAGCCAGTGATGCAGGGCGGGGGACGCTTTTTGACCTTGCCAGAGCCACTTGGGCTGACGGCCAGTGGCGTGCAGCACAGCGAGGCGCGCACGTTGGCGGTAAGCCGCTTCGAACAGGCTCGTCAGCAACCCTTTGGCCTGTGTCAGGGCGCCGTGGCGGCGGGTAGAGGCGGAAGCATCCACTACCACCAGCCAGAGTTGCTCGGGGCGCTGGCTACGCGGCGCGCGGATCAGGTCGGTGGCTTGGCGCGGGCGGCCGCGCAGCAGCGTCGGTAGCCACTGGATGGCCCCCACCAATCCCGTGCGGCGAGCGCCGCTGCGACCGTTGCCGAGAGTGCCGGGTCTGGGCCGGGCACCCGCCCCTGTGACCGTACGCGGGCGGATGCTCAGGGCTTTTTTGGCCAGCGCGGCAGGTCGCGCCGTTCTCCCATCGGCACCGCCTGGGCGGGCAACTCGCCCCATTGGCCTTCGCCACTGGAGGTTTGGGGCTGGGAGCTGACCGGTGAAGATTGCGGTGGCTGCTCGGCCGTTGTCGGGGCGTGCGTACGGCGGTGGGCGAGGGCAAAGTGTTCGACGGCGTCGATGTCCTCGGCGTCGATCCGGTCGGCACCGCGCCAGGCGGCATGGGCCCGTGCGGCGCGCAACCAGACCAGGTCTGCGCGCATGCCGTCGACGCCGGCGGCGAAGCAGCGCCGGGCGATCTCATCCAGGGCAGCATCGTCCAGCGGAATGCCGGGCAGACGCACGCGGGCGTCCTGGCAGCGCTGGGCCAGGGTCTGTTGCTCGCCACTCCAGTGGACGGTGAAGGCTTGAGGATCGGCATCGAAGGCGAGTCGGCGGCGGACGATCTCGGCGCGCTCGGCGGGCTGCGGCTGACCGTTCTGCAGGACCTTGAGGCCGAAGCGGTCCAGCAGTTGCGGGCGCAGTTCGCCTTCTTCGGGGTTCATGGTGCCGATCAGCACGAAGCGTGCGGGATGGCGGTGGGAGATACCGTCGCGTTCCACCTGGTTCACGCCGCTGGCGGCCACATCCAGGAGCAGGTCCACCAGGTGGTCGGGCAGCAGGTTGACTTCATCCACATAGAGCACGCCGCCGTGGGCCTTGGCCAGTACGCCGGGGGAGAAGCGCGCACAGCCTTCTCCGAGGGCGGCGTCCAGGTCCAGGGTGCCGACGATGCGTTCTTCGCTGGCGCCCAGGGGCAGGGTGACGAAGAGAGCTTCCGGCAGCAGGTCGGCAATGCCCCGCGCCAGGGTGGACTTGGCCATGCCGCGCGGGCCTTCGATCAACACGCCGCCGATGGCGGGGTCGATGGCGGCCAGGTAGAGCGCCAGTTTCAGTTGGTCGGAACCGACCACTGCGCTCAGGGGAAAGTGGGGAATATCGGTCATGGCTGTGTCCTGCGGTGCCTGGCGGGCATGGTAGCGAAAGCCTGGGGCGGCCGATAGAAATCAGTGATTGAACGCGGCACGGCGATGCAGTAGGTTAGCCAGCATTCGCTTTGGAGATTGTCATGCCGCACTTCGCTTCCACTTCGCTCATCGCTCGCCCGGCCAAGGCCCAGGCGTGTGTGCGTGTGGCTGCTGCGGCCAGCTATTTCTATGGGTATTGGTTTAGCCACGGGCTGACCTGATACCCAATCAGGCGGCCCACTCCAGCAGGGTCGCCGCCAAAGCTCCACGAAACCCCCGGTCGGCAACCCGACCGGGGGTTTTTGTTTTCCGGCCCACAAGGCCAACAACCGACATACAGGATCGCACCATGATCAGCTATCGCACCTACCAGACCTATTACCGCAACTCCGACTGGCGATTTAGCCGCGCAGGCTCCGCACAGACACCGTTGAATCGAACACCCAGATAGCGCCGTGCGCGGATCGAGCCGCGCCGGCTGAGGATGCCAGTCATGAATTCGCACCAATCCGTTCTGCCCGCCGCTGTACAGCCGCTCCATGCTATTGCACTGGAAGCTGCCCTTTCCCCATCGCGCAGCACCCACCCGCTGCCCACTCCCGCCGAATTGCGCCAGCGCTTACCGCTGAGTCATGCCATTGCCCGTCAGATCGATGCCCAGCGCGAAGCTGTTCGCGCCGTGCTGGATGGCGAGGATTCGCGCCTGCTGGTGGTGGTCGGCCCTTGCTCCATCCACGACGCGGATTCCGCCCTCGACTATGCTCGGCGTCTCGCTGCACTGGCGCCGGAGGTGAGTGACCAGTTGCTGCTGGTGATGCGTGCCTATGTCGAGAAACCGCGCACCACCGTGGGCTGGAAGGGCCTGGTCTATGACCCGCATCTGGACGGCAGTGGCGACATGGCCGAGGGCCTGGCGTTGAGTCGCCGGCTGATGCTGGATGTAGCCGAGCTGGGCCTGCCGATCGCGACTGAGCTGCTGCAGCCGCTGGTCGCTGGCTATCTGGACGACCTGCTGAGCTGGGCCGCCATTGGCGCGCGCACCAGTGAGTCGCAGATCCACCGCGAGATGGTCAGCGGCCTGGACCTGCCCGTGGGCTTCAAGAACGGAACCGATGGCAGCCTCGGCGTCGCCACCGACGCCATGCGCTCGGCCGCCCATGCTCACCAGCATTTCGGTATTGACGTCCAGGGCCGTCCGGCGCTGGTGCAGACCGCCGGCAACGCGGATACCCACCTGGTGCTGCGTGGCGGCAACCGTGGACCGAATCATGATGCGGCCAGTGTGCAAGCGGCGCGCGACGGGCTTGAGAAACTCGGTATCGCCCCGCGTATCCTGGTCGACTGCAGCCATGCCAACAGTGGCAAGGACCCACTGCGTCAGCCGGCGGTTCTGGAAGATGTGATCAGCCAACGCCTGGCCGGCCAGGACGCCCTGCGTGGGGTGATGATCGAGAGCCACCTGTTCGATGGCGCGCAGTCGCTGTCCTGCGATTTGCGCTATGGGGTTTCGATCACCGATGGCTGCCTGGGCTGGGCGGGGACGGAAGCGATCCTGCGAGAGGCGGCGGCGCGGTTGCGCGGGTGATGGCATTCGCTGTGGGAGCGAATTCATTCGCGATTGAATCCGCTCCCACAGGACCTCGGCCCTGCGCTAATCACTGCTCCTCGATATCCAGCAGCAGATTCTCGATTACCTCGCGGTACTCCCCAGGCTGTTCCCACAATCCTCGCTGCTGCGCTTCCACCAGGCGTTCGGCGATGTCGCGCAGGGCTTCAGGGTTGTGCTGGCGAATGAACTCGCGGGTCTCCTCGTCCAGCAGGTAGGCGTCGGCCAGCAGTTGGTACTGATGGTCGTCCACCAGTTCGCTGGTGGCGTCGAAGGCGAAGAGGTAATCCACGGTCGCCGCCAGTTCGAAGGCGCCCTTGTAGCCGTGGCGTTTCATGCCTGCGATCCACTTTGGATTGGCCGCGCGGGAGCGGACCACGCGCGCCAGTTCTTCCTTGAGCGAGCGGATGCGCGGCAGATCTGGCTGGCTGTGGTCGCCGTGGTAGCTGGCGACCTTGTCGCCACGCAGGGTTTCGGCGGCGGCAAGCATGCCGCCCTGGAACTGGTAGTAGTCGTTGGAGTCGAGGATGTCGTGCTCGCGGTTGTCCTGGTTCTGCAGCACGGCCTGCAACCCTTGCAGCCGCTGGGCGAAGCGTTCCCGCGCCGGAGTGCCGGCATCCTGGGCGCCGTAGGCGTAACCACCCCAATTGAGGTAGACCTCGGCCAGTTCGGCGCGGTCCTGCCACTGGCGTTCTTCTATGGCGCCCTGCACGCCGGCACCGTAGGCGCCGGGCTGGGCGCCGAATACACGCCAGCCGGCCTGCAGGCGTGCGCTCTCGGCGCTGATGCCTTCGGAAGCGAGGCGCTCGCTTTCCTGTTTGACTCGGGCGGCGAGGGGGTTCATCTCTTCGGGTTCGTCGAGTCCGGCCACCGCCTGCACGGCAGCGTCGAACAGGCGGATGAGGTTGGCGAAGGCATCACGGAAGAAGCCCGACACCCGCAGCGTCACATCCACCCGTGGGCGGTCGAGCAGGGACAGCGGCAGGATTTCGAAGTCTTCCACCCGCTGGCTGCCGGACTGCCATACCGGACGCACACCCATCAACGCCAGCGCCTGGGCGATGTCATCCCCCCCGGTGCGCATGGTCGCGGTTCCCCAGACGGAAATGCCAAGCTGGCGTAGGTGATCGCCGTGGTCCTGCAGGTGGCGTTCCAGCAGCAGGTTGGCGGACTGGAAGCCCAGGCGCCAGGCAGTGGGCGTGGGCAGATTGCGCACGTCCACCGTGAAGAAATTGCGTCCCGTGGGCAGCACGTCGAGGCGTCCGCGACTGGGCGCGCCACTTGGGCCGGGCGGGACAAAACGACCTGCCAGGGCGGAAAGCACACCGCCGATCTCGGCACTCCCGCAGGCATCCAGGGTGGGGGCGATCTCAGCGTGCAGGTTGTAGATAACCGCATCGCTGGTGGCGCCGATGGAGCCGAAGTCCGTGGTCTCGATCAACCGCAGCGCCAGCAGTTCCAAGCGTTCGCGCGTATCGCCATTGCTGCGCCAGGGCTCATCGCTGACGGCGTCCAGCACCGCTGGGCGCGGGCCTTCCCAGGGTTCCGCCCAGTTGAGGTCGAGCGGGTCGTGGCCCAGTTGCAGGTCGTTGGCGAGGGCGCGAAGCAGGCTGGCGTTGGTGCCCCTGCCGTCACCGCGCGGAATGCGCACCAGGGACAGCAGCGTGTCGTTGCGCAGGCGCCCGGTCGGGGATTCGCCGAAGACGTGGAGGCCGTCGCGAATCTGCGATTCCTTGAGGTCGCAGAGGTAGGCGTCCAGTTGCGGCAACCAGCTTTCCGGGTCGTCGTTGATGATCAGGTTCAGCTCGCGGTCCAGGGCGGTGGCCTTCACCAGTTCGAGAATCTCCCCACGCAGCTGCACGGCCCGGCGCGGGTCCAGCAGCGAGGCGTCGTAGTACTCGTCGGCCAGACGTTCCAGGTCGCGCAGGGGACCGTAGTTTTCGGCGCGGGTCAGGGGCGGCACCAGGTGATCGATGATCACCGCCTGGGCGCGGCGCTTGGCCTGGGCACCTTCGCCCGGATCGTTGACGATGAACGGGTAGATGTTCGGCAGCGGCCCCATCACCGCGTCAGGCCAGCACTCGGCGGACAGGCCGACTCCCTTGCCCGGCAGCCATTCCAGGTTTCCATGCTTGCCGACGTGGATCAGCGCATCGGCGGTGAATACTTCGCGCAACCAGAAGTAGAAGGCGAGATAACCGTGAGGCGGTACCAGGTCGGCGTCGTGGTAAATGGCCGCGGGGTCGAGTTGGTAACCGCGCGCCGGCTGGATACCGACGAAGGCGAGGCCGAAGCGCAGGCCGGCGATCATCATGCGGCCGCTGCGGAACATCGGGTCCTGCTGCGGCTCGCCCCAGCGTTCAATGACTGCGCGTTGATTGGCTTCGGGTAGCCGTGCGAAGCAGTCGAGGTAGTCGGAGAGGGCCAGGCTCTGGGCGCAGGGGCGCGCATCGAGGCTGTCCAGGTCGTTGCTGACGCCGCCGAGCAGGCTGTGGATAAGCGCAGTACCGCTCTCCGGCAGCCCAGCCAGCGGATAGCCTTCGGACTCCAGCGCACGAAGGATGTTAAGCGCGGCAGCGGGCGTATCCAGACCCACACCGTTGCCAATACGGCCATCGCGGGTGGGGTAGTTGGCGAGGATCAGCGCCACACGCTTGTCGGCATTGACCTTGCGCGAAAGCGCGCACCAGCGTCTTCCCAGCTCGGCTACGAAGTCCATGCGCTCGGTGTGCGGCAGGTAGCAGACCACGTCGCTCTGGCTGCGCTCGCTGCGCCAGGCCATGCCCTTGAAACTGATGGGCCGGGTGATGATGCGGCCGTCCAGCTCCGGCAGGGCGATGTGCATGGCCAGGTCGCGCGGGCCGAGGCCTTGCGGGTTTTCCCGCCAGAGGGGTTCGTTGTCCAGCGAGCAGATGGCCTGCAGCACCGGGATGTCTCGGCGGAAGGGACGCAGGCTGGGGGCGTCCGGGTTGGATTGGGCGAACCCCGTGGTGTTGATGATCAGCCCGGCAGCTGCGGCGTCCAGCCAGTTTTCCACAGCCTCCAGGCACTCGGTTTCCTTGAGGCTGGCGACAGCGATGGGAAGGGGATTCAGGCCACGGGCAGCCAGGCGCTCACAGAAGGCGTCGATGAAGGCGGTATTCGCGGCCTGCAAGTGGGTGCGATAGAAAAGCAGGGCGGCCACGGGCTGGTCTGGTTGCCATTCGGCCTGCCAATCCGCCAGTTGCGCCGGGCGAACGCGCGGGTGGTAGAGGGCGACGCGTGGAAGAACCTGTGGCTCGGTCCAGGGGTAGTCGCGCCCCAGCCAATTGTCGGCCAGGCAATTGAACAACTGCCGGGCGTTGTCCAGGCCGCCCTGGCGCAGGTACTGCCAGAGGCGTTCGGCATCTTTCGACGGGACCGTGCACAGGCTGGCCAGCTCCGGATCGGGACGGTCATCGCCGGGCACCAGTATCAGCTTGGCACCGCGTTCGGCCAGCGCCACGAGTTGCTCGATGCCGTAGCGCCAGTAACCCACGCCGCCATGCACCGAGATGAGGATGACCTTGGCGTGCTGCAGCACCTCGTCGACATAGAGGTCCACCGAGGCGTGGTTCTGCAGCTGCATGGGGTTGGCCAGGCGCAGGCTCGGGTAGTCGTCGGGCAATTCGCGGGTGGCTTCGGCCAAAAGCGCCAGGTGCGAGTCGCCGCTGCAGAGGATCACCAGTTCGGCGGGCGTCTGGGCCAGGTGGGCGATGCCATCGTCAGGGACGAAGCCGCCGGGTTGGGTGCGCAGGAGGTGCATTTACTCCCCTCTCTCTCTGGGAGAGGGGGCGGGGGTGAGGGCTGTCTCCGAGCGCTGGGGGCTTCCCTCACCCCAGCCCTCTCCCAGTGGGAGAGGGGGCAGGACGTGCTTCACGCGAGCGCCGTGCGTAGCTCGTTGGCGATCACCGCCTGATCCAGCTCCTGTCCGATCACCACCAGGCGCGTGCCACGGGTTTCGTCGGTCAGCCATTTGCGGTCGAAGTGCTTGTCGAAGCGTTTGCCAACGCCCTGGACCAGCAGGCGCATCGGTTTGCCGGGGATGGCGGCGAAGCCCTTGATACGCAGGACGGAATGGCGCTCCACCAGTTGGCCGAGGGCGGCGATCAGAGCCGTTTCCTCGACTTCCGGGAGGTCGACGTGGAAGGAGTCGAACTCGTCATGGTCGTGGTCTTCATGACCTTCGTGGTCGTGGTGGGTGGGGCGGCTGTCGATGTGCAACTCAGCCTCGGCGTTCAGCCCCAGCAGAACATCGAGGGGCAGCTTGCCGGAGTTGGCTTCGACGATCTTCACCGCCGGCGGCAGCTCCTCGGCCACTTCAGCACGCACGGCGGCCAAGGCCTCAGCGTCGAGCAGGTCGGCCTTGTTCAGCACCACCAGGTCGGCGCTGGCGAGCTGGTCTTCGAACAGCTCATGCAAGGGAGATTCGTGGTCGAGGTTGGGGTCCTGCTTGCGTTGTTCGTCTACCTGCTCGGGGTGCGCGGCGAAAGTGCCGGCGGCCACGGCCGGGCTGTCGACCACGGTGATTACTGCGTCGACGGTGCAGGCGTTGCGGATTTCCGGCCACTGGAAGGCCTGGACCAACGGCTTGGGCAGCGCCAGGCCGGAGGTTTCGATGAGGATCTGGTCGAGGTCGCCACGGCGTGCCACCAGTTCGCGCATCACCGGGAAGAACTCTTCCTGCACGGTGCAGCAGAGGCAGCCGTTGGCCAGTTCGAAGACGCGGCCTGCGGCCTCTTCCTCGGTGCAGCCGATGGAGCACTGCTTGAGGATTTCGCCGTCGATGCCCAGCTCGCCGAACTCATTGACGATCACCGCGATTCGGCGACCTTCCGCGTTGTCCAGCATGTGGCGCAGGAGGGTGGTCTTACCAGCGCCGAGGAAGCCGGTAACGATGGTGACGGGGAGCTTGGCCAGGGTTTTCATGCGCGCCTCTACGTGGTCGGTCGGCGGGCATGACGAACGCAGCGGGACTCGTCCCGCGCAACGGATTCGCCACCGGATCACCCCGCCCGGTTGTCTGAAATTTCGTCGAGGCAGGTCTCCTGGCTTACGACCCTGCGCCAGCGGGCTGTTGAAAGCTGCTGGGCGGCACCTTCGCCTTCCCGCTTGCGCAGTGGCGTTTCGAAGGGCCTTGGGACGTTCACAGTTGCGGGGGCAGCCGTGGCCTTGACCACGTTCCCTCTTAGCTCCGGCGCCTCGGCCGGAGAACCTCGAAAGGGCGAAGGCTACGCAGCGCCCGAGCAGCGGTCAATTGCGGCAGTTGACGCTTGGTCGGACTCGTGATGTCCTAGCACGGTTTTTTCAGGTGCCTTGCGTCGCCGTACGCGAGGTGAAACGGGAAGTCGGTGCGTCCATTTTCGGACTAGTCCGACGCTGCCCCCGCAACGGTAAGCGACCGTAGGGTTAAGTACGCCACTGTGCCGACAAGGCATGGGAAGGCATGCCCATCCTGCCCCTGGCAGGCGTCGTGAGCCCGGAGACCGGCCTGATCACGTTTTGGCAACCCGCGGTGGGCGGGCGCAAGCCGGAAACCTGGGTGCGCCTGCGCCCGCTTCCCTCGCGCGCGTTCCTCTGCCGGTATCGTTAGCAACGCAGAGGGAACCTCCATGTCCAGCCGTACCCTGTCTCATTCCGCCGCTTCCTCCTCGACCCTGACCCAACGTCTTGTACTGGCCATCGGCGCCAGTCTGGTCGGCCTGTCCCTGGTGTATTTCGCCGGCTTCTCGCATATCGAAGCTGTGCACAACGCCGCTCACGACACCCGCCACAGTGCCGCCTTCCCCTGCCATTGAGTGATTCACGGATGATCAAGCGCATTGCCCAGACGGCCGGTTTCGCCGGCCTGATCGCCGCCCTGGTGCTGACCCTGCTACAGAGCCTGTGGGTCACTCCGCTGATTCTCCAGGCGGAAACCTATGAAAACGCCGAACCCGCCACCCAGGTGGAGCAGGCGCACGACCATGAGCACGGCGGCGCGGCTGTCGCTCACACCCACGAGCACAGCGACGAGGCCTGGGCCCCGGAAGATGGCTGGCAACGGACCCTGTCGACCGGTGGCAGCAACCTGGTGGTGGCTGTGGGCTTCGCCCTGATCCTTGCCGGATTGTTCAGTCTGCGCGGGCCGAGTCGTGCCTGGCATGGCCTGCTCTGGGGGCTTGGCGGGTTCGCCACCTTTGCGCTCGCACCGTCCCTCGGCCTGCCGCCGGAATTGCCGGGTACCGCCGCTGCCGATCTGGCCCACCGTCAGGCCTGGTGGATTGGTACCGCTGCCTCCACTGCCGCTGGCCTCGCCCTGATCGCCTTTGGCCGTCACTGGGCGTTGCGCGTGGCAGGTATCGTGTTTCTCGTGATCCCGCATGTTGTCGGTGCGCCGCAGCCCGAAGTGCATGCCAGCCTGGCACCTGAAGCGCTGGAGCAGGAGTTCATCGCTGCGTCGCTGATCACCAATGCCGCATTCTGGGCGGTGCTCGGCTGGGCTGCCGCGTGGCTGTACCAGCGTCACGCATCGCCCTCCGCTTGAAACTGGTCGCCGGACTGGGCTGCCGGCGCGGCTGTCCGCCGGGTGAGTTGCAGGGCCTGCTGATGCAGTGCCTTGCCGAGGCCAGTGTCTCTCTCGATCAGGTGGTCGCCCTGGCTACCAGCGAGGCAAAATCCGCAGAGCCGGGGCTGGTCGCCCTGGCCGAGCGACTGGGGCTGCCGCTGCATGGCCTGCCGATGGATGTTCTTGCCGCCTTTGAAGGTCGGCTGAACCAGCCATCAGAGCGGGTTCGAGACGCCGTCGGCAGCCCCGGAGTGGCCGAAGCCGCGGCGCTGGCCCAGGCTGAAATCCTCTTTGGCCGCCGCGTCACCCTGCTCATCGACAAACGCCGCAGCGCCAGCGCTACCTGTGCGTTGGCCTGTATCCATCAGGAGGCCGGACGGCCATGACGGTCTACTTCATCGGCGCCGGCCCCGGCGATCCGGAGCTCATCACGGTCAAGGGACAGCGGCTGATCCGCTCCTGTCCGGTAATTCTCTACGCAGGGTCGCTGGTGCCCGAAGCGGTGCTGGCAGGCCACAGCGCGGATCTGGTGGTGAACACCGCCGAACTGCATCTGGATGAAATTGTCGCCCTGCTGGCGCAAGCCCATGCCCAGGGCCGGGATGTGGCGCGGGTGCATTCCGGTGATCCATCGTTGTATGGGGCCATTGGCGAGCAGATTCGTCATCTGCGCGAGCGTGGCATTCCCTTTGAGGTGGTGCCGGGCGTGACAGCCACCGCTGCTTGCGCAGCGCTGCTGGGGTGCGAGCTGACCTTGCCGGAGGTGTCCCAGACGCTGATTCTCACCCGCTACGCCAGCAAGACGCGGATGCCGGAGGGTGAAGCGCTGGCAGACCTGGCCCGGCATCGCGCCACCATGGCCATTCACCTCGGGGTGAGCCAGTTGGCGAAGATTGTCGAAGAATTGCTGCCGCACTACGGCGTCGCCTGCCCGATCGCGGTGATCCATCGCGCCAGCTGGCCGGATCAGGAGCAGGTCACCGGTACCCTGGGTGACATAGTGCCCAAGGTGGCGGCACGGGATTTCCGTCGCACCGCATTGATCCTGGTGGGCGAGGTGTTGGCCGCCGAAGGCTTCGCCGACTCTTCCCTGTATCGGGCCGACCACGCTCATCTCTACCGCCCAGGCAAGGCGCAACCGCCACGCGGCTAGTGACGTACGCCAGTGAAACCCGCAGAATGCGGCTCTTATGCGGCGGGGAATATGCCCGCCCACTCCCTATAACCGGCTTTAAGCGACCTCTTTCTCTATGCGAATGCGCTTGATGCTGTTGGGTGGCGGCAATTCACTCGGACAGGCGCTGATTCGCCTGGGAGCCGAGGAAGACATAGGTTTTCTCGCTCCGCGTCCGCCCGAACAGGGTTGGGATGCCGCCAGCCTGACCCAGCTGCTCGATGACACCCGGCCCGACGCCGTGATCAACCTCGCCTACTACTTCGATTGGTTCCAGGCCGACGAAGTCAGCGACGTGCGCCTGGCCGCCCAGGAGCGCGGCGTGGAGCGCCTTGCCGAACTCTCCCAGCATCACGGAATCATTCTGCTGCAGCCTTCCAGCTATCGGGTGTTCGACGGTTCGCGCGCGACCGCTTACAGCGAAAAGGACGAGACCGTGCCGCTCAGTGAACGCGGTAAGGCCATCTGGCGGATGGAGCAGAGTGTCCGTGCCGCCTGCCCCAAGCACGTGCTGCTGCGTTTTGGCTGGTTGCTGGACGACAGCCGCGATGGTTCATTGGGCCGTTTCCTCAGTCGTGCGGAGCAGGCCGACGAAATTTGCCTGGCCGACGACCGTCGCGGCAATCCGACCCCTGTGGATGATGCAGCCCGTGTGCTGCTTGCAGTGATCAAGCAACTGGACTGCCAGGCGCCGCTCTGGGGGACCTATCACTATGGGGGGCACGAGGCCACCACTCCGCTGGCGCTGGGCCAGGCGCTGCTCAGTGAGGCTCGCAGCCTGCATCCGCTGAAGGTGCAGGACATCACGCCGCAGGCCCACGCCGCTCGCCCCGATGCAGGGGACGAGCCGCAGAACGCAGTGCTGGCCTGCAAGAAAATCCTCCATACCTTCGGCATCAAGCCGCGCGCCTGGCGTGCTGCCCTGCCAAACCTGCTGGACCGCTACTATCGCCATGTCTGAATCCCCCATCCTCATTACCGGCGGCGCTGGCTTCATCGGCTCGCACCTGGCAGATGCGCTGCTCGCCAGGGGGCACGCCGTGCGCGTGCTGGACAATCTGTCCACCGGCAAACGGGCCAATCTGGCGCTGGACAACCCGCGACTGGAACTGATCGAAGGCGACGTTGCCGACGCCGCGCTGGTGGCGAAGGCAATGTCGGGCTGCAAGGCGGTCGCGCATCTGGCGGCGGTCGCTTCGGTCCAGGCCTCGGTGGATGATCCGGTGGCAACGCACCAGAGCAATCTGATCGGCACCCTGAACGTCTGCGAAGCCATGCGTGCGAGTGGCGTGAAACGGGTGATCTTCGCCTCCAGCGCGGCTGTCTACGGCCAGAACGGCGAAGGCACGGCCATCGACGAAGACACGCCGAAGTCGCCGCTGACACCTTATGCGGCTGACAAGCTGGCGAGCGAGCATTACCTGGACTTCTACCGCCGGCAGCATGGGCTGGAGCCTGGGGTGTTTCGCTTCTTCAATATCTTCGGCCCGCGCCAGGACCCATCGTCGCCTTATTCGGGTGTGATCAGTATCTTCACCGAGCGCGCTCTGGCTGGATTGCCGATCACCGTGTTCGGAGATGGCGAGCAGACTCGCGACTTCGTCTATGTCGGCGACCTGGTGCAAGTGCTGGTGCAGGCGCTGGAAGCAGAGTGGCTGGAGGTCGGACCGGTGAACGTGGGCCTGAATCGGGCGACCAGCCTCAACGAGTTGCTCGCCGCTATCGGCGAAGTGCTGGGTGATCTGCCGCCAGTGACTCATGCCGATGCGCGCGCCGGGGATATCCGTCACTCGCGGGCGAACAATGCCCGCCTGCTGCTGCGCTATGACTTTCCGGTCTCGACTCCGTTGCGCGAGGGCGTTGCGCGCCTGCTGGGGCGCTGAGCGACTGCTCTATGCGGTGCCCGTGGGGAGGTTCGTGTGACCGAACTAAACCACGGGTATAAAAAAGGCGCCCGAAGGCGCCTATAGCGGTAGTGTCCGTCCCCCAGGATTTTCCCGCTCAGAACTTGTAGCCGACACCAACCATGTAGACCCACGGGTCCACGTCCACATCGACCTTGACCTTGCCCACACCGGCCAGATCGGTGCTGGCTTGAGTGTCGATATCGATGTACCAGACTGCAGCGTTGAGCAGGATGTTGTCGGTCAGCATGTAGTCCATGCCCACCTGCGCAGCCAGACCCCAGGAGTTGTCCAGGTCCAGGTTGCTGAAGCCCTGGCTCTTGCGCTGGCTAGTCAGGCTTTCGTCGAAGAACAAGGTGTAGTTGAGGCCAGCCCCGACATAGGGTTGGAACGCCGAGTTGGGATCCAGCGGGTAGTACTGGAGGCTCAGGGTCGGCGGCAGGTGCTTGATATCAGCCAGTTTGCCGTCCAGAGCACCGCCAAGACCTTTCACGCCGACTTCATGCTGAAAAGGAGTGGCGGCCAACAGTTCGAGGCCTACGTGGTCGGTGAGCATGTAAGTGCCGGTCAGGCCCAACTGGGTATCGCTGTCCAGGGTGGCTTTTGTACCGCCTACCTTGGTGCCGGCGAGCGACAGATTGGAGCTGTCTTCGTTCGGGTCGACGGTGGCGGCGCCGGCACGGATGATCACATCGCCGGCCTTGTGGGCCAGGGCCAGGGGCGATGCGACGGCAAGGGCGAGCAGGGAGGCGGTGAGTAGCAGCTTGCGCATTAAAGGCTCCAATGAATTCTACAAGTGTTGGGCTGGAGCCAGTTTCTTTAATTAGGACGCTTCGTATCTTGATCCAGAGCAATGTCTCTCAGGTTGGACGTCAAAGGCCCGGTCACGCCAAGCCTTCGTGTTTGGAACGTCAGTTGCTGGGGGACTCGTAGGGATAGATCTTGCTCGCGTCCATCTGGTAACCCGCCTCGGCCAGGTCGCTGCTGCTGGCTTTCACCTGCAGCGGACCCTCGATCCAGAAGGGTTGGTAGAGGGCATCCATCAATACGCCGAGCTCGCTCTTCACATGGACGATCTGGTTCGACGGCGGCGGAGGAACATGGATGCAGGCACCGAAGTAGGGCACCAGGAGGAACTCCGTAACGCGGCCTTCTTCCGTGACATCCAGCGGCACGATGTAACCCGGCAATTTCACTTCCTGGCCGTCCAGCGCCTGGACCACCGGAGCTGCCGGTGACTGTTGCGAGGCTGCCGGACCGGCCTCCGCCTGGAGTGCATCCGAGAGCTGCGAAAGATCGTGGATGGGCGCCGGAGGTGCAGGTGGCGGCGCGCCTTCCGGAATCATTTCGGCCCAGGTGAGTTCGCGTGCCTCGCTGGCCCAGAGCGGGGAAGAAAGCGTCAACAACAGGGCCAGCAGGATGCGCGTCATGAAAGTCTCACAGGCGAATGGATAGACCGTCGGCCAGCGACTGCCGATAGGCACGCCAGGCTGGCACTACACCCATCAGTAGGGCAGCGGCCAGAATAGCGCCGAGCAGCGTCCACTCATAGGGGCTGGGCAAGGCGAGAGGCAGGAAGAGGCCGTAGGTGGCCTGGACGTAGCCTTGGCTGAGCGCTATGCCCAGATAGAGCAGGCCCACCCCCAGCACCGCACCCGCCATGGCCAGGGCGAAGGCTTCCAGCACCAGCAGGCTAGCGATGTGCCAGGGCCGCGCGCCTACCGAACGGAGAATGGCCATTTCCCGGCGACGCTCGTTGAGGCTGGTGAGGATGGCCGTGAGCATGCCGATCAGCCCGGTCAGCACGACGAACAGCGAGACTACGAAAAGCGCCTTCTCCGCCGTCCCCATCAGGCTCCAGAGCTCCTGCAGGGCGACGCCCGGAAGAATCGCCAGCAACGGTTCGCCCCGGTACTCATTGATCTGCCGTTGCAACGCGAAGGTGGCAATCTTGCTGTTGAGACCAAGGAGGAAGGCGGTTATGGCCTTCGGTTGCAGGTCCATGGCGCGCGCCTGATCAGCGCTGACCTTGCCCGCGCCGCGTGCGGGTACACCGTTCTGCCAGTCGACGTGCAGTGCCTCCATGCCGGCCAGGGAAATGTGCAACGTGCGGTCAACAGGAGTGCCGGTGCGAGCGAGGATACCAATCACGGTAAAGGGCTTGTCATCATGCTGCACCAGGCTGACGGTGCTGACGCCGTGGGCCAGCACCAGTTTGTCACCTAGCTTGTAGTGCAGGGCTTCGGCCACTTCGGCGCCCAATACCACCTCGAACATGTCGGCGAAGGGCTTGCCCTCGGCCAGTTGCAAGGGCTGTCCGCGGCCGTAGCGATAGTGATCGAAGTAGGCAGCGCTGGTGCCCATCACGCGGAATCCGCGATGCGAATCACCGAGGGAAATGGGGATGGCCCACTTCACCCGTTTGTCCTGGCTGATGGCTTCGAAGCTTTCCCAGCGGATGTTGTTGGTAGCATTGCCGATACGGAAGACGGAATAGAGCAGCAGGTTCACCGAACCGGATCGGGCACCGACGATCAGGTCGGTGCCGCTGATGGTGCTGGCGAAACTGGCGCGTGCCTCCGTGCGCACGCGCTCGACCGCCAGCAACAGACAGACCGAGAGGGCGATGGCGAAGACCGTCAGCAGCGCGGTGAATCGGCGGTTGGCGAGGCTGGCCAGGGCCAGGCGCAGCAGATACATCTCAATCCTCCTCGATGCGCGCGGCATGGTTCAGATCCGCCAGCGACAGGCTACGGTCGAACAGTGCAGCCAGGCTCTGGTCGTGACTGACGAACAGCAGGCTGGAGCCGGCTTCACGGCATTCGGCGAACAGCAGCTGCAGGAAGGCCTCGCGGGCGTCGGCGTCCAGGGCCGAGGTCGGCTCGTCGGCGATCACCAATTCCGGCTGGCCGATCAGCGCGCGAGCGGCCGCTACCCGTTGTTGCTGGCCGATTGACAGCGCGTCGGCACGGCGTTGCAGCAGTTCTTCCTTCAGGCCGAGATGGCGCAGCAGGGTTGCTGCCGCCGCATCGACGCTTCCGTGTCGCTGGCGGGCTCGTTCGGAACGCAAGCGTGAGAAGCGGCAGGGCAATTCGACGTTTTCCCGCACTGACAGGAAGGGCAGCAGGTTGAATTGCTGAAAGATGTAACCGGTGTGATCCACGCGGAAGTGATCGCGAGCGCTGGCGGAGAGCGAGGCCAGATCCTGACCGAGCAGGCGAATGCTGCCACGGCCGGGCTTCTGCACGCCGCCGAGCAGACCCAGTAAGGTGGTCTTGCCGCTGCCGCTGGGACCTTTGAGGAAGAGACTCTCACCGCGTTTCAGATGGAATTCGGGGATGTCCAGCAATTCCGGGTGGCCGGGCCAGGCAAAGCCCAGCCCATGGAGTTCGATCAGTGTCTGGCTCATGGGAATCCAGCCGGGTTGCCCCGGCTGTTTCTGCGAAGGGTTAGAAGCTCAGGCTGGCGTTGCTGGCGCTGAGTTCCGCGCCTTGCTGGCCGTTGGGGCCGATCAGTTGTACCTGAATTTTCAGGGTGGCGGGAAAGCGCTTGAACAGCCCGGCCAGATCCAGGGCCTTCAATTCGTCGGGCTTTGCGCATTCGAACTGGTAATGGGCGTGAACTTCACTGTGTTCGTGGTCATGGCCTTCGGCATGTTCGTCATGGTGCTCGTCAGCGCCGAAGAGTGGACTTTCCAGTTCCTGGGATTTGACCTTGCAGCCTGCCGTTGCGGGGAGGGCGAAGAGTGTCAGGGGTTTTTCCAGTTCTGCACGGGCGGCAGCCACCTTGGCCTTGTCGGCATCGCTCTTCGCTTCATGCTCGAAGCCCACCAGGTTCATGGCCGGGCTTTCCAGTTCCAGTTCCAGGGTCTTGCCGTCCAGCACAGCATTCAGCTGCGCCACACCGTGTTCGTGGGCGCCGAGGCTGCCGTGTTCGTGATCATGGTCGTGCTCGTGGCCCTGGACGACGGCCAAAGGCAACAGGGCGAAGGGCAGGGCAAGCAGCAGGCTGCGCATGAAGGATCTCCGGGGCGGGACGAAAATTTGCGTTACGTTATAACAAATGTAGGCAGCCCGCCAACACCATGGGAGCATTGCGCATTCGTTTCTGGAGGAGTTGGACATGCTGCGAATTCGCGGACAGATCGGTGATTGGCCGGTAGATCTGACGATTGAAATGGACGCTGAGGACTGGGACCAACTGGCCAGTCGCCTGACGCCCGAGGTCGCGGTCCAGGCTCCGGCTGCGCCCAAGGCTCCGAACACACCGCGCAGTGATGCACTTTGGGATACCGCCCAGCAATTGCTGCGCGATGCCGGGCAAATGGAAGGTCCTCGCCTGTTGGCGGAACTGGAAGCCCTGGCCGGCGGTACTGCCGCGGGCAAGCGCCTGCTGGTGCGCCTGCGCCATTGCGAGCAGGTGCATATGGAAGCGGGAGAGGACGCGCCCCTTTATATCTGGAGGGGCTGAGGAACTGTGGGAGCGATTTCAACCGCGAATGAATTCGCTCCCACAGAAAAGGGCTGGCCCGGAACCCTGTCAGTAGATCGCGTTGTACAGCTTGCGGCGATAGGTGGTGACCAGCGGATGGTCGTTACCCAGCAGGTCGAACACTTGCAGCAGGGTCTTGTGGGGCAGGCCGTTCTCGAAGCCACGGTTACGCACGAACAGCTTGAGCAGGCTGTCCAGCGCCGGCTCGTATTGCTGGCGGGAGAGTTGCTGGACCGCCAGCTGGTACACCGCTTCGTCATCACCGGCATCCTGCGCGAGGCGCGACTTCAGGTCGGCCACTTCAGGCAGGTCGGCTGCCTGGCGCAGGAATGTCAGTTGGGCGCGGGCGCCCGCGAGTGATTGCTTGTGCTCGTCGCTCTTCACGGCATTGAGCACGGTTTCCGCTTCACCCAGTTCACCGCGTTCGGCCAGGCAGCGGGCATAGAGGATCAGGCCGGCGGCATTGGTGTTGTCTTCGGTGAGCAGTTGCTTGAGCAGATTCTCGGCTTCGCTGATGCGGCCTTCGCTGAACGAGGCCTGGGCAGCGTCCAGCAGGTTGCCCTGCGGCGTGGCCGGGATCTGTACGTGGGGTTCGAGCATGGCGCGGATAGCCGATTCCGGCTGGGCGCCGGCAAAGCCGTCCACCGGCTGGCCGTCCTTGAACAGCACCACGGTGGGCAGGCTGCGGATGCCGAAGCGCATCACGATGTCCTGCTCGATATCGCAGTTCACTTTGGCCAGCAGCAGTTCACCCTGGTAGGACTCGGCGATCTGTGCCAGTAGTGGCATCAGCGCCTTGCAGGGCGCGCACCAGTCAGCCCAGAAATCCACCAGCACGGGCTTGTGGAAGGAGTTCTGGATCACCGCCTGGTCGAAATCGGCACCGGTGGTATCGAAGATGTAGGGAATGTCGCTCATCTGGGCACTCGAAGGCACGAAGGAATGGGCGAATCATAAGGCCGCCGACGGGGGATGAATATGCCCCGTACGAGCGAGGTGTTCTCCCGCCGGTCGGTCTGCTGCCTGTAGGGGCGAATTCATTCGCCAAGCGCCCCGCAGGGGCGCCCCAACTCCGAGCTGTACCGGGACGATTCCTTGCCCGGCCGCAGCATCATGAGGGACCCCTAGCGCCCCCCCACAACATGTCTCCCTCGCCAAGGTGCCCTGTCTCAGCGAATCGCGTGATACAGGCTCACATTGCGAAATTCCGCCGGCTCGGCCAGGTCCGGCCAAGTGCAGGCGTCCAGCACGGCAAGGCGGGTATAGAGCGGGTGCTGGAAATCGCGTACCCGCGAGTCGGCCACCAGGGCTTGGCGACCGCGGGTAAGGAAGTGGTCGAGTAGTGGCAGGTTGGCGCGGTCGTAGAGCACGTCGGCGACGATGATCAGGTCGAAGCGGTCTTGTTCCTGGAAAAAGTCCGCCGAATAGCTCAGCTGCACACCGTTGAGCTCGGCATTGGCGCGACAGGCTTCCAACGCCAGTGGGTCGAGATCACAGGCCACCACTTCAGCAGCGCCGGCCTTGGCCGCGGCAATGGCGGCCACGCCCGAGCCAGCGCCGAAGTCCAGCACGCGTTTGCCGGCGACCCATTCCGGCTTCTCGGCCAGCCAGCGCGCCAGAGCGAGGCCGCTGGCCCAGCAGAAGCACCAGTAGGGTGGCTCTTCGAGGATGCGTCGGGTTTCTTCGGGGCTGAAGGCGCGGTCCATGTTGTTGGCATCGATCAGCCAGAGCCTGATATCGGTTCCCGGCAGGGTTTCCGCGCTGAGGCTGGCGTCGCCCAGCAGTTGGACCAGTGCCTGTTGCAGTGCTGCCGGGGCGCTCATGGTGCTGGAACCATCTGCAACGGTCCGAGGGACTGGCTTTCAGGCTGCAGGATCAGGCGAGGTTGCAGTTTCAGGATCAGTTGTCCCGACAGGCTCGCGCGCCCACGCAGCTCCACGCGCTCACCTCGGGGAAAGTATTCCGGGTTGAACAGCAGGCGGAAGGGCAGCGGGCCGCCATTGCCGTTCAGCACCAGGTTGCCGAGCAGGCGTTGCGGGCGGTCGCGCGAATCGATCGATATCAGCGCCAGCTCCACCTCGCTGCCCGCGGGCGGCGCCTGCAGCACGCCGCTGAGTTCACGCATGTGTGCAGGCGTGGCCTCAACCTTGGGTTGCTGTGCCGGAGTGGGTAATTCCGGGGCGGGCTCTTCGCTGGCACACGCCGCTAGCAGCGCGGCCAGGAGCAGGGGAAGGAGTGGGCGCATCTGGAATTCCTGATCTGTATGCGCGGGCCTTATAGCGCAAAGCCGTCGGCTTGTCTTGCCCCGGGGATGCGCTACCATGGTCCCCCTTTTCTGCAGATGCTCCTCGAACGCCATGCATTGTCCTTTCTGCGGCGCCCACGACACCAAGGTCATCGATTCGCGGCTGGTCGCAGAAGGCGATCAGGTGCGTCGTCGTCGCGAGTGCCTGGCTTGCGAAGAACGCTTCACTACCTTCGAGACCGCCGAGCTGGTCATGCCCCGCCTGATCAAGCAGGACGGCAGTCGCCAGCCCTTCGACGAAGAGAAGCTGCGCGCCGGCATGCAGCGGGCACTGGAGAAGCGTCCGGTGAGCATCGAACGTCTCGAGGCGGCCATCGCCCATATCAAGCACAAGTTGCGCGCCACCGGCGAGCGCGAGGTGAAATCTCGGGTACTGGGCGAACTGGTGATGGTCGAGTTGCAGAAGCTCGATGAAGTCGCCTACATCCGTTTCGCTTCGGTCTATCGCCGCTTCCAGGATCTCAACGAGTTCCGCGAAGAAATCGAGCGCCTGGCCCGCGAGCCCTCGAAAGACTGATGGCCACCAGCGATCAGGCCTACATGGCCCGCGCCCTGGAGCTGGCGCGCAAGGGCATCTACTCAACCCATCCCAATCCGCGCGTCGGTTGCGTCATCGTTCGTGATGGCGAGGTCGTCGGTGAAGGCTGGCACGTCCGCGCCGGTGAGCCCCATGCCGAAGTCCATGCCCTGCGCCAGGCCGGCGATCTGGCCCGTGGCGCCACTGCCTACGTCACTCTCGAACCTTGCAGCCATCACGGCCGCACGCCGCCGTGCGCCGATGCGCTGGTGGCAGCCGGAGTCGGGCGCGTGGTTGCCGCCATGCAGGACCCAAATCCCCAGGTCGCCGGCCGCGGCCTGCAACGTCTGGCAGATGCGGGCATCGCCGTGGAGAGCGGCGTGCTGGAGGCTGAAGCGCGTGCACTGAATGCCGGCTTCATCAAGCGGATGGAACAGGGGTTGCCCTTCGTCAGGGTCAAGCTCGCCATGAGCCTTGATGGCCGCACCGCCATGGCCAGTGGCGAAAGCCAGTGGATTACCGGTCCGGCGGCCCGCTCGGCGGTGCAGCGCTTGCGTGCCCGCGCCAGCGTCGTGTTGACCGGCGCTGACACCGTGCTTACCGATGCTGCACGCCTGACCGTACGTGCCGACGAATTGGGTCTGGACGCTGAGCTCACTGCGCTGGCCGTCAGTCGCCCGCCGCTGCGGGTGCTGGTGGACGGGCGCCTGCGGGTGCCGCTGTCAGTATCTTTCTTCCAGGCCGGCCCGACACTGGTGGCGACCGCCCGCGCGGGCGCCCAGGATGGTTACCCGGGCCACGAGCTGCTGGTGTTGCCGGGTGGCGATGGCCATGTCGATCTGCGCCGACTGTTGCAGGAGCTGGCCAACCGGGGTGTCAACGAGGTCCTGGTGGAAGCCGGCCCTAGCCTTGCAGGGGCCTTTGCCCGTGCCGGACTGGTGGATGAGTACCAGATTTTCATCGCCGCCAAGTTCCTGGGTTCCAGCGCCCGCCCGCTGCTTGACTGGCCGCTGGCACGTATGGCCGAGGCCCAGGAATTGAAGATCGTGGAAATGCGCGCCGTAGGCGACGACTGGCGAGTCATCGCGGTGCCTCGCTCTACTGCCTGATTTCCCCGCCGCCAATATGGCCGAACAGGCCGATGCAAGTTCGTTACGACTGTGATAAAACGCCTGCCAGCCAGTTCGATGCTGGCTGAAACGTTCTCAGGGCGGGGTGCAAGTCCCCACCGGCGGTAATTGCGTGCCAAGCGCATAGCCCGCGAGCGCTCGTCCATGGCGAGGTCAGCAGACCCGGTTAGATTCCGGGGCCGACGGTAATAGTCCGGATGAAGAGAGAACGGGATTGCCTGCCTGGGCCAGCGTACGTCCGTGCCAGTGCCCGTCAGATCCCTTTCGATCCGATACGCCCTGTTTTTCACGAAACAGGAGTTACATCGATGTCATATGCAACAACCCAGATCCTTCCGGCGCCGGCGGCTTGCCTGCGCGCGGGCGAGGGGTGGGCGCCTATAATGCGTCTTTCACCGGCTTCTGTCGGTTCGCTGCAAGCTCTGGAGGTCCCATGTTCACCGGCATAATCGAAGCCATCGGCACCATCCGTGCGATCACCCCCAAGGGGGGCGACGTTCGTGTCCTGGTGGAAACCGGCAAGCTGGACCTCGGTGACGTCAAGCTCGGCGACAGCATCGCGGTCAATGGCGTCTGCCTCACCGCAGTGGAACTGCCCGGTAACGGCTTCTGGGCCGACGTCAGCCGCGAAACCCTGGCTCGCACTGCCTTTGACGACCTCAAGGCCGGTAGTCCGGTCAACCTGGAAAAGGCCCTGACTCCCACCAGCCGTCTTGGCGGCCACCTGGTCAGCGGCCATGTCGACGGTATCGGCGAAGTCGTGGCGCGGGAAGACAACGCCCGCGCCGTGCAATTCCGCATCCGCGCACCGCGCGAGCTGGCCAAGTACATTGCCCTGAAGGGTTCGATCACCGTCGACGGCACCAGCCTGACGGTGAATTCGGTAAACGGCGCGGAGTTCGAGCTGACCATCGTCCCGCACACCCTGGCCGAGACCATCATGGTCGACTACCGACCGGGGCGCCGCGTCAACCTGGAGGTCGACCTGCTGGCCCGCTACCTGGAACGCCTGCTGCTGGGCGACAAGGCGGCTGAGCCCCAGTCCTCCGGCCTGACCGAAAGCTTCCTCGCCGAACACGGCTACCTCAAACACTGAATTCAGAAGGAGGGCCCATGGCTCTCAACAGCATCGACGAACTGATCGAAGACATCCGCCAGGGCAAGATGGTCATCCTCATGGATGACGAGGATCGCGAGAACGAAGGCGACCTGATCATGGCCTCCGAGTGCGTGCAGGCCGAGCACATCAACTTCATGGCCCGCTTCGCCCGTGGCCTGATCTGCATGCCGATGACCCGCGAGCGTTGCGAACTCCTGAAGCTGCCGCTGATGGCGCCGCGCAACGGTTCCGGCTTCGGCACCAAGTTCACCGTCTCCATCGAGGCGGCCGAAGGTGTGACCACCGGTATCTCCGCCGCCGACCGCGCACGCACCGTACAGGTGGCCGCGGCCAAAGGTGCCAAGGCCGAAGACATCGTCAGCCCCGGTCACATCTTCCCGTTGATGGCTCAGCCAGGCGGTGTGCTGGCCCGCGCCGGTCACACCGAGGCGGCTTGCGACCTGTCGCGCATGGCTGGCTTCGAGGCCAGCGGCGTGATCTGCGAGATCATGAACGACGACGGCACCATGTCCCGTCGCCCCGAGCTAGAGGCCTTCGCCGCCGAGCACGGGATCAAGATCGGCACCATCGCCGACCTCATCCACTATCGCCTGATCCATGAACGCACCGTCGAGCGCATCGCCGAGCAGCCGCTGGATAGCGAACTGGGCCACTTCAACCTGGTGACCTATCGTGATTCCGTGGAAGGCGATGTGCACATGGCGCTGACCCTGGGCAAGATCTGCCCGGAAGAACCGACCCTGGTGCGGGTCCACAACATGGACCCGCTGCGCGACCTGTTCATGGTCAACCAGGAAGGCCGCTGGAGCCTGCGGGCTGCCATGAGCGCGGTGGCCAAGGCCGGTAGCGGCGTAGTGCTGCTGCTGGGCAACCCGCTGACCGGCCCGCAGCTGCTGGCGCACCTGGAGCGTCAGCTGGGAGCGGAAACCAAGGTCACCAATCCGACCACCTACAGCACCGTCGGTGCCGGATCGCAGATTCTCCGCGACCTCGGGGTGCGCAAGATGCGCCTGATGAGTTCGCCGATGAAGTTCAACGCGATATCCGGTTTCGACCTGGAAGTTGTAGAATACCTGCCCGCTGAATGACCCGCAGGGCTCCGACCGTCAAGGCCGGGGCCCTCGCTCTTTAATTGACGAGAACTCGCCCATGTCCCTGAAGACCATCGAAGGTACCTTCATCGCCCCCAAAGGCCGCTATGCCCTGGTGGTCGGCCGTTTCAACAGTTTCGTCGTGGAAAGCCTGGTAAGCGGCGCCGTAGACGCTCTGGTTCGCCACGGTGTCAGCGAAAACGACATCACCATCATCCGCGCTCCCGGCGCGTTTGAGATCCCGCTGGTAGCCCAGAAGGTCGCCCAGCAAGGCGAGTACTCCGCCATCATCGCCCTCGGCGCGGTCATTCGTGGCGGCACCCCGCATTTCGAATACGTTGCCGGTGAGTGCACCAAGGGCCTGGCCCAGGTTTCCATGGAGTTCGGCGTTCCGGTCGCCTTCGGCGTGCTGACCGTCGACTCCATTGAGCAAGCCATCGAGCGTTCCGGCACCAAAGCCGGCAACAAGGGCGCAGAAGCTGCCCTGTCCGCCCTGGAGATGGTTAGCCTGCTGGCTGCCCTGGAGGCCAAGTGAGCAACGCAGACGGTTCGGCGCCCAAGGCACCGAAAGGCAAGATTGCAGCCCGTCGCCAGGCCCGCAGCCTGGCGATGCAGGCACTCTACTCCTGGCACATTGCTGGTCAGCCGCTCAACGAAATCGAGGCGCAGTTCCGCGTCGACAACGATTTCAGCACGGTAGACGGTGCCTACTTCCACGAGATCCTGCACGGCGTGCCGCGCCAGAAGACTGAGATCGATGCGGCCTTCCTGCCTTGCCTGGATCGTGCCCTTGAAGAAGTGGACCCGGTAGAGTTGGCGATCCTGCGCCTGTCGACCTTTGAGCTGATGAACCGCCAGGACGTGCCGTATCGCGTGGTTATCAACGAAGGCATCGAACTGGCCAAGGTGTTTGGCGCCACCGACGGGCACAAGTTCGTCAACGGCGTGCTGGACAAGCTGGCACCGCGCTTGCGGGCCGCCGAAGTCCGCGGCGGCAAGCGCTGATTGCAGCTCGCGCGTGGGTGAGTTCGAGCTGATCCGCCGTTTCTTCGCCTCCGCCGCATGCGCGGCCGGGGGCGAAGGCATTGCCCTTGGCATTGGCGACGACTGCGCCCTGCTTCAGCTACCGGCTGGCGAGCAGCTGGCGATCTCCACCGACACACTGGTGGCTGGCGTGCATTTCCCCGATGACGCCGACCCCTTCCTCCTTGGCCAGCGTGCTCTGGCGGTTTCCGCCAGTGATCTGGCAGCCATGGGCGCCAAGCCCATCGCCTTCACCCTTGCCCTGACCCTGCCCGACGCCCGCGCCGACTGGCTCGAAGGCTTCGCCCGCGGACTCTGTGCAATGGCGAGCGATTGCGGAATCGGACTGGTCGGTGGTGATACCACGCGTGGACCGCTAAGCCTGACCCTCACCGTGTTCGGCCGCGTCCCGGCCGGCCAGGCGCTGACCCGTGCCGGGGCGCGTCCGGGTGACCTGCTCTGCGTGGGCGGTAGCCTGGGCGATGGCGGTGGGGCATTGCCACTGGTGCTTGGCGAGCGCCAGGAACGCGGGCCAGAGGTGGATTACCTGCTGCAACGTTACTGGGCGCCACAGCCTCAGCTGGCCCTCGGCCAGGCGCTGCGTGGACGGGCCACAGCAGCCCTGGACATTTCCGACGGACTACTTGCCGATTGCGGTCATATCGCCGCAACCTCCGGCGTGGCACTGCTGGTGGAAGCCACCAAGCTGCCGCTGTCTTCGGCACTCGAAAGCCTCTTTTCCAGGGAATTCGCGCTCAATTGTGCGCTGTCCGGTGGCGACGACTACCGCCTGGCCTTTACCCTGCCCGCCAGTGAGCTGGCCGCCATCCGGGCGGACTGGCCGGAAGTGGCAGTGATCGGCCGCGTCGCAGCCGGGCAGGGTGTTCATCTGCTGGACGATGCCGGCGCAATACTTCAGCCGCCGGCACTGGGCTATCAACATTTCGGGAGTCAAGGTGACTGATCGCGAATCGGCCACGCCGCAACCCATCCCCCATTCGGTGTGGAGCAACCCCTGGCACTTCATCGCCTTCGGCTTTGGCTCGGGAACCTTGCCCAAGGCCCCGGGTACCTGGGGGTCGCTGGTGGCGCTGCCATTCATCCCGCTCTGGCAGATGCTGCCGGACTGGGGCTACTGGCTGATGCTGGGCCTCACCATGCTGTTTGGCTTCTGGCTGTGCGGCAGGGTCGCCGATGACCTGCGTGTCCACGACCATGAAGGCATCGTGTGGGATGAGATGGTCGGCATGTGGATCACCCTCTGGTTGGTGCCGGAAGGTTGGCACTGGCTTTTGCTGGGCTTCCTGGTCTTCCGCGTAATGGACATCCTCAAGCCTTGGCCGATCCGCTGGATCGACCGCCACGTCCACGGCGGCGTGGGCATCATGCTCGACGATGTGCTGGCCGGTGTCTTCGCCTGGCTGGCAATGCAACTCATCGTCTGGGGCGTAGCCTAGTCTTGTCAGGACCAGCGGCCACGATGAGCTGGTAGACGGAGGCGCAATGCGGAGCTGGATTCTGGCGGTTCTGATCGGTTGCCTGCTGCTCCCCGCAGCGTGGGCCGACGAGTTCCCGTCCAATGAAATCCACCTCGCCAGCGAGGTCTGGCCCGAGCACACCGAGGCAAACGGCAAAGGGCTCGGCTGGGACATCCTGCGCAAGGTCTACGAACCCGAAGGCATCCAGCTCAAGATTCACTCCGTACCCTATACCCGCTCCATTGGCCTGGTGCAGCGCGGCGAGGCAGATGCCTGGGTCGGCTCCTATCGCAATGAGGTCCAGAGCGCGTACTACCCGCGCTGGCACTACGACGCCGACCAGGTCAGCGCACTCTCGCTGCGTTCAACCCCGGTTCCCACCCTGGCCACCCTCGGCCAGTACCGCCTGGCCTGGATTCGTGGTTACGACTACCAGGACTACCTGCCGAATCTGAAGCACTTCAAGGAAATCCAGCGGCGCAGCGGCATACTCTCGATGCTCGAACTGGGGCACGTGGACTTCTACATCGACGCCCGAACCGAAGTCGACGACGTGCTGGAGAGCGCGGCCGAGCCCGGCAAGTACCGTGTAACCCCACTGGCGCGCCTGCCGTTGTACCTGGGCTTCGCCGACACGCCGCGTGGCCGTCGCCTGGCGGACATGTTCGACCGTCGCATGGACGCATTGGTCGCCAGTGGCGAGCTTCGTCCGCTGTTCGTCCGCTGGAAACAACCCTATGCCTTCGACAAGGAGCTGGAGAAACCCCATGTCGCGCCCTGATCTGCGTATCGCCGCCTTCCTGCTGGCGCTCGTTCCGCTGCTTGCCGACGCCACCCAGGTTCAGGTAGTCGGGCTTTTCCCCGGCGCTGCGGTACTCAACGTCGATGGCCAGCGCAAGCTGGTGAAGGTCGGACAGACCGGCCCTGGCGGTGTCCAGGTCATCAGCGCCGACAGCAAGGGCGCGGTGCTGCGGGTCGATGGGGTCGAGCGAAGTTACAGCCTTTCGCGTGAATACAATCCGTCCGGCACGTCCATCGGCCCTGCAGGCTCCGGCAGCCCGCCGGCGCCCCAGAAAACCCAGTTGAGCATTGCCCGCGGCAATAACGGCCACTACCAGGTGGCCGGTTCCATCGAGGGTCATCCGGTGCAGTTCCTGGTGGACACCGGCGCCACCAGCGTTGCCATGAACGAGAACCAGGCACGCCGCCTGGGTATCGACTACCGGGTCAAGGGCCAGCCGATGAAGGCCAGCACCGCCGCTGGCACAGTCAACGCCTGGCGGGTGACTCTCGATCGCATCAAGGTCGGGAGCATCGAAGTGCTCGGCGTGGAAGGCGCGGTGGTCGAGGGTGAGGCGCCAGTGGATGTGCTGCTCGGCATGAGCTTCCTGAATCGCGTGCGCTGGCGCGAGGAGCAGGGGGTGCTGATGCTGGAATCCAAGTTCTGACTCGCTTCCTTCGAGCCAACCGATACTTATCCCCAACTATTCAAACTGACCGGCCAACTAGCGCTGCTGTTACAATGCCGGCCTTGCAAATTTCCAGGAGTTTCACGGTGTCTGTCGTATTCGTCGCCGCCTCCCAGCTACCCACTCCGTTCGGCGTGTTCACCATGCACGGCTTCCTCGATGAGGCCAGTGGCAAGGAGCATGTAGCGCTGACTCTGGGTGATGTGGCCAATGGCGAACCTGTCCTGGGCCGTCTGCACTCCGAGTGCCTGACCGGCGATGCCCTGTTCAGCCTGCGCTGCGATTGCGGCTTCCAGTTGGAAGCGGCCCTGAGTGCCATCGCTGAAGCCGGTTGCGGCGTGCTCCTTTACCTGCGCCAGGAAGGTCGTGGCATTGGCCTTCTGAACAAGATTCGCGCCTACGAGCTACAGGACGCCGGTGCCGACACCGTGGAAGCCAATGAACGCCTTGGTTTCGGCGCCGATCAGCGCGACTACGCCATGTGCCAGCCGATGCTGGAACACTTGGGCGTCAGCGCCATCAAGCTGATGACCAACAACCCGCGCAAGGTCAAGGCATTGGAAAGCTACGGCCTCAACGTGGCTGAGCGCGTCCCGCTGCAGACCGGCCTGAACAAGCACAACCGCAAGTACCTGGCGACCAAGGCGGGCAAGCTCGGGCACATGCTCGGCAACCTGCACCAGGCGGAAGCCGAGTCGTGACCCGCAAGGAAGTCCGCCGCCAGTTGGCCCTGGCCTGGTGGCGCCAGGTGGGCTACACCCTGGTGCCGTTGCTGGTCATGGGCTACCTGTTCGGTGATGGCGAGCCGGCACTGCCGGTCTTGCAGATGCCGCTCTTTATCGTCGCCCTGGCATCCATGTTCCTCAGCCTGCCGATGTTTTCCGCCTACAAGCGTGCCCTGGTGGCGACCGAAGCCGCCCTTGGCCGGGCCGAAGAGCCAGGAGCCTGGCAGGAACTGGCGCGCCAACGCCGCAAGGCATTCGTCGCTGCCGGCCTTCCGGCGTGGATAGCCGCGCTGGCAGTGCCATTCGGCCTCAACGCCGTGGCCTTGGTTCTCCTGGCCATGAGCAGCCTGGTGATGCTCTACCTCTACCGAATCCCCCGCCAGCTCGGCTGATGCGCCGACTGCTCGCCTTCCTGCTGCTGTGCCTGGCGCTACCCGCTGCGGCGCAGTTGCGGGTAGTCAGCCTGGCACCTTCCCTGACTGAAACCATGCTCGACCTCGGCGCCGGCGATCTGCTGGTGGGCGTGCTCGACGGTGGCGAGCGGCCGGCCGACCTCTCCGGCCTGCCGTCCGTGGGACGCTACGGCCAGCTCCAGGCAGAAAGCTTGCTCAGCCTCAAGCCTGACCTGGTGTTGCTGTGGCCCGACAGTGTCGGAGCTGCCGGTCGCGAGCAGCTGAAGCGGCTTTCCATTCCCCAACTGGTGGTCGAACCCAGGGACCTGGGCCAACTGGCGCAGTCTTTCATCTCAATTGGCGAGCGAGTCGGACGCGCGGATCAGGGTCGCCAACTGGCAGCGCGTTTCGAGGCTGGGTTGGCGGAACTGCGCCAGCGTCATCAACGCGACGTGCCGCTGAAGGTCTTCTATCAGGTGTGGGACAAGCCGCTGTACACCCTGGGCGGGCAGCAGATCGTCAGCGATGCCCTGAAGGTCTGTGGAGCGGAAAACGTTTTCGCCGACCTGTCATTGCCGGCACCGCAAGTGGGCGTCGAAGCGGTTCTGCAGCGTGACCCGGCGGTGATCCTGGTGAGCGAGCCGGGCCAGGCCAGCGCCTGGGCGTCCTGGCCGCAACTGGCTGCGGTGAAGAACCAGCGGGTCTGGCCCGTGCCGGACCGGGGGTTGGAGCGCCCGAGCTTCCAGATGCTGGAGGCGACCAGGAAGCTGTGCCGCTTGCTGGAGACTGCAAGGTAGGGTGCCATGTGCACCGACGGAGGCTTGGTGCGCGCGGCGCACTCTACAGGCGTGTAACCCAGTGATATCCGGGAAGACTTGTACGCCACTCCCGGATTGCATCCGGACCATGGATTGCTTGTGGGAGCGCATTCATTCGCGAATGAATCGCCCCCACAGTTTCAGGTGACGATCAGAGCCCCAGCAACGCCAGGCGAGCGCGCACCGACGCCTCGATACCCGCCGCATCCAGCCCGCACTCGGCGAGCATTTCCGCCGGTTTGGCGTGTTCGACGTAGTAGTCGGGCAGCCCCAGGTGCAGCACCGGCTTGAGCAGGTTCTCGCGGGCGAGGAACTCACTGACGGCGGCGCCAGCGCCACCCATCACGCTGTTCTCCTCGATAGTCACCAGCAGTTCGTGGCTACCGGCCAGTTCACGCACCAGCGCTTCGTCCAGGGGTTTGACGAAACGCATATCGACCACTGTGGCATCGAGGCCTTCGGCCACTTGCAGGGCGTCGGCCAGTTGCACGCCGAACACCAGCATCGCGACCTTCGAACCCTTGCGACGGACCACGCCCTTGCCGATTTCCACCGGCGCCAGGGTCGCATCGATCGGTGCGTTCGGGCCGCTGCCGCGCGGGTAGCGCACCGCTGCCGGGCCTTCGAAGTGGTAGCCGGTGGTCAGCAGCAGGCGCAGTTCGTTCTCGTCACTCGGCGTCATCACCAGCATGCCGGGGATGCAGCGCAGGTAAGAGAGGTCGAAGCTGCCCGCGTGGGTCGGGCCGTCTTCACCTACCAGGCCGGCGCGGTCGATGGCGAACAGCACATCGAGATTCTGCACCGCCACGTCGTGGATCAACTGGTCGTAGCCGCGCTGGAGGAAGGTGGAATAGATGGCCACCACCGGCTTGGCGCCGTCGCAGGCCATGCCGGCCGCCAGGGTCACAGCGTGCTGCTCGGCGATGGCCACGTCGAAGTAACGATCCGGGAAGCGCTCGCTGAAGGCCACCAGGTCGGAGCCTTCCTTCATCGCCGGGGTGATGCCCACCAGGCGCGGGTCCTGCCCGGCCATGTCGCACAGCCACTGGCCGAACACGCTGGAGTATTTCGGGCCGGAAGGTTTCTTCGGTGCGGCCGGGGCCTTGATCGGCTCCAGCTTGGTAATGGCGTGGTAGCCAATGGGGTCGACTTCCGCCGGGGCGAAGCCTTTGCCCTTCTTGGTCACCACATGGAGGAACTGCGGGCCCTTGAGGTCGCGCATGTTGCGCAGGGTCGCAACCAGGGTGGGCAGGTCATGGCCGTCGATGGGGCCGATGTAATTCCAGCCGAGCTCCTCGAACAGGGTGCCGGGAACCAGCATGCCCTTGGCATATTCCTCGGTGCGGCGAGCGATTTCCCAGGCGCCGGGCAGGCGCGAGAGCACCTTCTTGCTGCCTTCGCGCATGCTGGCGTAGGTACGGCTGGAGAGGATCTTCGCCAGGTAGTTCGACAGGCCGCCGACGTTGCGCGAGATCGACATGTCGTTGTCGTTGAGGATCACCAGCATGTCTGCCTGGACATCCGACGCATGGTTGAGCGCCTCGAAGGCCATGCCTGCGGTCAGCGCGCCGTCGCCGATCACGGCGATCGACTTGCGGTTTGAACCCTGCATGCGGGCGGCGATAGCCATGCCCAGGGCGGCGCTGATGGAGGTGCTGGAGTGGCCGACGCCGAAGGTGTCGTACTCGCTCTCCACGCGGCGTGGGAAGGCGGCGACGCCGTCCTTCTGGCGCAGGGTGCCCATCTGCTCGCGGCGCCCGGTGAGGATCTTGTGCGGATAGGCCTGGTGGCCCACGTCCCAGACCAGCCGGTCGTCGGGTGTGTCGTAGACGTAGTGCAGGGCGATGGTCAGTTCCACCACGCCCAGGCCGGCACCGAAGTGTCCGCCGGTCTTGCCGACGGTATAGAGCAGGTACTGGCGCAGTTCGTCGGCCAGGGTTTCCAGCTCCGCCTCACCAAGCCGGCGCAGTTGATCCGGCGTCGCCGCGCGGTCGAGCAGGGGCGTGACGGGGCGTTCGCGGGGAATCTCGTGGAACGTCGTGGGCATCAGGCGAATCGTTATAGGAAAAAAAAGATGGGCAAGTTTACCTGATGCGTTGGTAACTGCCCAAACACGCTGTCAGTCAGTTCGTAGCAGCCTGTGCGATCTGCTACGCCGGGTAATGGCGGGACAGGAAGTCCAGCAGCAACGGATTCACCAGGTCAGGGCGCTCGTTCTGTAACCAGTGGCCGCAATCGGGTAACCGGGTCTGCTCCAGGCGCGGCACCAGGCTGGCCATGCGCTTGAGCGTGTAAGCCTCCAGTTGTGCGACCGGGTCGAGGTCGCCGACGAGAAACAGCGCGGGCTGCTCGACCTGCCTGCTTGCCAGGAATTCGGTCTGCTCCCAGTTGCGGGTGAAGTTGCGGTACCAGTTGAGCGGCCCGCGAAAGCCCTGTCGGGTCAGGGTGCGGCGGTAGACGGCGAATTCCTCGGCATCGCACCAGCCGGGGAGGGCGGGCGACTCGCTGAGGCCATCCAGCAGGCCGGCGCCGGCGGGCCGGTCGCGCAGCACCGCGTCGCCCAGGTCGCTTAGCAGGAGGCGAAGACTGCGGTCGAGGTCGGCATCCAGTTCAGCCTCGGCCACACCAGGCTCCTGGAAGTAGAGGATGTAGTTGAAGCGACCGGCATTGGCCTCGCGCATGATCTCGATGGCCGGACGCTTGGGACGCCCACCGAAGGGCACCGACATGGCGCCCATGGCACGGATGCGGCGCGGCTCCAGTAGCGCCAGGTGCCAGGCCACCGGCGCGCCCCAGTCATGGCCGATCACGCAGGCATCGGTCTGCTCGAGGCTGTCCATGGCGGCCTGGATGTCTGCGCAAAGGGTCAGCAGTGCGTAATCTTCGATCGCTTCAGGGGCACTGCTCTCCCCATAGCCACGCATTTCAGGTACCAGCACCCGATAGCCGGCTTCCACCAGCGGCGTTATTTGCTGGCGCCAGGAGAACCAGCATTCGGGGAAACCATGCAGCAGCCACACCGGTCGTCCCGCGGCGGGGCCGGCCATGTAAAGGCTCAGGATTATGCCATTGACCGGCAGCAGGCGATGTTCGAGTGGCGGCATGACAGGCTCCGTTTCTTACCAGGTGTCGACGAAGGGGCGTTTCTTGCCAGAGCGGGGCGCCGGTCTGGGAGCGGCGTTCAACCCGCGCAGCAACCAGGAGCGGGTTTCCTGCGGGTCGATCACGGCGTCGATCTCCAGGAAGCTGGCCATGTTGATCGCCTTGCCGTTCTGGTAGGCCTTGGCAACCATCTTGTCGAACAGCAGTTGGCGCTCGGTCGGGTCTTCCACGGCTGCCAGCTCCTTGGCGTAGCCCAGACGGACTGCGCCTTCCAGGCCCATGGCGCCAAATTCGCCGCTGGGCCAGGCGATGGTGAAGATTGGCGAATGGAAGCTGCCCGCCGCCATGGCTTGGGCGCCCAGGCCGTAGCCCTTGCGCAGCACTACGGTGAAGTAGGGCACCGAGAGCCCGGCAGCGGCGACGAACATGCGCGAGACATGGCGCACCGTGGCCTGCTTCTCCGATTCCGGACCGACCATGAAGCCGGGGGTGTCGCATAGCGAGAGCATGGGGATGTCGAAGGCATCGCAAAGCTGCATGAAACGCGCGGCTTTGTCGCCGGCCTGGGCGTCGATGGCGCCGCCCAGATGCATCGGGTTGTTAGCCAGCAGGCCGAACGCCTTGCCTTCGATGCGGATGAAGGCCGTGATCAGGCCGGGCGCGAACGGTCGGCGCAGCTCCAGTACCGAGTCCTGGTCGGCCAGGGTTTCAATCAGTGCGCGTACGTCGTAGACCCGCAGGCGATTCTCCGGAATGGCCTGGCGCAACAGGCGCTGGTCGGCGCATTGCCAGTCGACCAGGTCGCCCTGGAAATAAGACAGGTACTGCCGGGCTACTCGAACCGCTTCGGCCTCATCCTCCACCAGCACGTCGATTACCCCGTTGGGGCCCTGGACGCTGCTGGGGCCGACTTCCTCCGGCGCGAAGCTGCCCAGGCCGCCGCCTTCGATCATGGCCGGGCCGGCCATGCCGATGCTGGCGTTCTTTGTCGCAATGATCACATCGCAGCAACCGAGCAGCGCAGCATTGCCGGCAAAGCAGCGGCCGGAAACCACACCCACCAACGGCACCAGGCCGGACAGTCGCGCCATGCCCACGAAGGTGTGGCAGTCCAGCCCCGCCACACCGACGAAGTCCGAATCCCCCGGCCGGCCACCGCCGCCTTCCGCGAACAGCACCAGCGGCAGCCGCCATTGCTCGGCCAGGCCCAGCATGCGGTCGGTCTTCTTGTGGTTCATCACCCCCTGCGTACCGGCGAACACTGTGTAGTCGTAGGCGATGGTCATGCAACGGGCGGCCTCGCTGCTGAACCGGGTGGCGTTGACCGTGCCGATACCAGCCACCAGCCCGTCGGCCGGGCTCTGCTCTATCAGCTCCTCCAGCGACCGTCGCCGACGCTGGGCCGCCAGCGCCAATGCGCCGTACTCGATGAAGCTGCCTGCATCCAGCAGGTCGTCAAGGTTCTCTCGTGTCGTGCGCTGACCGGTCTTGCGCCGCCGGGCCACGGCCTGCGGGCGACGTTCATCGGTGGTGACTGCATGGCGTTCCAGCACTTCGGCAAGATCCGCGCGGATATGGGCAAGGTCGAGGCTCTCCTCGCTCAGCACCGCATCACCGACCACTTCCGCAGGTTCCAGGAACAGCAGCGGAGCGCCTTCGAACAGGCTGTCGCCCGGTGCCACGGCCAGTGCCCGGACGATGCCGCCCTGGACCGCCTTGACCACGAACTCCATCTTCATCGCCTCCAGCACCGCCACCGCCTGCCCGGCGGCAACGGCGTCGCCCACCTGCACATCGAGGCTGACCAGCACACCCTGGCTGGGCGCGTTCAGCGGCACACAGCCGGCCGGTGCGTCGGGTTGCCCGGTCGGGCCATTGCTGGCGGTTTTCGCGCCGCTGACGAACAGGTGTGGATGGGCAGCTTGTTGCGGGGCCAGGAGTTGACCGATTTCCCGCTCGATGAAGCGGGTGTCGACGCCATTTGCCAGTTCTGCACGACATAGCAGGTTTTGCAGGAAGTGGATGTTGCTCGTCACCCCCTCGAGGCGGAATTCACACAGTGCGCGATAGGCGCGGCGCAGGGCGGCGGGCAGGTCGTCGCCCTGGATGATCAGCTTGGCCAGCAGCGAGTCGTAGCTGGGGTTGGTGGCGTAACCAGCGTAGCCATAGCCGTCGACACGGATGCCGGGGCCGCTGGGTGGATCAAAGGCGCTGATCAGTCCGCCAGCAGGGCGGGCACTGCCGTCGGCCTGCATGCTCTCCAGATTGATCCGCAACTGGACAGCGAAGCCGCGTGAGGCAATGGGCGCAAGAAGGCCCAGTTCGGCCAGGCTGGCGCCGGCGGCGAGACGGATCTGCGCCTGGACCAGGTCGATGCCTGTGATGGCCTCGGTGATGCAGTGTTCGACCTGGACGCGCGGGTTGGCTTCCATGAACACGAAATTGCCACGGGCTGCGTCCACCAGGAACTCGAATGTGCCGATACCGCGATAGCCCACGGCGGTGGCCAGGGTCAGCGCCGCATCGAGGATGCGCTGGCGCAGGTCCACATCCAGGTCGGGCGCAGGGGCGATCTCGACCACCTTCTGGTGACGTCGTTGCAGGCTGCAATCGCGCTCCCACAAATGCGTCACCTGCTCGCCGTCGCCCAGCACCTGCACTTCGATGTGCCGGGCGTTCTCGATCAGTCGCTCGACGTACAGGTCGCCATTGCCGAAGGCGGCGCGGGCCTCGGACTGGCAGCGCTCGAAGGCTTGTGCCAGCTCCGCCTTGTCGCGTACCGCGCGCATACCGCGCCCGCCACCACCGGCCAGGGCCTTGAGCATGATCGGGCCGCTTTCCAGCAGCGCGCCGGCTTCTTCCTGGGTAGTGGCGTGATTGCTTCCGGTGGCCAGCGGAAGGCCGCAGCGCGCGGCCAACTCACGGGCGCGGGCCTTGTCGCCGAACAGTTCCAGGGCCTCGGCCGAAGGCCCGATGAAACGGATGCCGACGGCTTCACACTGGCGGGCGAAATCGGCGTTCTCGCTGAGGAATCCGTAGCCGGGGTGCACGGCGTCGCAGCCATTCTCGAGCGCCACTTTCACCAATTGAGTGGCATCCAGGTAGGCCGCTGCGCCGCGGCCCACGAGCGGCACTGCGAGGTCGGTCTTGCGCAGGTGCAGGGACTGGTCATCGTCCTCGGCGTACACCGCGACGCTGCGGATGCCCAGTTCGGCGGCGGCGCGGGCGATGCGGATGGCGATTTCGCCACGGTTGGCGATCAGCAGGGACTGGATGGCTGTGGTCACGACTAGGGTCCTTGGCGTGCAATCCAGTGATCTTAGGCAGCGAGGGCCAATCGCCGCAGCCAACTGTGCCGCGACGAATACCCGCCACTCATGGCGGCTGATGATCCGGTGATATGGAATGTCCGAATCGGCCCTTGTGGCAGCCCGATGCCCTGCAGTATCTGTGGCGCCTCCATTTACTCCACAAGGACCGTCGATGAACGAGTTGCTGCACAGCCTGGACTGGGTGCTGCCCCTACGCAGCGACACGCTGACCCCGGTGATGCGCTTCTTTACTCTGCTGGGTTACGAGAAGTTCATCCTGTTCTTCCTGCCGCTGGGCTATTGGGCCTGGAACCGCGGGGTCTTCTTGCGGCTGCTGGTGCTGGTGGCCGTGACCGCACTGATCAACGCCTGGCTCAAGGATTACTGGCAGGACCCGCGTCCGGACATGACCCTGCGCATGGACCATGAGGTGGGCGACAGCTTCGGCCTGCCTAGCGGTCACGCGCAGATCGCCGTGGTGATCTGGTTCTGGTTGGCCTTCGAGCTGCGTCGCGCCTGGGCCTGGGTGGTCAGCGCCGGGGTGGTGACGGGGATCATTTTCAGCCGGCTCTACCTCGGTGCTCATGATGTGGAGGACGTGCTGGGTGGCTCGCTGCTGGGCATTGCTACCCTGCTGCTGTTCGCGCAGGTTCGGCAATGGAACTGGTGGCGCGAGGCCCACGGGCTTTGGCACCTGGCGCTGATCCTGCTGGTGTTCCTTGGCGCCTGGCAGACCTGGCCTGGGGTTGCGCCCAGCTATGTGCCGCTGCTGGCGGGGCTGATCATCGGCGTGTTGTGCGGCTATCGCCAGTTGGCGTTTTCCGCCGAGGTTGCCGTCTGGCGCCGCCTGCTGGCCGCAGGCATCGGTGCGGTGAGTTTCATCGTGCTGCAGAAAGCGCTGAAGCTGGCCGGTGGTGCCTGGCCGCTGGACCCGCAACTCTGGCAGGGGCTGCGCGGGCTGGTGATGGGCATGTTCGTAGCGGCAGCGATGCCCTGGATACTGGTACGCATGGGGCTGCTCGAAGCAGGTCGCACGCCACAGGGCGCTGCAGCCGAGCCGGTCGCCTGATAAAACCGAGGTTAATGTCGGACGGCGCGATCAGCTGCGCCGTTCGACGATATAGCGCGCCAGGGCGCGCAGCGGCTCGGCGCTGTCACCGAGCGAGGCGATGGCCCGCAGGGCCTGGTCACGCAAATCCAGGGCATAGGCCTTGGCATTGTCGAGGCCGAGCAGGGCAGGGTAGGTGGGCTTGTCGTGGGCCTCGTCCTTGCCCTGGGTCTTGCCCAGGGTGGCGGTATCGCTTTCCACGTCGAGAATGTCGTCCTGCACCTGGAAGGCCAGGCCGATTGCGCGGGAGTAAATGCGCAGCGCTGCCAGTGTCGCAGGGTCGGCACGGCCACTGGCCAGGGCACCGAGGCGCACGCTGGCTTCGATCAGCGCACCGGTCTTGTGACGGTGCATGGTTTCCAATGCAGCCTGGTCGAGTTTCAGCCCTACAGAACCCAGATCGATGGCCTGGCCGCCAACCATCCCGGCGGGACCAGCGGCCTGGACGAGGCTGGCGATCATCGCCAGGCGGGTTTCAGCATCGTGCGGGTTGCGCTGGGCATCGGCCAGCACTTCGAAGGCCAGTGCCTGCAAACCGTCGCCGGCGAGAATGGCGCTGGCTTCGTCGAAGGCGATATGGGTGGTGGGCTGGCCACGACGCAGGTCGTCGTCGTCCATCGCCGGCAGATCGTCATGAACCAGGGAATAGGCGTGGATCAGCTCCACCGCGCAGGCCGCACCATCGGCCCGCGCCACGTCGCCGCCCAAGGCTTCGCAAGCTGCGTAGACCAGCAGCGGGCGCACGCGTTTGCCGCCGTTCATCACGCTGTAGCGCATAGCCTGGTAGAGACGTTCGAGCGGCGCGAGCGGAGCGATGAACAGCTCGGCGAGGGTTGCATCGACTCTCTCCTGGCAGCGGGTCTGGTAGCCGGAAATCATGCTTGCTCGTCCGCGTCGAAGGGCGCTTCCTCCAGCTGGCCGTCGCGTTCCAGCAGGATCTGCACCTTCTGTTCGGCCTGGTTCAGCGCGGACTGGCATTCACGGGTCAGGCGGATGCCTTGCTCGAAGGCGCTGAGGGAGTCCTCCAGCGAGAGCTCGCCACTTTCCAGGCGTTCCACCAGGGTCTGCAGTTCGGCGAGGGACTGTTCGAAATCGGGGGAGGCTTTCTTGCGGGCCATGTTGCTGTCTCGCGGCAGTCGAATCGGGCGCGACACTAGCAGAGGCGCACCTTGCGGGCAAATGAAGGGGGCGGATGGTTGCTGGGGCTTGGTGAGGAACCTGTAGGGGCGAATGAATTCCCCCCTACAAGAGCGCGTTCGATGAAGTCCGTAGGGTGGGCTTCAGCCCACCAAGGGAGGTTCGGCGTCCAGTGGGAGCGAATTTATTCGCGAATGAATTCGCTCCCACACTCAGGCGGTGAAGAAGTAATACACCGTCATCCCCGTCCCTACGGCGATCACCAGCCAGCGCAACCAGCTGGTCGGCAGCCGCCGGGCCAGCGCGCCGCCTGCATAACCGCCACAACTGGCGGCACCGAGCAGCACGGCGAGTTCGGTCCAACTGACCCTGCCTGCCGCCACGAAGGTCACCACCGCCACGCTGTAGATAGTGCTCGACAGCAGGTTCTTCAACGCGTTGGCGCGCAGCAGCGGATGGCCTTCGATGGAAAAGGCCGCCAGTTGCAGGATGCCCATGCCGGCGCCGAAGTAGCCGCCGTAGATGGCAACCAGGCTGTGAGACAGGTGGCTGGCAAGGCCGTGGGGCGGAAGCCCGCCGGCTGCGTGCTGGCGGTTGATCAGCCTGCTCAGCCAGGGACTGGCAGCGAACAACAGGGTGGCGGCCAGCAGCAGCCAGGGAATCAGCCGGCGGAATGTCTCGTCGCCACCGGCCAGCAACAGCAGGCCGCCGCCCAGTCCGCCCAGAAGGGACACCAGCACCAGCGGCACCACGTAGCGACCCAGCGGACGCAGTTGTTCGCGTGCCGCCCAGCTGGCGGCCAGGCTGGCGGGCCACAGGGCCACGGCGTTGGTAGCGTTGGCGGTGACAGGGGGCAGGCCGGCCGCGAGCAGGGCGGGGAAGGAGAAAAACGTTCCGCCGCCGGCAAGGGCATTCATGCCCCCCGCCGCGAAGCCGGCGACCAATAGGAGGAAGAAATCGTGGTGGCTCATGAGCAGGCGCGCAAAAGCCGGCAGGTTACTCTCGAGAATGAACGGTGGCAAAGGACGGGCGAACGGTCTCCTGCCTGATTGGCCGCCGACCAGTGAGCCGAATCGCTGATAAGTGGAGACGCGTGTTTTCGCGGTAGCAGTATGCTTTCAACAACTCGTATGGGGCGGGGGCGGTAAGCGCAAGGAAGCCCACTCCACAAGCCTTCCCGGGCAGTAACTGCGGAAGGTGACAAGGCAGAGATCCACGCTTTAGCGTCAGGCCGGAACCGGGTTATACAGCCCCGATTCCGGCCTCTTTCATTGTGCTTTCGGATCGTCCGCCAGCAGGGCGAAACCTTCACGGTTGTCGCTGACGATGCGGAAATGCTCGCTTTGGCCGGTCTCCACATGGGCGGCCTTCTCTCGACGCAGACGACCTTTGGAGCAGAGGGTGTCGTCGGTTTCGTCGATGCCGATGCCGACAATTCGATCACCGGGCGGCACCTGGAAGCTGGCAACCTCGCCGATACCGATGCGCGCCGCCAACTGGCGATCCACATGCACGGCGATGTAGCAGCCGCTGCCCAATCCGCCCATGTCGCGGTTCACCACGATCTGTCCACCGCCTTCTACCGGGTCCTGGAACGCCAGCAAACGGTCGGCCGGGACTGGGATGATGTGTTCCGGCTCGGCCCGGTAGGACGAGCAACCGGCGAGCAGGAGCAGAGAAACAGCGGCACAGGTCAGACGCATGGAGCCCTCCTTGGGCGGAAACGCGAAAGCGCTGCTGGAACTCTAGTGGATGGAGTAGGGAATGCCACGCCGATCGGCGATCGTTCTCGCCTGAAGGATTGGCAGGGAGTACCCGGCGCGAGTCACCCTTCTGCCTGTGGGAGTGGGGCCGGGGGTGAGGGAAACCCGCTCGGCACCCAAGGCCGGCCCATAACGACCGGCTCAAGTAGCGTGAGAACCAGCCTCCCCCGACTCAGCCTTCGGCGCGAACGCGATCGCGGATGGCTTCCTGCTCCGGGCTAGGGGCCTTCTGCAGCTGGAAGTCGAAGTCGATTTCGGCAACCCGACCTACCACGCCATGGCGGTTTTCGCCGAAGCGCACCTCGCCCACCAGCCCGTCGCGGGTGGCATAGGCGAAGTCGTCCCACAGGTATTCGTCGCCCGACAGGTTGATCTGGGTGGTCAGGTGGCGATGGCCCGGTGCGGAGATGAAGAAGTGGATGTGTGCCGGACGATTGCCGTGGCGGCCCAGGTGGTTCAGCACTTCCTGGGTGGCGCCATCCGGCGGGCAGCCGTAGCCGGACGGCACGATGCTGCGGGCGCGGTAGCGGCCATCGGCATCGGTGACGATGCGGCGACGCAGGTTGTAGTCCGACTGGGTGGTGTCGAAGTAGGAGTAGGTGCCCTTGGTGTTGGCGTGCCACAGGTCGACCACGGCGCCGGCAATCGGCTTGCCCTCGGCATCCTTCACCTGCCCTTGGAGGAACATCACGGTGCCGGCATCGGTGCCGTCGTCCATGCGCGTTTCGCCTTCGGACAGCGGCGCGCCAGCCACGTACAGCGGACCTTCGATGGTGCGCGGGGTGCCGCCGGACAGGCCGGCCTGCTCGTCCTGGGCATCCAGCAGCAGGTCCAGGTAGTGCTCCAGGCCAAGGCCGGCTACCAGCAGGCCGGCTTCGCCGCGGGCGCCCATGCGGTTGAAGTAGTCCACCGCTTTCCAGAACTCTTCGGTGGTGACTTCCAGGTCTTCGATGATCTTGATGGAGTCGACCAGGATGCGGTTCACCAGTTGCTTCATGCGCGGGCTGCCCCGATCGTTGTTGAAGCCGCTCACTTCCTGGAAGAACTTCTGGACGCTTTCGGTGCTGGACAGTTTGTTGCTCACGGTTGGGCCTCATGTTTTTGTTGTGGGCCAGAACCCTTGAGCAAGGGCGGTGCCAGTTTGGTGATGGTCGATAAGTATTTGATTGCAAATAAATTAAAAAGAGCCGGATGCCGTGCGCAAGGCACCCGGCTTGATCAGGTCGTCAACCCGGGCGCGGGCGTTTGCTCATTTGCTCAATCGCGTCTTCCGCCGGCAGCTTCTTCAAGCGGTAGGCCAGGGCCGGGCGGGTCATGCCGAGCAGGCGTGCGGCTTCCGAGACATTGTTCTGGGCGCGCTTCATCGCCCCCTGCATCAGCGCCTCTTCGACCGTGTCCAGGGTGACGCCGCTGTCGATCAGGCGCTCAACCCAATCCGGCTCGACGCTCGGCGTCGCTTCCACCAGCTCACCATCGCTGGAAAGGCCGATGCTATGGGCCTCGTGAGAAAGGTGCGGGAAGAGCGCATCCGCGCTGATGCTCTGATTGGCGTCGGTGGTGATCACGCCACGCTCGACCAGGTTTTCCAGCTCGCGGATGTTGCCTGGCCAGTCATAGCGCATACAGGCCTCCAGGGCCCGGTCGGAAAGTCCCAGGGTGGTCTTGCCGTAGGCGGTATGCAGCCGCGATAGAAAGTGATCCACCAGCAGCGGAATGTCTTCCTTGCGCTCGCGCAGCGACGGAATGAACACCGGATAGACGTTCAACCGATAGTAGAGGTCGGCGCGGAAGCGTCCATCCTTGACTGCTTTGGCCAGGTCCTCGTGGGTGGCGGCGACCACGCGCACATCAACCTTGCGAGTTTGCGAGTCGCCGACCCGTTCCAGTTCCTCCTCCTGCAACACGCGTAGCAGGCTGGCCTGGGCGCGCGGCGTGAGTTCCACCACTTCGTCGAGGAACAGGGTGCCGCCATTGGCGCGTTCGAAGCGGCCCATGCGCGAGTGCTGGGCACCGGTATAGGCGCCACGCTCGACACCGAACAGCTCGGCCTCGATCAGGTCCGGCGGGATCGCGGCGCAGTTCAGGGCCACGAAGGGGCCGCTGGCGCGTTCGCTGCGCAAGTGCAGGCTGCGCGCCATGACCTCCTTGCCGACTCCCGTATCGCCCAGCAGCAGGACCGAAGCCTTGCCTGGCGCAGCCTTGTCGATCAGCGTGCAAGCCCTGCGGTAGAGCGGAGCCTTGCCGATGCCGTAGAACTGCCCGGCGTCCTGCTGCAGGCGCTGGCGCATGTTGGCCACCTGTACTTGCAGGGCCTGGAGTTCTTCGATGATGGGGTCGCACTGGAAGTAGCGCATGAACTCCTCGGCGTCCTCCCATTCCTCCACCGGCTTGCCGATGATGCGGCAGCGCGAGTCGCCGCAGCCACGGCAGCTGACTTCCTTGTAGAGCACCTGGCGACCGAGAAAGAACGACGAGTAACTGATGGCGTAGCCGAGCAAGGTCCAGCACACCGGCTGGTCGGATGACATGCCTTCGGCGCGGCAGTTCTCCACCTCGTAGGAGTTCTGCCATTCGAGGTCGGCGTAGAACTGGCCGTTCTCGATATCGATGTTCATCTCCAGCGGGTTGACCTTGACCATGCCCTTGAGCGAGTGCAGCTGCGGGCCGGTGAGGAACATCTCCACCGCGTCGGCATCGGGGCGCAGCTTGCGCGCCAGTTCGGCGTCCTTCAGGCCGGACTGATAACCCAGGCGCAGGAAAAATCCCTTGGCGCGCTCGACGCCGAGCATGTCCACCAGCTCGCGGCGGAAGGAGCCCATGGCGGCGGCCTGGAGCAGGAGCATGCGCTGCTCGTCGAGCCAGATCTTGCCCTCGTTGTCGAGGAAGCGGATGCGGTCGGTCAGGTCCTTCAGCGTCGGGCTGTGCTCCGACGCCTTGTAATCAACTTTCATCGTGTTGCACCCCAGATTGTTCTTGTACGGGGAAGCCGGCGAACCACCGCTCAGGCAGGCGGTTAAAAGGGTTCGACCGGACGGCCGGAGGACGCAAGGTGTGGCCGTGCTCTTTTTCTAAGCGGCCTGAAAGCCGGTGAAAAGTCAATCGCCTGTGCGCGTGGGGGAAGGTCGATTGGTGATTTGCTCAAGGGCACTCCGGCGATTGAGCAAATGGTGAAAAGCCATCGGACGAGAGCCGTGGTTCCCGATTCGTCCTGTTCTCGAAGAACTCGTAAAAAATCCATTAATAACAATGCCTTGTGTTTATTTCTGTGGGTTTTTCAAGGCCCTGGCACAGCCGTTGCTCTGCCCCTGGCAACCCGCCCATGGAGTTGCCTTGCATGAGCCAGCAACAGACTCGCTTCGATCAACTGCCGCGTTACGTCCGGGTGCGCAGCGAACCCGACGCCGTCTTCGTCGAGTTCGACTTCGCCATCGGCTATCCCGACCTCTTCGTCGAACTGGTTCTGCCACGCGCAGCCTTCACCAGCTTCTGCGAGCAGAACCGGGTTCAGCACATGGATGCGGAGATGGCCGAAGCCATCGACGCCGACATGGAGAAGTGGCGCTACGGCGAGAGCCGCGATCAGGCCGACTGATGGCCTGACCACGACGCGCCGACTCCCCACAACAACAAGTACAGGACGCCCTGCATGAGCATCGAGATCAAGACGGCAACGGCCGAGCCGATCCGCCAGACCTTCAGCCACACCCGCCGGCGTTTCGGCGACAAGCCTGCCAGCCGCTACCAGGAGGCCAGCTTCGACATCGAGGCCGCCACCAACTTCCATTACCGCCCACTGTGGCAGCCGGACAAGCTGCTCAACGACGCCACCCGCACCGCCATTCGCATGGCTGACTGGTACGCCGTCAGCGACCCACGCCAGTTCTACTACGGCGCCTACGTGCAGACTCGCGCCAGGATGCAGGAGAACGCCGAGCACGATTACGCCTTCTGCGAGAAGCGCAACCTGCTGGCTGGTCTGGATGCCGCCAGCCGCGATCAGATCGCCCGCCTGCTGCTGCCCCTGCGCCATGCGGAGCTCGGCGCCAACATGAACAACAGCGGCATCGCCGCCGACGGTTTCGGCACCAGCCTGACCCAGCTGCACATGTTCCAGGCCATGGACCGACTCGGTATCGCCCAGTACCTGTCGCGCATCGGCCTGATGCTCGATGACGGTGGCACCGACCTGCTCGCCGAGGCCAAGCAGCAGTGGATGCAGGATCCGGCCTGGCAGGGCCTGCGTCGCTACGTGGAAGACACGATGGTAGTGCGTGACTGGTTCGAGCTGACCCTGGCGCAGAACCTGGTCAGTGATGGCCTGCTTTACCCGCTCCTGTTCCACAAGTTCGATGAACAGCTCTGCGCCCAGGGTGCCGGCCAGGTAGGGATGCTCACCGAGTTCATGCGCCTCTGGTTCGCCGAGACCCAGCGCTGGGTCGATGCCTTGGTGAAAACAGTCGCCAGCGAAAGCGTTGATAACCGCCAGCTCGTCGAAGGCTGGATCGGTCAGTGGCAGGCCCGCGCCCTGGAAGCCCTGGCGCCGCTGGCAAACATCGGCCCCGGTAGCGTCGCCCTCGACACCGTGGCCGGCGAGTTCGCCGCCCGCCTGAAGAAAATCGGCCTTGTAGGAGCCGCGCAATGACTTCCCTCGTCTACATCGCCTTCCAGGACAACGACAACGCCCGCTACATCGTCGAGGCCATCGTCCAGGACAACCCCCACGCCGAGATCCAGCACCAGCCGGCCATGATCCGTGTCCAGGCCGAACAGCGCCTGGAGATCAATCGCGCCACGGTGGAGGAAAAGCTCGGCCGCGAGTGGGACGTGCAGGAAATGCTCATCGACGTCATCACCCTCGGCGGCAACGTCGAGGAAGACGAAGACCGCTTCGCCCTGCACTGGAACTGACCCGCGCACAACGACAAGAATCGGGAGAGCCACCATGGCCGCCAAACGCCTGAACCAGAAAGACAAGTACCGCTGCCTGACCCGCGACCTGGCCTGGGAGCCGAGCTACCAGAGCAAGGACGATATCTACCCCTATGAGCGCTTCGAGGGCATCAAGATCACAGATTGGGACAAGTGGGAGGACCCCTTCCGCCTGACCATGGACGCCTACTGGAAGTACCAGGCCGAGAAGGAGAAGAAGCTCTACGCGATCTTCGATGCCTTCTCCCAGAACAATGGCCATACCAACCTGTCCGACGCGCGCTACGTCAATGCGCTGAAGCTGTTCCTCTGCGGCGTGACTCCGCTGGAGTACCAGGCCTACCAGGGCTTCGCCCGAGTCGGCCGGCATTTCGGCGGGGCCGGGGCGCGGGTTGCCTGCCAGATGCAGGCGATCGACGAACTGCGCCACGTGCAGACCCAGATTCACGCCATGAGTCACTACAACAAACACTTCAACGGCCTGCATGACTTCGCCCACATGCACGATCGGGTGTGGTTCCTCTCGGTGCCCAAGTCCTTCTTCGAGGACGCCCGCACGGCTGGCCCGTTCGAGTTCCTCACGGCCATCTCGTTCTCGTTCGAGTACGTACTGACCAACCTGCTGTTCGTGCCCTTCATGTCCGGTGCCGCCTACAACGGCGACATGGCCACCGTCACCTTCGGCTTCTCGGCGCAATCCGATGAGGCCCGGCACATGACCCTCGGCCTGGAAGTGATCAAGTTCCTGCTGGAGCAGCACGAGGACAACGTGCCGATCATCCAGCGCTGGATCGACAAGTGGTTCTGGCGCGGTTACCGCCTGCTGACGCTGGTGGGGATGATGATGGACTACATGCTGCCGAACAAAGTCATGTCCTGGGCCGAGGCCTGGGAGGTGTACTACGAACAGGCCGGCGGCGCGCTGTTCAAGGATCTGGAACGCTACGGCATCCGCCCGCCGAAGTACGTCGAGCAGACCACCATCGGCAAGGAGCACATCAGCCACCAGGCCTGGTCGATCTTCTACCAGTACAGCCAGGCCACCAACTTCCACACCTGGATTCCCACGGACGAGGAACTGGGCTGGCTCTCGGCCAAGTACCCGGACACCTTCGACCGCATCTACCGTCCGCGCTATGAGCAATGGCGCGAGATGCAGGCGCGCGGAGAACGCTTCTACAACAACACGCTGCCGATGCTCTGCCAGATCTGCCAGATCCCGCTGGCCTTCACCGAGCCGGATGCGGATACGACGCTAAGCCATCGCAGTGTCGTGCATGGCGGCGAGCGCTTCCATTTCTGCTCCGACGGCTGCTGCGACATCTTCCAGTACGAGCCGGAGAAGTACGTCCAGGCCTGGCTTCCGGTGCACCAGATTCTCCAGGGCAACTGCGGCGGCGCAGATGTCGAGGCGGTGGTGCGCGACTACTACAACATCGCCTTCGGCCAGGACAACTTCGACTACCAGGACTCGCCGGAGCACCAGCGCTGGCGAGAGTGGCAGGGCGACAAGCCCGCCGACCTCCCCAAGGCCGGTTGAGTCCCGTGGCGGGTGCTGCGCGCCCGCCTTCCACCCCATTACAAGAAGGACAGCGTCATGCCCGTGACTGCCATCGGCGCCTATGCGGCGCAATCCCTGGACCGCCAGGAAAACTTCAACGGCCTGCAACTGGTGTATCTCTGCTGGGAACGCCACTTGATGTTCTGCGCCCCTTTCACCTTGCCGCTGCCGCCGGACATGCCTTTCGCCGACTTCATCGAGCAGGTGGTCAAGCCGGCCATCGCTGCGCACCCGGATGCGGCGAAGGTGGACTTCGCCAAGGCCAGCTGGCGTCTCGATGACACGGAGTTCCAACCCGACCTGACGACTGGGCTGGCCGCCAATGGCATTGGCCACAAGAGCTTGCTGCGTCTTTTCACCCCTGGCCTGGATGGCCTCAACGGCAGCTTCAACTGAGGAGGTCGCCATGAGTTATCAGGTCACTATCGAACCCACCGGCGAGCAAATCGAAGTCGAGGAAGGCCAGACCATCCTCCAGGCCGCCCTGCGCCAGGGCGTCTGGCTGCCTTTCGCCTGTGGCCATGGCACCTGCGCCACCTGCAAGCTGCAGGTGCTGGAAGGCGAAGTGGATGTTGGCGCCGCGTCGCCCTTCGCCCTGATGGACATGGAACGCGACGAGGGCAAGGTGTTGGCCTGCTGCGCGATTCCGCAAAGTGACCTGGTGATCGAGGCTGACATCGACGTCGACCCGGATTTCGCCGGCCACGCCGTGCAGGATTACCGCGCGACGGTGATCGCGCTGGACGACCTCTCGCCTACCATCAAGGGCTTGCGCCTGAAGCTGGACCGTCCCATGGCGTTCCAGGCCGGGCAGTACATCAACCTGCAGATTCCGGGTATCGACGGCACCCGCGCCTTCTCGCTGGCCAACCCGCCGAGCCGTGCCGACGAGGTGGAACTGCACGTCCGCCTGGTGGAGGGTGGCCAGGCAACCGGCTTCATCCATGACGGCCTGAAGGTGGGTGATGCGCTCGAACTCTCCGGCCCCTATGGCCAGTTCTTCGTGCGCGGGTCCCAGGCCGGCGACCTGATCTTCATCGCCGGTGGCTCGGGGCTGTCCAGCCCGCAATCGATGATTCTCGATTTGCTGGAGCAGGGGGACACACGGCGCATGACGCTGTTCCAGGGCGCCCGTACCCGTGCCGAACTCTACAACCGTGAACTCTTCGAGCGCCTTGCCGAAGAGCACGAGAACTTCACTTACGTACCGTCCCTCAGTCAGGCGGCGGAAGACACTGATTGGACCGGCTTCCGCGGTTACGTGCATGACGCGGCGAAGAAGCATTTCGACGGCCGCTTCACCGGCAACAAGGCTTACCTCTGTGGGCCGCCGCCGATGATCGACGCAGCCATCACCGCGCTGATGCAGGGACGGTTGTTCGAGCGCGACATATTCATGGAGCGCTTCCTGACTGCCGCCGATGGCGCCGGCGAGAGCACCCGCTCAGCCCTGTTCAAGCGCATCTGACTCCGCTTTATCCGTCGCTCCGCGCCTTGTGCGCGGACGGCGGCTCACGCCCATAAAAACAAGAAGGTATTGCTGATGAGCGCCAAACTGCGTGTCCTTTCCTGCTGCATCCTTGCCACCTTCGGCCACGTCGCCCATGCCACCGAAGGTGGAGGCTCCACCTATCCTATGGGCGCCGAAAACTACATGTCCGGCGCCATGCCGCCACCGGGCTTTTACGGCCAGGTGTTCTCCACTCATTACGAAGCCGACACCCTGCGCGGTAACGATGGCCGCAGCCTGCCGGTGGATTTCCGCGTGCGCGCCAACGTCGTCGCGCCGCGCCTGATCTGGGTGAGCGAGCAGCAGCTGTTCGGCGGCAACCTGGCCTTCGCCGCGCTGGTGCCCTTCGTCGACCTCAAGGTGGATGTGAATGGCCAGTCCCAGCACAAGAAGGGCCTTGGCGACATCATCTTCGGCCCCGCCCTCGGCTTTCACCACAGCGACAAATTGCACAGCATCTTCGCCCTCGACTTCATCGCACCCACAGGTGAGTACGACCGCGGGGACCTGGCCAACATCGGACGTAACTACTGGACCGTCGAGCCGGTATGGGCGATTTCATATGTCGACCCCGCCGGGCTCAACGCAAGTGTGAAACTGATGTACGACTTCAATCGGGAAAACCCTGCCACCGACTACCGCTCCGGCCAGGAATTCCACTTCGACTATTCCGTTGGCTGGGGCATGGGCAATGGCTGGGTACTCGGCGTGGGCGGCTACTACTATCGCCAGACCACTGACGACCGCCAGGATGGCGAGCGCATCGATGACAACAAGGGCCGTGCCTTCTCAATCGGCCCATCGATCATGTACAGCAACAAGGATGGCTGGTTCCTCACCGCCAAGTGGGAACAGGAGATGCAGGTGCGCAACCGCGCGGAAGGCGATGCCTATTGGCTGAAGCTGACGGTGCCGTTCTAGCGCCTGTTCACGTGGGCAGGCCTGCGTCCTGCCGCCCCTACAGGTTGCACGTTCCGTGGCACGGACAGCCCCCTCTCCCTCCGGGAGAGGGTTGGGGTGAGGGCTGCGAAGCCCCCATTCGGTATTGGGCCACGTGTCATGGCAGGACTGCGTCCTGCTTCGCGAATGAATTCACCCTTACAGGGAGTGTGCCTTGGGCAGGGCCACGCCGGCTCGAGTCACCCCTCTCCTCTTCAGGGGTGAAGAGGCACGCTCTCGGAAGCATTGCTTCCGGTGCCGATGAACGCCGGAGCGCGAAGCGATCAGGCCGGGGCGCAGAGCGGGGGCCGGGGGAGAGGGAGGCGGAGCCCCGTTTGGCCCCAGCAATTACCCCCGCTGAAACACCAACGCCTTCAACCCCGCATCCGCATCGATATCCTCGAACTCCGGTGGATTCTGCAGCCGCTCCACAAACCGCAGTTCCGGCGCTTCCGCCGCCATCCCCTGGATGAGGAAATCCGGCCCGATGGCCGGATCATTCACGCAGGCCAGCACTACCCCGTTCTCGGTCAGCAGTTCTGGCAGGCGGCGCAGGATCTTCTGGTAGTCGCGGGTCAGGGCGAAGCTGCCTTTCTGGAAGGACGGCGGGTCGATGATCACCAGGTCGTAAGGCCCGGTTTTCTTCACCTTGCCCCAGGACTTGAACAGCTCATGACCGAGGAAGCTCACGCGACCGAGGTCATGTCCATTGAGCCGGTGATTATCCCGCCCGCGGCTGAGGGCCGAGCTGGCCATATCGAGATTGACCACATGCTCGGCACCACCCTCGATGGCCGCCACCGAGAAGCCGCAGGTGTAAGCGAAGAGGTTCAGCACCCGCTTGCCCCGAGCGTTGGCACGGACCCAGTCACGGCCGTAGCGCATGTCGAGGAACAGACCATTGTTCTGCTTCTTGCCCAGGTCCAGCTTGAAGCGCAGACCCGCTTCGCTGACCACGCACTCATCCACCGCCTCGCCCCACAGCAGCTCCACGGTGCTTTCCAGCAGGTAGCGATGCTGCATCAGCAGCGTTCGGGCGCCGCTGCGTTGCCAGGCTGGCGACCGGGTGAGACCGAGCAACATGGCCCGCAGCGCAGCGAGTTCGTCTTCGCCCACCTCGCGAAACAACGACACCAGCACGATCCCCTGTAGCCAGTCGACCGTGACATGCTCCAACCCCACCCAGCGCCGTCCACGGCCGTGGAAGACGCGGCGGATCTCGTCCGGCGGATTCTCCAGGGCGGCGGTCAGTTGCTGTTCGAGGGTGGCGATAGCGTCGAGGTTCATGGCGGGGCGGTTCTGGAATGAGCGGGGGCGGCATTCTAACCCGAGCATTCCGTCAGGTTTGCGTGGCCAGGCGGGCGGCACTTCGCCGGTATGTCGCGTTCGGCAGGGATGTGAGGCGGTGATGGACGTACCGGAAGCAAGCAAGGCCCCAGTCCGACGGCGGCGCATGAAGTGGGTCTGGATGCTGCTGACCGTCAAGGTCTACCTCGCCAGACTCCTGTTCATGATGGCGCTGCTGGGGTTGGGACTGGTCCTCATCAGCGGCGCAATGGAGGAGGGCGCAACGCTCGCCACGCGTGCGCTTTCGCTGGCCGGTGGGCCGTTGGTGTTCGGCCTCTGGGGCTACATCCTGAAGATGGCGCTGCCACCCTTGAAACTGTCGTTTCGACGTCGGGGTTGAGTTCCCTAGAGAAGAAACTGCGTGAGGGAGTTGAACGGCCTTTTTCCCAGGCAATAAAAAAGCCGGCTTGTGGCCGGCTTTTCATGAGTGGTCGGGGCTTACTTTTGGTAGGCCGCAACCGCTAATAATTTCGTTTGCAGATCAGGTGCTTAGCACTGCTGAGGGCGCGCACTGTACCAAATCTGTACCTTGATAGCCATCTTGAACATCTATAAACAGACGTGCTCGGGTAGGACGGCCACAGCAAACGTGGACGCGAAGCTTACCGATTAGATGCTAGTGTGTAAAAGACAGTCTTCTTGAGTGCTGTATGCGTATACAGTATAATTAGCAGGAAAAGTGCTTGACAGAAAGCTAGGGTGGTGCAGAATCCAGCGCCATTTTGTACAACGTTTTGGTAGTGAGGAGGTGCAATGAGCTTCGTTAAATCATTGGCGGCAGCGCAGTACATCCTGAGCCGCTGCCAAGAGACTCGCGACCCGGCTGTAACACCGATGCAGCTCATCAAGCTGGTCTACATTGCTCACGGTGTCATGCTTGGGCGCCATGGCGTGCCTCTGCTTGAGGAAACCGTCGAAGCATGGCGCTATGGTCCCGTCATCCGCTCGGTATACAACTCGGTTCGCGGTTTTAAGAGTGCTCCCGTGACAATGGTGGCTGGTGCTCGTCCCCATCATTTCTCGGATGCAGAACGTGCCGTCATGGACCACGTCGTAAACACCTACGGTCCTCACGATGCAGTGGTTCTTTCCGCTGCCACGCACAAGCCAGGGACTCCTTGGTCGATCACGTGGGAGCGGTTCGGGCAGAACTCGACGATCTCCAATGATCTGATTGAGAACTTTTACCGCCATCTCCTGGCGCAGCCTACCCACTCTTCGCTATAGGGTTCGGCATGGCTGCATTTGAGCCGGATAACTCTCAATACTCTGACGGCCTCGCTCGTAGCGAGGCCGTTGCATTTGAGGCGAACGACGATCTCGACAAGGATGGTAAGAAGCAGGAACACGGCCGCCACCAAAAATTCCGAGATCATGCAAACCTCGCCGCGATCATCCTGCTTTGGGGCATATTGGGGTGCACCATGCTTGGGGTGGCGGTTTTTGTGCTCCACATGATCCTGCCAGCGCAATGTCAGTGGCTGTCTCCGGAGAAGCTGGACAAGCTTCAGACGCTCCTTGGAGCCGCGTTGCTCTCAAGCGCCATGACCGGCTACGTAAACAAGCGCATGTCATAGCCTGGAAGGTGAGGCGCTCATGCGCCCCGTACCTTCAAGCCTTGAGTTTTTCCAGTTCGAGAAAGTCCGAATCCGAGTCGATCCAGCGCGCATACGTATCGAGCAGCACCTGGACGCTATGTCCGAGTTGCTTCGCCACAAACGCCGGAGTCATCCCGGCCATCAAGCAGATAGTGGCGTACGTGTGGCGCGCGGCGTACTGGCGCCGACGCCGAATACCTAGGGCCTTAAGTCCGGTGTTCAAGTGTTCCTTCGGCGTGTTCTCCGACCGGATGAACTCGCTCCTTCCATCCGCCGGCGGGAAGACGAAGGGCGATCCACCCTCCACCTTCAACCGTCGCGCCTCCTCCAGGGCATTCATCGCCCGGTCGTTCAACAGCACATCCCGCGCGTACTTGGTTTTCACCCGCTCGTGGATCTCGCCGTCCACCATCACCCGGCTCACCCGCAGCCGCCTCCTCTCCAGATCCACCGCATCCCAGCGCAACGCCATCATTTCGCACGGCCGCATGCCTGTCCAAAAGGCCAGCTCGAAATAGGTCGCGTAGATCCGCAGCTTCCCCTTCAGGGTGGCGTACAGATGGGCAATTACCTGGTCGGCTTCGGCCTGGCTGTAAGGATCGATCTCCTTTTTCTGCACCTTCACCTTCGGAATGGCGTTAGCCGGGTTGTGCCCGATAACCCCATCGGCCAGCGCCGCCTTGCAAATCCCGCTGAGCGTGTTCACCGCGAAGCGCCGGTCTGTCGTCGACGGCCAGTCGATGTCCTGGACGATCTTGCGCAGCATCAGCGAGCTGATGTCGGGCATAGGCACGGTGGCCAGCTTCGGCATCCAGTAGCTGTTGAGCGCCCGGCGATAGTTGTTGCGGGTGTTCTTCACCAGCTCGCGGCTGTTGAGCCAGAGCTGGGAGAACTCGCCAAACGTAGGCACCAGCTGGTGGAGCACATAGCTGGTGTTGGGGAACAGCTCCAGGTACTTCTCGTCCGTGAGCATCCCCATCCGCTCCAGCTGGACTACTTGATCACGTAGACCAGCTGCCGCTGCGATCCCCTTGGGCGTCTGGGGGTAGGGGAGGGTTTCGCAGCGGCGGACCTTCTTCCAGTTGAAGCGGATGCGGATTCGCTCTCCGACGAGTTCGATGCCGGCGGGGAGATCCAGAGGCCTTCTAGCCATGCGTTGTACCTGCTGATGCTGTAGATGATGCGGCCGTCCAGCTTCCGCCAGACGCCTTCGGGGATGATCTTGCGTTCGCGCTTGCGCTCCAGGGCCTTCTGAGTGGTGCCGACCAGCTCGGCCAGCTTGGCCTCCAGCACCTTGTCCACCGGATACGCGCCCAGTTCTTCGGCGGTTGCAGTCATGCGGCCATCCTCTGATACAGGTCGATGATGTCGGCCGCGTTGGCGGCAATGAGGTCTTCGGCTTCGTCCGGGCAGACGCTGTTTCCGATCAGCTTGATCTGGTCGGTGACCTTGATCTCCTTCCACTCCAAGGCACCGGTCTCCGGGTCCTCGAACAGTCCTCGGTCGATGATGTAGTCCGAGTCGAAGCCCTGAGCGAGCTTCAGCTCCTGCGGCTTGAGCATGCGCAGGGTGAAGTCCACCAGCACGTAGTCGCCCAGCAGCACCAGGTCGACCAGCTGGGGGAAGTGCTCCGGCAGGTACTTGTGCAGGAAGGCGGCGCACTTCCTGGCTTTCTCCAGCAGCTCCGGCGGCAGGTTCAGCGCCGGCACCTGGACCACAGTCACTAGGGCCATCCGATCCTTGGTCGTGGCGGTGCTGGTCGGTTCCGTCAGCGCCCGGGTGTTGCCTCCGGTGCTGAAGTACTTCACCAGGTAGGCGCTGGCCAGGCGCTGGTTGCTCTTCCCGCAGATGGTGCTGGTCGGGTCGTTGGCCGACCGGCCGTCTCCGTTGTAGAAGCCCCCGTTGGCCTGCTCGAAGTGGCACGCAGCGAGTGCGTGATGCCCCGAGTTGGTGGTGATGGCGTTCAGCGGCTGGGGCAGGGCAGTGCCGACGGAACCCTTGCGCAGGGTGACCATGGCGGCCGTTACCAGGGCCTGCTCGCCCCGGTTCGCCCCGGTGATGGTGCGGGTCGGCTCGGTCACTGGATAGCCGCTGCGGTCCCCGTGGTGCGTCAGGTGGGTGAGGTGGGCTGCCGACAGGGCGAAGTGCCCGCCCTTCACCTGGGCGACCTGGGTGCGGAGTGGTTCCAGGGCGTTGAAGGTGCGTTGATTGCTGGCGTTGGCGAACTCGGTCAGGTTCGCGGCGGCCAGCGACTGGTCGCTGAGCGGGATAAAGAACGGGTTGTCGCTCATGACGGTATGCCGCCAGAAGCCCTTGGCCACGCGACGGTTGGTGTTGGCCACCAGGCGCTCGTCGATGATCGACTTGCCCAGATCGCTGAAGTCGATGCACTCGGCCGCTGGCCGCCATGGCAGCTGGCCCTTCTTCGGCTTCTCGTGGCGCTTCGGCTGGGTCCAGATGATCGGGCGTCCATCGGTGCGGCCGACCATGAAGAGGCGCTTGCGGATGGTCGGGGCACCGGCATTGGACGCCCGGCGCTCACGCCACTCCACGTTTGCGCCCAGGCCTCGTACCAGTGCGGCCTCGGGCACCCACTGTCCGATAGCTTCAAGGATCTCGGGCAGGTCCGGGTGGTTCGGGTCGATGCCGGTGGACAGGCAGGCGATGAAGGCCTTGAAGGTGCGGCCGGCCAGCGCCTTGATCGGCTTGCCGTTGTCGTCCAGCGGGCCCCAGTCCTGGAACTCCTCGACATTCTCCAGGAAGAACAGACGCGGCTTGGTGGCATGCACCCAGCGCACGACCACCCACGCCAGCGAACGGACTCGGCGGCTGCGGGGTGCGGCGCCTTTGGCCTTGCTGAAGTGGCGGCAGTCCGGAGATGCCCAGAGGATGCCGACGGGTTGCCCGCCAGTGGCTTCCAGCGGGTCGACCTCGAACACGTCGGTGATGTAGTGCCGGGTATTGGGGTGGTTCGCCCGGTGGACTGCAATGGCAATGGGGTTGTGGTTGATGGCGATGTCCGGGTCACGGTAGACCCGTGCACCCCCGCTGCTGGCACCGCCGGCCCCTGCGAAGAGGTCAACGTACAGCTCATGGACGAAAGGGAGTGCCTGCTGGCTGGCGAGGGCGTGGAGGTGGGGCTGGAAGGCGCTCATGCAGCACCCCCGTGGACGTGGCATGCGACAACCGGCAAGCTCAACTCCTTTACAAGGAGAGGTTTGATTGCATGAGGGGTTCTGAGCTTCGCGAGCGCAGTCTGGGAGCGTTGTGGTGGCTGATGTTTGGAGCGGCCTGCATGTGGCTGCTGGTGGGATCCGTGGCCTACTGGGTTCGCCATGGCTGGTTGCCCAATGATGTGGCGGCTTGGGTTCAAGCCTTTGGGAGCATCGGGGCAATCCTGGCGGCTATTTGGATCAGTCACCGACAGGGTAGAGGTAATGAGCGAGAGCGGCAGCGCCGGGAGTACCACTACATGTTTAAAGCTTTCAACATGTCCGCTTACGCCAGTCATGCTGTCCATGCGATTGCGGGTTGCTTGGAGGCCGATGCTGCAAACCATCACAACGTGCGACTTTACTTTGGGCGTCTGAAGGACGCTTACGCTGAGGTCTGCAAGTTCGCCTACCCGTCCTTTGCCGACCTTGGGTTTGCAGATCACTGGATTGAGCACAAGCGCCGCATGAGTCTTCTGATTGAGGAGGTGGAGCGCCACCTCGCCGGCATTCCGACAGTTGCTGAAGGTGCAAAAAACTTGGCTGAGGTTTGCGATCAGGCCGTTCTCGACATGCAGGCGGCCCTGGAGCGCTATAGCACTACGGTTGGCGATAAGGTGTGGGCGGCTCATCACCCTTGATCTCGGGGTTTTCTGCGTACAGGCAGGGTGCGCATACCCCTCAACAAGCTGCGCGTGCGGGCGAAAAGGGGAGCGGAGCGTTGTCCCCATTTGCGCGGCACGGCGCACGCCTGTTGTGGGGTGTCCGACCCTTGCGCGGGCGCTGGATAGGGTAGGGATGATGCCTGCCGCTGCGCGGCAGAGGCTGTTTATCTCGCCACCCTCGGGCATCTGCTGGCGGCCGGTGGCCACAGCGCAATCCTGGGGCATGTGAGCGAGGCCGCCGCCGCGCTTTCGCGCGGCCGGGGCTTGGGTGCAGTGGGTGGCGAGGGTCATGCGGCAGCCCTCCGCCGGTGAGTGGTGTTCAACAACTCATGGAGCCGGTTGTGGTAGTGGATCGTCGCCTCGGCCGCGCTCCACGGCGTGATCCGGGCTGCGATGGGCTGGGTGCCGGCGAGGCATTCCCACGCGTCACGGTGGGCAGGCATCAGGTCGCGGCGCTCGGTGGCCAGGGCGATCAGGTCGGCGTCGTGGACGCAGGCTGGCAGCTCGGGCTCGATGTGGAAGTGGGCGCAGATGGCGTGCCAGATCCGCAGCTCGATCTGGCGGAACTCCGGCAGCATCTTCTTCAGCGGGCTGGCCATGTCGCCGACGTAGGCCTCGGCCGCATCGTGGAGCAGGGCCTGCAGCTGGTATTCGGCCGGCACCAGGTCCGCGACGATGTACGAGTGCTGGGCAACGCTGTAGTGCTTGGCGGTGTGGCCGTTGAAGCGGCAGAGCTGGCCAAGGCTGTAGGCGATGTCGGCGGGGTCGACCATCTTGGCTTTGGGCTCTAGCAGGTCGAAGCGCTTGCCGCTGCGGGTGAGAATCCAGGTCATGCTGCGGCCTCCTGCAGGATGGCGGCGTGGTTCTGCTCGATCTCCTCGCTCTGCTGCTTGGCCAGCTTGAGCACGTCGCGGATGTGGCTATAGCCGGTCGGATCTGCTGCAAGCTGGAAGTGCATCTGCACGTACTCCTCGCCGTGCCCGTAGACCGTAGCCTCGCGGTCCAGCCACTCGATCAGCTCGGTGTCCGGGTGGACGTGGCCGCTGTCGATGGCGGCCTGCACTTTGGCTGCCAAGGCCGACAGGGCGTCACGGTGGATGGCCGCGCTATTGTTCTTGCTGCTGCCGGAGCGGGCGAACTGCTGGGCAGCGAGGCCGAGCTGGCGGGTGGCCTTGATCAGCGTCTGCTGGTCGTCCCAGGTCAGGGCGTAGGCGCGGGCCTCGGTCAGCTCCTCGCGCAGGGCGCGCTCGACCGCCTTGTGGTCTGAGGTCTCCTGTTCGATGTTGAGGCGTAGGGCTCGCGCCTCACGATTGCGGCTGTCCAGCTGAGCCTCGACATTGAGCAGGTCCTTGCGGAGGTTGCGGCAGAAGGGTTTCCAGTATTTGGTTGCGGTGGTTCGGCCTTGCTCGAACCCAGCGCTTTTGCCCGTCTTCAGGCCGGTGCAGTAGGCAGCCGCGATCAGAGCGGTCATCACGAGCAGGATTACGGCAAGGGCGTAGATCTGTTCGGTGGTCAGTTCCATGGTGTGCTCCTTGGTGTGGTGTTCCGCTGGTGGTGGCAGCGGTGGGTGGATCAGTCTTCCTCGGCTTCCAGTTCCGGCACTTCCGAGCGGTTCAGCGTGCGCACCAAGTCCTCGTCGGCGAGGTTGGCGCGCTGTTCGATGTACGCGGCGAGGTGGTGGATATCGAAGTACGGCGGCGCCTTGGTGCTGGCATCCACGGTGGTGACGGGGATGGGCAGGCGATGGGTGCCGACGATGGCGCGAAAGCGTTTCTCGTTGAGGTTGCGGAACATCCTTGTGCGCACGTCCTCCAGCGGGATCAGCACCGTCCCGAACATGCGAAAGAGCATGTCCACCGTCATGGGGCGGGGCTGGGCGAGGAGGTTGAGGCGCTGCTGGTTGTCGTGTTGAGGGCTCATGCGCGGCGCTCCCTCGGCAGATGGCGCAACGGATTGTCGTTGCGTCTGCGGCGAGGGGAGCGCTGTTCGATGGTCTTGCCGTGCTGCTCCATGTCGCGGCGAAGGGTTGCCAGCACGCGCTCGGCCGATCCTCCGAAGGCGACCCAGCGGGGGCCCTCGGCGCCGACGGTGCGTGCTTCGATGGTTGCGCACAGCTCCAGGCCTTCCAGGTCCGGGCCGAGGCGCAAGTTGGTGCGGTAGGTGAAGCCTTCGCCCAGTTCGCCGGCCAGATGGCCGACAGCGGCGGCGAGCTTCATGTGCTCCAGCTGGAGCGGGGAGGCGCCGTGCAGCTTGGCATCTGCGGCCGTGGCTGCGAGGGTCAGGTGGCTCAGGATGCGCTCCGGGGTTCTCTTGGCCTCGGGTAGCTGCAGCACCTGGAGCAGGGTTTCATCGATCAGTTTGCTGTCCATGGGGTTCTTTCCTACTTGGATGGTTCCAGGCGATCTCCACTTGCTTCTTCACCAGCTCGCGCCACTCCTTCGGCACCTTGTCGAACGCCGCACGGCGTTCGGCCAGGGTGGGCAGGCTCACGATGTGAGCTGCGTAGTGGCGCGGCCAGGGGCCGGAATCACGCGGCATCGCGTGGGTCCGGCTTGAGTGCTGGCATCGGTCGCTCGATGCCGAGTTGCTGTGCTAGCCAGGGGATGCCGGCATCGGTTACGCGGGTGGTGCGCGGGTACTGATGGCCGTGTTTTGGGTCGAACCACTTGCTTTCCCGCGTGACAAGGAACTCTTTGTCGCGGTCTGGGTGGGCAGGCAGGTTGTGGGGAGTGAGCAGTCCTTTCTCTCGCATCCTTTCCATCAGCTTGCGATGGCCGATGCCGAGGCGTTCAGCTGTGTACTTGAGCGTGTTCGCCATGGCAGTCACCTCACGCTGCCTTGGTCTGCGGGCGCCCGGCGGACGCCAGGTGCTCAGCGGACTGCATGACACGCTTGTACAGTTCGGTGTGGTGACCCCGAATCGTGAAGCAGGAGGTGCGCGGCTTGCTCCAGCCGAGCGAGAGGATGGCGGTCAAGCCTGGGGAGTTGTAAGTGCGGTGGAGGGCCACGCGGATGGGGTGTTCCAGACCCACCTCCAGATCCATGGCCCCGCCGTAGCGGACTAGGTGGTGCAACTGCTCGGCTTGCTCGGAGGTGATCAGCGGCTCGGGTTCGTCGACCTGCCGCATGATGCGGGGCGGGGCCGGCTCGGCACTGTCCACGGTGCCGTTGGCGATAGCGTCGATGAAGTCGGCCAGGGTGTGGTGCTTGGTGCGGTCAGCCGCTTCAAGGCTGAGGGTGTGGCGTTCACCGCCCACCAGGACGGTGGCGGAGACGATAGCGCCGCCTTGTTCCACCTTCAGCTTGAAGGGCAGCACCTGGTCGCTGTAGGCAGACCGGGCGTTGTGGTTGAAGGTGCCGTTGAGGCTGAGCTGGCCAGCAAGGCGCACCAGATCCTGATCGCTGAGGGAGAAGCGGCTCATGCTGCGTCCTCCCCGGTGAGGGAGAGGAAGTCCTGCAGCCAGGCGAGCAGGTCTATCAGCTGCTGTCGCCCGTTTTCTTGCTTGGCTTCGCCCTGTAGGTCGCTGCCACGGCCAGTGTAGTAAGCGCTGAAGCGAGCCGTTTCAATCCGCTCCTGCTCCACTTCTGGCAGGTCGAAGTATCCCTGCGGATAGATGTAAACGCTCAGTGAATGGTAGGTCGGCATCAGCGATAGCTGGGGAATCCAATTACCTTGGGTGCCGATCAAGATGCAGGTGCTGACGACCTGCAGGATCAGTTCTTCGCTGGTGGGTTTCATGCTGCATCACCTCCCCAGGGGTTGTGGGAGGTGACAGGCGCAGCGCGCTTCTGCAGCTTGGGCTTGCCGCCATTGATGACGACGAGCAGGCCGGTATCAGCCTGCAGGCGCTCGATCAGCTTGCGGTTTGAGGCGCACGCCGGGTGGACGTGCAGTGTTGCGGTGGTGTGCATGGTTTACCTCGGCTCTGTGGTGGAGAGACGAGGAGAATATAGCTTTGGTTGTTACTCCGCTTCAATAGCTAAGGTTGTAAATTGTTCTGGGCGGTATAGCGAAGGCAAAGAAAACCCCGCAATTGCGGGGTCGGTTGTTTTCAGCGGACCAGGGTTGGGGCTCGGCGATGTCGGACGGTTGACCACCAGAACACCCAGCCAATGATCGTCAGGTTCTGCTCTTCGATCTGGCCTGGGGTGTACTCCTCGTCCGGGTACTCTTCCCTATTGAAGCTGCGCAGCCTGAGCCCTCCGCCGGGTAGGCGATAGAGGAACTTTACGCGCAGCATTCCGTCGTGCTCGATGGCGTAGATCTCGCTGTCGATGACGCTCTTGGTTGCGGTATCAATCCCAATAGTGGAGCCATCCATAATTAGCGGCTCCATGCTGTTGCCCTTTATCGGGGCGCATATGGCTGTCTTGGGGTCCACTCCAGAGGATCGAAGCGTGGCGTAAGAGAAGCGCAGCTTCCTGCCTTCGACTGGTCGTACTGCCGTGCGCCCTGCGCCGGCCGCAATCTCTACTTCCTTGTATAGAGGCAACTCTACTTCGTCCTCTTCCATTGGCGTCGAATCGTCCCAGGGGACAAGTGGCTCAAGAATCAGGGGGCCGCCATCCCGTGGAGCGACAGCTGCGGCCAGTGTGGCTTCGCCGGTACTGAGCCAAGTCGGTGATACGCCCAGAGCCTGGGCAATCTCGACCAGTTTTCGCGTGCTTTGGGATTTCCCGGTGGTGAGCTTGTGGATTGTGTTCTGCGAAACACCCGCTAGCTCAGCGAGCGCTTCTTGGGTGATTTTGCGCTCAGTCATCGCATGCTTCATGCGAGCAGCGAGAGAGTCCAGGTTGTCGGTGGTTAGCTTTTCCATGCCATGAATCCTAAACCCTTGGTTGTAGCGGGGCAAAAAGCCAAAGCGTTGACTTGCAATAGCTAAGGTTGTAATTTTGAGACTCAACCACCACAGAGACGCTAGAAATGGAGACCACCGGACCTTCGACACCTGCCCTGGTGCGGATCTTGGAGATCTGCAACAACAACCAGTCTGAACTGGCCCGCCGGTGCGGCGGCACAGTGAAGCAGGCTCACGTCTGGAAGTGGATTCGATCTGGCCGAGTTCCGGTCGAGCGAGTCCCCGCAGTATCCAGGGCTGTGGGTGGCGCCGTTCTACCCCACGAGATTCGGCCTGACCTTCCCGAAATCTTCCCTATTCCTGGATCAGGAACAGAGCAGGCGACAGCTGCATAGTCGATTAGCCCTCGTCACCACCGGGGGTGGGGTTGCGGGGCAGATCGGCTTCGAGCACACCAAGTACACCAAGCCGAGCTGACCCGCTTCCCCGAACCAGAGCACGGAGGCTCTGGGTTGCCAGCCTCTCCACCACAGAGCAGCTGGCTTTTTCGGCGGGGCGTTCGCGGAGCGAGCGCCTCGCCTACTGGGGAGCAGATGGCCTTTCCACCACAGAGCCGCCATCTGCACATGACCACCTGTAGGTGACCACGCCGCAACTGTAGCAATCAGGTGCGGCGCGGTCACTGGCAGACTTAGGGAGCAACTGCCATGACCCGAGCCCGGATCGGATATGCCGAGCGCGCCAAACGAACGATTCTGACCCTTCCGCAGGCCCTGCATCACGCGGCCCGCGACTATCCCGGTGGCGCCACTGCCATCGCGGCCATTGATGGGGATATCAACCCCACCACCTTCAATCACAAGCTGAGCCTCACCAACACCACGCACACCCCGAACATCCGCGACCTGGAGCTGATCCTTGATGCGACCCGTGACGGTCGCATCATCGAATCGATCCTGTACCCGATTGGCTGGGTCGGTATCGACATTTCTGACCTGCGCGAGACCGACACGCCCAAGGCCTTGCTGAGCGGCATCAGTGAGATGCTGAGGAATGAGGGTGAGCTGACCATGCACCTCAGTGCGAGCCTGGACAACGACGACAGGATCGATGTCGACGAGCTGGCCAAGTTCGAGGCATACGCCGAGCGCCTGGTGCAGGCCGTGTTCAAGCTGGGCGCCGCCGTACGCAAGAAGCACGCGGAGGACAGCACCCATGAGTGACATTGTGGATATGGCCAACGACGCAATGCTGCTCCAGCTGGAGCAGCAGATCGCGGCGCGCCAGCCTGCCCAAGGCGGGGCAGTGGCAGAGGATTGCGAGGATTGCGGGGAAGAGATCCCCGAGGGGCGTCGTCTGGCTCTGGTCGGACGAGGCTGCACTCGCTGCATCGAGTGTCAGGGCCGGCATGACCGGACAAGGGCGGTGATCTATGGCTGATCGTCACGAACTGCTCGACGACGTGCTTGCTCAGCTGCAGGCCGGCGGTTTGGACCCTGACATGCCGTTGATCATCGGCAAGCGTGTGCGCTGCCGTGCCGAGGGCGACAAGGGCAGGACGAAAACCGGCTTCTACGTGGTCTATGAGCATGTGAACGAGGGCCGCACCTTCTACGCCGGGGCGTTTGGCTCGTGGCGCGAAGGTGAGAAGGGTTCATTCCAGAAGCTCAAGCCTGTAGGCGGGCGGATGACCGAGGAGGATCGCAAGGTCATCAAGGCCCGCGTGGAAGCGACCAAGCAGAAGGAAGAGGCGAAGCGCGCCGGCCGGGCAGCCCGGGCGCGCCGCCGTGCTGCGCGGATGTGGGAGACGCTGCCCGAACGTGGGCGCTGTGCGTACTTGGATCGCAAGGCGGTGCCGGCTGTTGGGCTGAAGTTCGGCCGCAAGCCCGACACTGCCCTGGTGCCGATGATCAACGTGCATGATCAGGTAGTCGGCTTGCAGGTGCTGTTCGGCCAGCCGGACGAGGACGGGCTGAGCAAGCGCTTTTGGCCGCCGGGCCTTGACCCGGTCGGGGCCTTCCATCTGCTTGGCCCACACCCGGAGCCGGGTGAGGCGGTGCTGATCTGTGAGGGCTATGCCACGGCGGCCAGCGTGCATTTGGCGACCGGGCTCTGCACCTGCGCAGCCTTCACAGCGGGCAACTTGATGCCGGTAGCCGAGGCGTTGCGCGAGCGCTTCCCCGGTCGGCAGTTCCTGTTCTGCGCCGATGACGACTGGAAGACGACGAATCACAAGCAGGAGCCCTGGAACCCTGGCATTGAGAAGGCCGAGCACGCGGCTGCTGTGGTTGGCGGTCGGGTGGTGTTCCCAGTGTTCAGCGGGGAGCGCGACGACAAGTGGACTGACTTCAACGACTTGCACCTGGCCGAGGGCATGGATGCGGTGCGCCGCCAGGTGATGGCGGTTGTGCGGCCGAGTGCTGACGCGGACTGGCTGGCGGGGTTGCATCGGACGAAACAGGGGGCTCTGCTGCCCCATCCGGCCAATATCTCGCTGATTCTGGAGAACGATGACCGCTGGAAAGGCGTGATCGGTGAGGATGTCTTCGCTGGCCGAACCGTGAAGCGCAGGGCCACGCCTTATGGCGGTCGTGCTGGGGAGTGGTCAGACCTCGACGACACGCGCACGGCCATCTGGTTGGCGGAACAGTACGGGCTGCTGGTGAAGTCGATGGCGGTGCTGGAGGCGGTGGCCGTGGTTGCTCACCAGAACCAGTTCCACCCGGTGCGCGACTATCTGCAGGGCCTGAAGTGGGATGGCAAGCCCCGGCTCAGCACGTGGGTGCGCGATTACCTGGGCGGTGTGCCGCTGGCGGGGAATGATGAGTACCCCGGCGCGGTGGGCATGCGCTATCTGATCTCGGCGGTTGCGCGGGTGATGGTGCCGGGCGCAAAGGCGGACTGCGTGATCATCCTCGAAGGTGAGCAGGGCTTGAATAAGTCGTCGGCGCTCGGGGTGCTGGGCGGTGAGTGGTACATGGACACGCCCATCGACCTGGGCAACAAGGATGCCTATCAGCAGATCCAGGGCATGTGGATCGTCGAGCTGGCCGAGCTGGATGCGCTGAACAAGGTGGAGAGCACCAAGGCCAAGTCGTTCTTCGGTGCCTCCGTCGACACGTTCCGGCCCAGCTACGGGCGGCGCAACATCCGGTTGCCACGTCAATGCGTGTTCGCCGGCACGACGAACCAGGACGAGTACCTGCGCGATCCGACTGGCAACCGGCGCTACTGGCCGGTGCTGTGCATGAAGGTGGATCTGGCTGGGTTGCGAGCGGTGCGGGATCAGCTGCTTGCCGAGGCGCTGCAGCTGTACCTGGCTGGTGAGCCCTGGTGGCCGCAGGATGATGAAAAGGTGATGTTCGAGGCCGAGCAGGACGTGCGCTTCCAGGGTGACTTCTGGGAGCCCCGCATCGTGAGCTACCTGCAGACGAACCCTTGCGAGAGTGTGAGCGGTGACGTTCTGTTGGAGAAGGCGCTGAACATCGAGCCTGGTCATTGGGGGCGGCCTGAGCAGACCCGGCTCGGTCAGATCATGCACCGGCTCAAGTGGCGCAGGCGCCGCCTGGCGCCAGCCGGTCGTGGGGGTGTCCGGCCTTATGCCTACATGCGGCCAGAGAGCTGGAAGAGTCCAGGCCAGATGGCATTGGCGGATCGGGAGCCGGCCCTATGATCGACTATATCGACGAGGCGCTGCGTCTCTGGGCGGCCGAGCTGCATGGGCCGGAACCTGGTGGTGATTTCGGTGGCGGAGGCGGCAGCATGATTGCTACCCTGATTGCCAACAAGGGAGAGCTGATCCGCTGTACGCGGGGCTCACGGGTGTTGTTGGACCGAGCAGCGGAGATCGAGCTGATCGTCAACAAGCATCTACCGGTTAAGGAACACCAGGTTGTGATCGAGCATTACACCAACTACGACAGTCGCGAGTGCCAGAAGTGGGAAGCATGTGGCTGTAGTAGGCCCCAGTACTACCGAAGGCTTCACGACGCGCACGTGTCGATAGAGGACCAGCTGATCAGGAGGCGCGCCGCATGAGGCGCGCTTTTCGTTTGTACCCCACCTGCCATACGTTGATTCGTATGTGGGGCAGCGCGAAAGGCGCGGCATTGCTGGTTGCGTCCAACCTCCCCACCTTTCCCAAGGGCACGTATGTGCAGACGTGGCGCGTGTCTACACGCGCAAGCGTGTGCGCGCTCCCACAAGATAGATATTTTTACTTTTAGGTGGGGAGGTGGGGAACAGTCAGTAAGGATGCGGGGTGTAGCGGTGTCCAACCTGATAGAGCAGTGGGGCAAGTGGGGAATGCGCCTGCGGCGCAAATAGCCAGCGGTAACTTATTAGGTACGCATTGGGTACGCATTGCGGGCACATTAGGTACACATTGCGCCTATGGCAGTTCCTCCCCCTAGCTGCCATGAGAATCAGGGGGTATAAAGTCGCTAACTTCGTAGAGGTGCGCGAGCAGCAAGCCTCCCCCAAAACCCCGGCCACCGCGCCGGGGTTTTCGTTTCCGTCTCCCTGGTGCTGTGGGGTTCCCCGCCCTGGTCAGCAGCACCTGCCGCCGCAAGGCGGCACCTATCACGCTGGTCGGCTGAACGTCGGCCCTTCGCCCGCAAGGCAGCGGGCTTTTTCTTCGAGGTGATGCGATGACGCAGGAGCAACAGCAGGCAATGGCCGAGCTGCCCATCTGGGCGTTCCTGGTCATCGCGGTGGTCGCGGGATTCAGCGGCGAGATGTGGCGGGCCGACAAGGCTGGCCTGCGCGGCATGGCCCTGTTCTACCGCGTGATCCTGCGGGCCGGCGCCTCGGTAGCGTTCGGCTTGGCCGCTGGCCTGATCGCCTGGGCATCCGGCGCTCACCTGCTGGTGGCTGCCGCGATCATGTGCGTGATCGCCACCCTCGGCGCCGACGTGGCCAGCGCGCTGTTCGAGCGCTGGCTGGCCAAGCGGGCGGGAGTGGCCGAGGTCTCGGCTCCGACCCAGCAGGGTGAGGGCTGATGCCTATCGCGCCCAGGTCGGTCTGTTCGTTTTCGGGATGCTTCCGGTTGGCGAACCCTGGCAAGTCTCGGTGTGCTGAGCACCATGCTGAGTGGGAAGAGCGCCGCGCAGAGCAGCAGAAACTGGCACACCGTGAGTACAACAAGCGCCGGCCAGCATCGGACAAGTTCTACTGGACCAACACCTGGAAGAAGAAGTCCGAGGAGTACAGGGCTCGGCATCCACTGTGCGAGGAGTGCGAGCAGATCGGGTTGGTTGAGCAATCCCAACTGGTCGACCACATTATCCCGTATCGGGAGCGGCCTGACCTTGGTTTGGTCGATGAGAACCTGCGTGCTCTGTGCTGGCCATGCCACAACCGAATCGGGGAGAAGGTCCGTGAGAAGTACGGCGGAACGGCAGAGCGGGTTGACGCTCCACCTGCTCGGTGGCCTCGGATCGGATGACGCTTCGGACCCGGCTGGCGCGTTGGTCGAGGGGGTAGGGGGTACTCAATCCTTCGGCGTCCGCTCCTCCCGAACGACGGGGGGATCGCTGTTTCTCCCCACGGCGGAATTTCAGATAGGGGGGGGGGTCAAACTGGACCCCATGAGGAGCCCATGAGCACGAACCCACCGATTCAAGTGGTCAGCTCGGGCAGCGAGGATGCGCTGGCCCCGTCGAAGGCGGAGGTGGCCTCGCCGGATTGCCCGATTGCATTTTCTCCAGAGGAGCAACAGGTGTGGGACTACATCTGCGACCAGCTCCGCAAGGCTGGCCTGCTGCACATGACGGCAGGCATCGCCATCTCCGTGATCGTCAAGAAGTACCGCCGCTGGCTGACCGCCATCGAGGACCTGGACAAGTTCCTGGACGAGAGCGGCGGCTCGATCATGGTCAAAACCCCGAACGGCTATGAGCAACCGCACCAGTTGGTGCACTACGTCGACAAGCAGGAAAAGGAGCTGCTCCGATGGCTTCCGTCCTGCTGTCTGACAATCCCGACCTTCGCGAAGGTCAAGGCGCTGGAAAAAGGCGCCGAGCAAGGCGACCTCTTCCTCGACGAGATCCGAAGCTTTATGCAGGGGCGACCAAGCTAATCCCCAAGGAGCAGTACCCTTGGGACGCCTACGGCGTCGACGTGTTGCGCGGCAAGATCACCGTGGGGCGTTACACCTTCCTGGCGGTGAAGCGGCATTACACCGACCTGAAGAAGGCGCAAAGGCGCGGGCTGTGGTTCGACGCGGCCCGTGCTGCTTACATCATCGACTTTTTCCCTCGGTTCCTCCGCCACATTCGTGGCGAGCTGACGGGCCAGCCGATCACGTTGGAGCCCTGGCAGATGTTCTGGCTGGCCGTCCAGTTCGGCTGGCGCCGGGCGGATGGCACCCGTCGGTTCCGTCAGTGGTATGAGGAGGTCGCCCGCAAAAACGGTAAGAGCACCAAGCTCAGCGGCATTGGCCTGCACTTGGCGGCCTTCGATGGCGAACCGGGTGCCAAGGTCTACACGGCCGCGACCAAGCTGGAGCAGGCCAAGATCACGCACGGCGACGCCGAGCTGATGCGCGAGTTCTCGCCAGCCCTGAAACGGCTGTTCAAGAACCACCGCAACCGCCTGTTCGTGCAGGGCACCGCCAACGAGTTCGTCCCCTTGGGCGCCGACGCCAAGACCCTGGACGGCCTTGACCCTCACGGCGCCATTGTCGACGAACTGCATGCGCACAGGACCCGCGAGCTGTGGGACGTGCTTGTGTCGGCGATGGGCGCGCGGCGTGAGCCGATGCTCACCGCGATCACCACCGCTGGCTTCAACCAGCAGGGAATTTGCTTCGAGCAGCGGCAGATCCTCGTCGACATCCTCGAAGGTCGCGCCGCCAACGATAGCGTGGGTGGCGTGATCTACACCCTGGACGAGGGCGACGACTGGACCGACGAACGCCTCTGGATCAAGGCTAACCCGAACCTGGGCATCTCCGTCCGGCTGGCCTACCTGAGGGACCAGGTCCAGCTCGCCAAGCAGGTGATTGCTCAGCAGGTCAACGTGCTGACCAAGCATTTCAACGTTTGGTGCAAGCAGGACGACCGCTGGCTGGATGTGGTCGAGATCTGGGACCCCTGCAATCCGGCTTTCGATATCGACAAGTTGAATGGCCGGGTCTGCTATGGCGGGCTGGACCTCTCGACGGAAACCGACCTCACGGCCTTTGTGCTGGTGTTTGAGCCGACCCCTGAAGACCCGCACGTCTACGTCGTGCCGTACTTCTTCGTGCCGGCCGACAACATCGAGAAGCGCGCCAAGGTCGACCGGGTGCCTTATCCGAAGTGGGCGGCAGAGGGGTTCCTGCAGGCTACTCCGGGAAACGTTGTCGATTACGAGCGTGTGCGTGCCGTGATCAACGAATGTGCCGAGCGCTTCGAGTTGAAGGAAGTCGGCTACGACCCTTGGAACGCCTCGCACCTGGTGACTCAGCTGACCAGCGACGGCCGGGTGATGGTCAAGATCGGGCAGAACCTGGGCAACCTCAGCGCGCCGACCAAGCGCCTGGAGGGCCTACTGCTGAGCAAACTACTGCAACACGGCGGTCACCCGGTGCTGCGCTGGTGCGCCGAGAACGTCGCGCTCCTGCGCGACAGTAACGGCAACTACCGGCCCCACAAGGGCAAGAGTCGCGAGCGCATTGACGGCATCGCGGCACTGCTCAACGCCCTTAACCGCTTCATGGGCGCCATCGCCGAAGAGCCAGAAGGCGTCAACGCCGCCTACGCAACAGGAGGCATCAGAACAACGTGAAATGGCTCAAGAGCTGGAATCCGCTGCGGCGGAAAAGCGCCGACCAGATGGGTTCGCGCGAGCTACTGGAAATGATCGCGGCCGGCGCTACGGCGGTCTCTGGCGTCAGTATCAACGCCACCACCGCCTTGCGCTATGCGGCCTTTTTCGCCTGCCTCAAGGTGCTGTCAGAGGATGTCGGCAAGCTGCCGGTGAAGCTCTACAAGGAGCGCCCCACCCGTGGCTCTGACGTGGCGCGTAGTCACAAGGTGCATCGGCTGATCAGCCGACGCCCGAATGACTACATGACCGCGTCTGAGTTCTGGGAGATGTGCACCGCCCACATGATCCTCCGGGGCAACTTCTATGCCTGGAAGAACGTGGTCAACGGGGAAGTGGTCGAGCTGCTGCCGCTTAGCCCGACGGCGGTTAAACCGAAGCTGCGCGAAGACTGGACCCTGGTCTATGACGTGACCTTCGCCAACGGCAAGCGGAATATCCTCGGCCAGGACGAGATCTTCCACGTCCGGGCGATGAGTCTGGACGGTATCAAGGGAGTCGGCGCCCTGGAGTATGCCCGCGAGTGTCTGGGGCTCGGCATCGCCGCCGAGCGCCACGGCGCCAAGCTGTTTGTGAACGGGGCCAACCCGGGCGGCGCCCTGCAGACTGACCAGATACTGACCGACGAAGTGTTCAACCGTGTCAGGGATACCTGGAACGAGAAGCACCAGGGCCTGGATAACTCCCACAAGGTGGCGATTCTTGAGGGTGGCCTGAAGTGGGTGTCGGTCACTATGACCAACACCGACGCCCAGTGGCTGGAGAACCGCAAGCACACCGACAACCAGATCTGCGGGATGGTGAGGGTGCCGCCCCACAAGATCGCGATCCTCGACCGCTCGACGAACAACAACATCGAACACCAAGGGCTCGAGTACGTCACCGACGCCCTGCTGCCGATCGTCAATCGGATCGAGAACCGTATCCGCGTGAGCCTGCTGAACGAGCAGGACGAGGAAAACCATTACGCCAAGTTCAACGTCACCGCGCTGCTGCGTGGCGACATGAACGCGCGCCGGCAGTTCTACAAGGACATGGTCTTCATCGGTGCCTTTAGCCCCAACGACGTGCTGGAGCTGGAGGACCGCAACCCTCGCGAAGGCGGGGACATCTACCTCACCCCCTCGAACATGAACATCAATGGACGGCCCGCCGATGAAGATCAAAAACGCGACCGGTAACAAGCAGCTCGCCGCGCACTTCAAGGTGAAGTCGGTGGGCGAGGACGGCACCTTCGCCGGGTATGGCTCGGTCTTCGACATGGTCGACAGCTACTCCGACGTGGTGCATCGCGGCGCTTTCCGCGAATCGCTCAACGAATGGGCGAAGAAGGGCGGTCTGCCCGCCATGCTCTGGCAGCACAAGTTCGACGAACCGCTGGGCGTGTACACCAAGATGGAGGAGGACGATCACGGCCTCTACCTGGAGGGCCGCCTGCTGATCGAGGACGACCCCCTGGCCAAGCGCGCCTATGCACACCTGAAGGCGGGCAGCCTGACTGGCCTGTCCATCGGCTACAGCATCCCGCCCGGCGGAGCCGAGTGGGACAACGGCAGCGGCGTGTTCCGCTTGAAGAAAGTAGATCTGTGGGAAGTGTCCCTTGTGACCTTCCCTGCCAACGACGCGGCCCGTGTGGAGACGGTCAAGCACGCCCTCCAGGGGCCGCGTCAATTCGAGAAGTTCCTGCGTGACGCCGGCCTTTCTCGCAGCGAAGCCAAGGCCCTGATGGCTGAAGGCTACAAGGGCATCAACCAGCGTGACGCTGGCGTGGGTGGCCTGCTCGACGACATCAACCAACTTACTGCACTCCTGCGAGGCTGATCCCTATGCAACAGACCCCCATTGCCCAGGCCGTAACCAAGGCCAGCGTCCCGAGCCTGCGCTCCATGCACCGTCGCAACGATGGCGGCGACAGCGTTGCCGAGCTGCGCACCGGCATCAAACAGCTCGGTGAAGCGTTCCACGAGTTCAAGAAGTCCAACGACGAGCGTCTGGAAAAGCTCTCGAAAGGCCAGGGTGACCCCTTGTTGGAAGGCAAGGTTGATGAGCTGAACAAGAAGCTCAGCGACCTGGAAGCCTTCAAAAAGAACACCGAGGAAACCCTTAAGAAGAAGAACCGAATCGGCCGCTCGGATGCCGATGACGCCGACGTCGAGGAACACAAGAAGGCCTTCGACGGCTACCTGCGCAAAGGCCGCGAGGACGGCCTGCGCGATCTGGAAGTCAAGGCCATCAACCTCGGTACCGGCGAGGACGGCGGTTTCGCCGTGCCGGAGGAACTGGACCGCAATATTGCCCAGCTGGAGCGCGATCTCAGCGTCATGCGCACCCTGGCCAACGTGATCAGCGTCGGCTCCGAGGAGTACAAGCGCCTGGTGAACACCGGCGGCGCAGCCTCCGGTTGGGTAGGGGAGACCGACGCTCGCCCCGAAACGGCCGCCCCGAAGCTGGCCCAGATCGCGCCGTTCTTCGGTGAGATCTACGCCAACCCTGCGGTCACTCAGAAGGCGCTGGACGACATCTTCTTTGATGTCGAGGCCTGGCTGGCGGACGAGCTTTCCTGGGAGTTCGACGAGCAGGAAGGCGGCTCTTTCATCACCGGAAACGGCACCAACAAACCCAAGGGTTTCCTGGCCTATGCCAACTCGGCGGTTACCGACAAGGTCGGCACCCGCCCGTTCGGCACCCTGCAGTTCGTTACCTCCGGCGCGGCTGCGGCGCTGAGCAACCCGGATCGCCTGATCGACCTGATCCACAGCCTGAAGCGCGGTTACCGCCGCAACGCAGTCTTCCTCGGCAATGGCCTGACCCTGGCCGCCCTGCGCAAGCTGAAGGACAACGAGGGCAACTACCTCTGGCGTCCGGGGCTGGAGGCCGGCGAGCCGGGCATCCTGCTGGGCTATCGCTACGAGGAAGACGAGGCGATGCCGGACATCGCGGCCGACTCGATCCCGTTGGCCTTCGGTGACTTCAAGCGCGGCTACACGATTGCCGACGTGCGCGGTACCCGCGTCCTGCGCGACCCGTTCACCAACAAGCCGTTCGTACACTTCTACACCACCAAGCGTGTCGGTGGTGGTGTGATGGACAGCTTGGCTATCAAGTTGCTCAAGATCGCCGCCTAAGCGGTTCCATTCATCCAGAGGCCCACTTCGTTGGGCCTCTGTCGTTAGGAGGTATGGACCATGCCCGTGGTCAAGCTGATCGACCTGTTCAAGTTCTCCCCGGATGGCATCCAGGTGAAGGACTACGAACCCGGCGAGCACGACCTGGACGGCCGCGCGCTGGAGGTGGCCGAGTCGTTGGGGATCATCGACGACAGCGAGGCTCGTGCCGCTGCCGCCGCTGCCAAGAAGGCCGAGGAGGACGCCGCTGCCGCCGCTGCTGCCAAGAAAGCCGAGGAGGACGCCGCTGCCGCCGCTGCTGCCAAGAAGGCCGAGGAGGACGCCGCTGCCGCCGCTGCTGCCAAGAAAGCCGAGGAGGACGCCGCTGCCGCCGCTGCTGCCAAGAAGGCTGAGGAAGAAGCCGCTGCTGCCACTGCCAAGAAGGCCGAGGAAGACGCCGCCGCCCCGAAGGGGGAGAAAGCAGGTAAGAAGTGATGATCGACCCGATCACCGTCAAGGCGCATCTGCGGGTGCGCCACTCTCACGAGGACGACTACATCCAGGTGCTGGTCGATGCCGCCGCCCAGGCGTTCAACGATCAGACCAACCGGGTGCTGGTTGATCCTGAAGTCCCACTACCGGACCCGGTCGGCAATGCCCTCCACCCCACCAAGGCCATTCAGCAGGGCATGCTCCTGCTGGTCGGTCATTGGTACGTGAACCGGGAGGACGTTGTGATCGGCACCATTGCCACCGCGCTGCCCAAGGCAACTGAGTTTCTTTGGCGGCCCTACCGTTGGATGAATGTCGGATGAGAGCCGGACGCCTGGAAACGCCTGCTGATCTCCTGGCCCTTGGGCCGGACCTGCAGGCGCAATACCTCGACTGGTTGTGGGTGGGCATCCGCGCCAAGGATGCGGTAGACGCGCCCTTGGCCGCTGGATTGCGTAGCCCGGCCAAGGTGGAAGTACGTGCCTGGTGGGATGAGCGGCTGCTCCAGGGCCGCTACCTGCGCACCGAGGGCCGGCTACTGATTCTCGATGGCGTGCGTGACGTTATCGGCCAGCAGGCCGAAGTGGTCATGACCGCCACCGAACTGATGGGGGAGCCCGGCGAGTATCGCCCCGATGACGGATCGCCCAGGCCGGCGCGGATCTTCCTGCGTCACATCTCGCCCTTCGTGGACGAGAACGACCGTCTCACCGACTACCGCCTGCAGGCCGAGGTCGCTCTGGTCGAGACTGGCCGGGTTCAGCTCGGTGAGCAGTTGGTGATCGGCGGCTGTGTGTACAACGTCATCGGCTACGTCGATGGCAGCGACGACGGCGTGGTGCGCAGTCTCTGGCTGGAGGCGCAATGAGGGTTCAGATCGGGCTGGAGGGCGTGAAACTTGCCAAGGCGCGGCTGGATGCTGTGGGCAAATCGGTCGACCCGATCCTGCGCGGTACGTTGAACACGACGGTGCGCTGGGCGCGGCGGGGCATCTACCTCAAGGAACTGCGGTCGGTGTTCCCGCAGCGTTCCTGGTTGAATAAGAAACTGAAAATCAAACTGGCGGGCACCCGGCGCCTTAATGCCCGGATCATCCCCTCCGGCTCGGGCATCGAGGTGCGCAGCCGTAGGGGCTGGGGTTACCGGGAGTTGTCCGGCACCCGTGCGCGAATCTACGTGCCGGATGTTGATGGCGGTCGAAAGCTTGCCGCCGGCTTCGTGAACCCTGGCAGCAAGAAGAAGGAGCCACTGAGCACCCGCTCGGAGCGGGCCCGCAACCTGAAGAAGCCGCCCAAGCACGACCAGCGCAAGACCTACCGCTACGGCTATCACAGCCCGCAGCCGGCGCTGGGGCCATCGGTGGCGTACTACTTCAAGCGCCTGACCACCCTGAAGCGCGTGCGAATGATCAACACCTACGCGCAGCAGGATTTCGAGAAGCGGGTGCGCCAGGCCGAGCAGAAGGCCATCGCGAAACGCTGATCCTGCACCGTTCAACCCGGCCCGCTCTGCGGGCCTTTTCATTTCCGGGTCCGCCATGTCCAAGAGCGTTCAACTGAGCCAGGCCATTGAAGCCCGGCTGGGGCTCATTTGCCCCGCCAACGGCTATGCCACCGACCTAAAGGCCGTCCACACCGAGGAGGTGTCGGACGACAAGTCCAAGCCCATGGCGATGCTGAGCTGGGGCGAAGACGAAACCCGCGAGCGCGTGCTGACCAAGGTCAGCCGCAGCCGGGCCTATGTGATTGAGGGTGTGTTCCCTCGCTCGGCGGCGCTGGCCGATCTGGAGCGCTTCCACCAGGACGTGCTCCGCGCCCTCGGCTGGGCCGGTGGTGAATTCGACCGGCCAATACCTGGGCAGCTCATCGGTGATACCGCCGAGATCCCGCGCCTGGAACAAGGCGCTCAGGCGCGGCGCATCGTGATCACCATCCAAACCACCTACGTCGAGAACTACGCGTAACAGCGGGCCGAGCCCAGGAGAACCTATGTCGAGCAATCCCTTTACCCAGTTGGCCTATGGCCGCGTTCATATCCGCCGCTTCGGCTCCACGCTGCCACCCTTCGAGCTGGGCGCGTATCGGCAGGTCGAGTTCACCCCCGAGCTGAACGAGTTGACGGTGGCCGACCCGCGCACCCTGGCCAACTCTGAGCTGGATGGTGTGAGTCGCCCCGCCGGCGGCACTCTGGAGGGCGAACTGCTGGAGCTGAAGCCCGAGACGCTGGCGGCGCTGCTGGCTGCTCGCCGGGTGACCGTTGAATCGGCCGAGGTCGACGACGAGGTGGCGGTGGTCATGATCGGCCGCACCACCATGCTGAAGTATCTGCCGTTGACCATCACCGAAGTGACCGACAACGCCGGCACCGAAACCTATGTCGCGAACGTCGACTACGTGAAGACTCCGGGTGGTATCCGCGTGCTGCCGGGTGGCGCGCTGGCGACTGATATCGCCGCTGCCGCGGCGGACGAGGACGGCAACAAGAGCCTGTCGGTCAAGGTGACCTATGAGCGCTGCAAGACCGACCTGATCCAGGCCTTCATGAAGGGCCGAGAATACTGGGAGGTGTTCGTCGAAACGATGAACGAGGCCGGTCAGCTGGACGGCCGCCGGGTCACCTTCCGCCGCGCCCGTATCGCCCTGAGTGGCAGCCTGCCCCTGATCAACCGCGATGACTTCGCGGCTATCGGGGTGAGCTTCACCCTGTCCCAGGACCCCAATTTCTTCGTGCCGGACGAGTCGGCCTTCTTCGTCTGGGAAAATGAGGTGGTCGACTAATGGCTGATCTCTCCGTCATCTTCCCCGAGCCGATGGCGGGGCTGGTCGACGGGCGCCGGGTGGTGATCCACCCGGTACGCCTGGGCGACCTGGAAGCCTTCGGCAAGAGCGTCACGCCGCTGCTGAAATTGATTGGCAGCCGTGATCCTGCCGCCCTCGCGGAGTTCGCCGAGCTGCACGCCAAGGATCTGCGCCGCGCCCTGCGCCTGACCACCAGCCTCAGCCGCTGGCGGATCTGGCGCCTGCCTGCGGCTTCGTCCCTGCAGCTGTTCACCCTAGTGGTGAAGGTGAACGCGAGTTTTTTCGACGCAGCCCTGGTCGAGGTGGCAAAGGCGTTGGCTGGGGCGCAATCGTCCAGCGGTTCGTGAGTGCCGGATTCAGCCTGGATCAGGTGCGCGACTTCACCCTGGACCAGGCCGAGCTGTTCATGTCGGCCCTGGCCGATGAGCAGAAGTCCACCCAGCGCACTCAGCTGCTGCTCCTCCGCGCTGCCCGGGCGAAGTCCGAGCAGTACCGCAAAGTCCTGAAGAGTCTGAGCTGATGGCCGGAAAAATCACGACCCAGTTTGTCATCGAGGGCAAGAACAACAGCCGCAAGGCGTTCCGCGAGGCCGGCAAGGATGTCGAGGACCTGGGCGAGCGCGTCGGCCGGCTGGCCGATGGCATCCGTACTGCCTTTGTCGGCGGCCTGGTGGCGGAGGGGGTGAAGGTGTTCAGTTCGGCGGCCGATGCCGTAAAACAGATGGACGCCCAGCTCAAGCTGGCCACCGGCTCGCAAGCTGAGTTCAACCGCGCCCAGGAGGAGCTGTTCAACCTGGCGCAGAAGACGCAGGCACCGTTGCAGTCGTTGGTCACTTTGTACTCGCGGATCTCTCGGCCGTTGCGAGAGGCTGGACGTTCTCAGGAGGAGATCCTGCAGGTGACCGAGGCGGTGGCCACTGCCTTCCGGGTCTCCGGTGCTTCGGCTGCCGATTCCGAAGCGGCCATCGTCCAGTTCGCCCAGGCCCTTGGCTCTGGTGCGCTGCGCGGCGATGAGTTCAACAGCGTGGCTGAGCAGGCGCCCCGGCTGATGCAGGCCCTGGCAGACAGCCTGGGGGTACCAGTCGGTGCGTTGAAGGAGCTTGCCGGTGAAGGCAGGCTCACCGCTGAGGTGGTGGCCGATGCCCTGATCGGGCAGCTGCCGAAGCTACAGAAGGAAGCCGAGCAGATCCCTGAGACGGTTGGCGGTTCGCTGACCACCCTGGGTAACTCGGCCACCCGCTTCGCCGGCCAGATCGACTCCGCGACTGGCTTCACTCAGGGTCTGGTCAATCGCTTCAAGTTTCTGGGCGGCGTGGCGGATACCGCCACCGATGCCTTGAAGGCATTCAACAAGGAAGGCCTGCAGGGGTTGGAGAAACTGACCGAGGGCTTGGCAGCGGACGCCAAGATCACCGCCCTGGAGGTGGTGCTGCAGCGCATGCAGCAGGCCCGCGACGAGATCGCCCAGGATGGCGAGCTAGGCCTCACCAGCCGCCTGCTGTTCGGCAACAAGGATGCCGCCTACTTCGACGGCCAGATTGGCCAGGTGACCCAGCAGCTGGAGCGCTTGCGCGATGCGGCCAAGGAGGAGGTCAGCGAGGCTGACAAGATCGCTGCCGCGCGGTTGGCCCAGGAGGCTAGCTATCGCAAGTCGCTGAAGGGTATCCGCGACCAGGTGGTGGCCGATGCTGAGGCTGCCATCAAGCAGCAGCAGTCGGCCGAGAAGAAAGCCCTGGCCGACCTGGAGAAGTTCGGCAAGGAGCGCCTGGCAATCCAGCAGCGCTACAAGGAGGCGATTGCCGGCTTCAATGCCGGCGGGGACAGCCAGGCCAGTTTCGGTGCCGCCAATGCCCTCAAGGTGGGCGCCCGTGATGCGTTGCGGGCCGGGGATGCCGAGGCGGCCCAGCAGCAGGCGCAGGCCGCGCTGAAGATGCTGCAGGATCTGGCCGCTGCTGGGCAGAGTACCTACGGTTTCACCGGCTTTGCCAAGGAGCTGCAGGCCATCGAATTGGCTGCCAGTGAGCTGGAGCAGAGCAAGGCCGAGCAGAAGCTCGCCTCGATCCGCGAAAGCCTGGCGCAGCTGCAGGCGCAGGCCGACCAGCTGAAGAACGTCAACATCACCATCAACCTCTCTGAGGAAGAGATCACCAAGGTCAAGGGGCAGATGGAGGAGCTGGCTGCTGCGTTGGGCCAGACCTTGATCATCCCGGCGCGAATCCAGCCGACGGCCGAGATGAACGCCATGGCCCTGCAGGGCGGTGACCAGGTGACCTTCCCGGTATCCGGTTACGCCAGTGGGACCAATAGCGCCACACCTGGCATCCATTGGGTGGGCGAGAACGGACCTGAGCTCGTGGGCTTCGACGGTGGGGAGAAGGTGCTGACTGCCTTGGCCTCGCGCAACTTGGCCAGCCGCATGGCTGGGCTGAGTGTGCCGGAAGTCGGCGGGCAGGCGCTGGCGGATGTGGCGCAGTCCGCGCAGGTTAGCCCGTTCGACAATGACTGGGGGCGTTTCCGTATTGAGGACGGCCCCAGATCCATTGAGGTGCTGGCCCGCAGATCCTCTGCGGAGGAGCTGCTGCGGCTGGCGGCCCGTAAAGCAGGGAGGAGCAACCCATGATCTATGTAGAGCTGGGGGGCATCCCCATCCGTACGTTTAGTGGTCCGCCCCGGCAGAGCTATTCGGCTGTCGGTGGGGTTGTAACGCGGCGTCGTTCCAAGGGGCGTGCCGTGCGCATGCAGCACTGGGTTAAAGAGGCCATCACCATTTCGGGCCAAGGCTGGATGGGCCCGGGTTTCGATGGTCTCGACTTCACCCAGCCCCTTGAGTTGCGTTGCACCAAGCCTCTGGAACTGGAAACCCCGGCGCTGGTCGGGACGCTACCAACTCAGCCTCGCCCAGACGTTCCGCCTTGGGCGTTCGCCTGGGTGGACGGCGAGCTGGTTCGGGCACCGATCAGCATGGTCGGCATGGCCTACACCCTGACGGCGGTGGCCGGCGCAACCTCCTACCGCATCCACTGGATGCCGGTCTACACCGTGTTCTGCCCGAAACCAGATCGCGGCATGCAGGCCGAGGACAACACCCACGACTGGTCCTTCACGGCCGAGGAAGTCTGATGGAGCTGAATGGCGCTGAACTGAACGCCGTCGAACTGAACGGCGAGTCGGTGGGCGGGAGTTTGCCCGGTCCGGTCACCGTCACCCCTGTGCTGTCGGTGGTCTGGGATGTGCGTCTGCTGCTCAATGGGGTGGACGCCAGTGACCTCCTGACAGGGCAGGTTCGCATCGAGCGGGAGGAGGGCGCCAGGGCAATTGCCGACTTCAGCTTGCTGCTTGATGTCGGCCCGGTGAACCCCGGCAGTTACGTCGGGCAGAGCGTTGAGCTCTACTACCGCGACCGTCGCGATGGTGTCTGGACTGACACCTTGCGCTTCAAGGGCCAGGTGATCCGTCCGCAGTTCAACCTGCAGACCCGGGTGCTGGCCTGCGAGTGCAGCGACCGCCTGCAGGAGGCAGTCGAGGCTATGGATGTGGCGGCCATCGATGCCCTGGTGGGTGGACTGTGGTCGGCCGACGTGTTCGAGCCGGTCGAAGGCCGGTTGCGCTGGGACTATGCCCTGGAGCGGATGAGCACCCAGGCTGCCAGTTTGCAGCGGAGCGTCGAAGGCGCTTTGCAGGTGACGCCCTGGGCGGCCGGTGCAGCGGCTTTTGTCATTCCGGCCGGCGCCGTGCTGGATGGCACGCTGGACTGGGTGCCGGTGGAGCTCAACGACCGCATCAACGTGGTGGAGGTGGCGGCTGACTACCGCTTCATCCGTTTGCGCGAGCGGCACCAGGACTTCATCTGGGAGCATCCGGCGGTTGAGGGGGTGTCCATCATCGATGGCTTCTGCCTGACCTGGGGCCGCGAGGACAACACCGAAGTGCCGGACATCGGCATGGTGGAGGACGCCAGCAGTGGCGCGGGCTACCAGGCCATCCTCAGCACCGCGACCTGGGGCTTGGTGCCCGCCACGGGGGATGGGGTTCTGTGCGATCCGCCGTTCGGCTGGACCAACCCCTACCCGGACCTGCTGCTCAGCGCCACCTGGACCAGCGCCATGCGCTGGAGCCAGCGGGTGACCGAGCAGTACACCCTGCGGGTGGAGGCCACCGCCAGCGTGGCCCAGGCTGGCGAGGTGATCAGCCGCGAGCGGGTTGCGCTGGAGACTGAGAGTGATCGGGAAGCGGAGTTCGAAAGTGCCGAGTTCACCGAGCACGAACCGGACGCGACCGAGGACGCCCTGGGTGACTGGGTGGTAGACCTGCGAGAAGAAGAGCGACGGACCGAGGCGCTGTCCTGCAGCCTGGCCATGGCCGCCACGACCATCCTTGGCGCCCACCGTGGCAACCGTTTTGCGTTCCAGCTACCGACCTCCGACACCCTGGGCTTTCGCCTGGAGCACACCCTGCATGTGCAGGATGAGATTCTTGGGCAGCCGGTGCAGTGCCGGGCGAAGGTGTTCAACCTGCTGGACGAGTGGGACCTCGACAGTGGGTCGGCGCTGACCAGCATCCAGTTGGCCGTGAGCCAGGGCGGCGGCGACGTGACTGATCCGCTGACGCCGCCAGCCCCTCCGCCCAGTACACCACCAGGCACACCGCCGTCACTGATTATCCTGCCGACCCAATTGGGCTCGCGGAACATCAGTCCGATCTACGACGAGGAGCTGGACGGCTTCGCCGGCAACTACACGGTCGACGATCTGGACATCAACCCCGAGCTTGAGGCGTTCCCGCGCCGCTTCGACCTGACGGCGCCGGAGATTCCCGAAGACCACCGCGACGAGTACGCGGCCAGCCAGGCCCGGACCTATCAGCTGGCCATCCCGGACGACCTGCTGGAGCTGTAACCCATGACCCTTGCCCAAGAACGTGCAGCCACCCGCGCGGGGATCACGGCTGCCCGCACGTCCACCCTGCGCCGCGATCTCAACTCGCTGGAAACCCAGCGCCGGCAGATCCGCGAACTGGTCACGCTGGAGCGGCGGGGGCTGCGCCCAGCAACCAAGGGGCGCGGCACCTGGGACCCCAACAAACCGACATTTGGGGGCGGTGGTGGCGGCGTCGACAGTCCGCTGACCGAGCCGGCGTCGGAGACCGGCGTACCGCTCCGCGAGTACCACCCGGCGATGACTATCACCAGCAGCGACGGTCTGTTCACCATGGAACTGGAACCGATCAAGAAGTTGACGATGGTGGACGCCAGTGGTCGATCCATCGACTTTATCTACGCCGACCCAGAGCCTGACCCGGAGCCCGAACCATGATCCTGCAGCACAAGGGTCTGGGCCTCTTCCAGGCCAAGCTCTGGGGCAACCCGTGGCATGGCCCGGTGCGCGCCGGGGTGCTGACCCTGCCGAATGGTTCGACCCGGGTCTGGCCGCAGCCCTCGGTGCATCAAGACCTCATCAGTGGTGTCCTGACTGACATCCCGGATACCTGGGGGGATGCGCACCGGGTGAAGGTACCGGGTGTGCCCGAGGTGGTCCGCAGTGCCGAGGAACTGGCTGCCGATGAGGCAGCGGGGCGCCAATGGCGCAACACCGCCATCCTCTCCGGCGACCGCCGGGCCTTGGGAGGAAAGCCGCTGGACGGGTGGATCTACATCGACCCGGACGGCGCGCGGTGGCTGGTGCGCTGCACCAATCTCGACGAGAACACCGTGCGCAGCTTCAGCACTCCCTGGTCGGCAACCCTGACCCTGAGCCGCTTCGGTGAGTTCGGCCGGGACGCGGAGAGCCATACCTATCCGATCAGCTCAGGCTGGGGAATCGATGGCGCCACGGCTCCGACCTCGGGACGTCTGCGTCTGGAGTCGATCCGCGCGGATGGCTCGGCGGCCGTCCTGATGGTCCACGAGCGGCGGTTGGGCACTGCGGAAACACAGATCCGTTGGCCTTATGCATTCCTCGAACTGACCCTCAGCGGACCGGGAGCTACGGCCACGGTCAGTTGCAGCGTGGTAAAGGCACGCTCAGCGGTCTCCCAGGCCACGGTGGCAATGGACCTCGGTCCCGACTACCTGGCCGGCTACTACAACGGCCCGCCGAGCTATACCCCGGAATGGCGGTTCCAGCTCGCGACCACGCCGCCGGGACCGGGTGAGGGCAACTTCAGCGAGTGGGGTGGTCGCTCCTGCAAGGTCTATAGCGGGGCGGTGACCTTGGATATCCGCCGCACCCTGAGCATCTGGTACGACGTCGATGGGTTCCGCCGTGACGTGGACTTCGTCATTGAGTGGGACGGCAACGTGGATATTCCGGCGCCGACTGCGGACGGCCTGGAAAGCACCGGCAGCGCCAACTGGGCGGCCTCCATCGAAGTCGGCGGCGAAGTGCGCAGCCAGCTGCTCGGGGCCTGGACGGGTACGGCCAGCGAGACGCTGGACGGTACCGACTTGGGCAGCATGAGTTGGGCGCGGACGGTGACCACCGACGGCATCGACTACCCCGAGAGTGTCAGCGATGACGCAGCCGCCCATAACTGGGTGACGCTGCCGTTCGACGAAATCCTGGTCTACGCCGCGCCGACCATCGCGCTGGTGGAGGCCAATGCCACCACCTTCAACGGACACCTGGACGTTATTCGCTATTCACCGCAGGTCATCGGCCTGTGTGCTGACCGACCTTCGGCGCGCGCCTACCACCCGCCGGCCACACCGACGGGCACGGCCAGTGGCGCGGTCACGACGGGAACCACTGCCCGGCGCTACGGCGCCTGGGACCCCCATACCGGGGCGGCCCTCTGGCTGGAAACCTCACCTGTTTGCTGGGTCTGATTGGGAGACAACATGCAGCGATTCCTTAATAACTGGTCGACGTCCTTGGTGGCGTCGCTGACGGCGGCCGCTACGGCGATGGAAATTCCGTCCGCCGCTGCCGCTGAACTGGTCGGTCTCGGTGCCGGCGATCACTACCTGCTGACCCTGGCTGAGATCGACGGCAGTGGCCAGGAGGTCGGCTGGGAGATCGTCAAAGCCACCGCCAACGCCGCCGGCACACTGACCATCGAACGGGATCAGGAAGGCTCCGGCGCGCGGGACTGGCCGGCAGGCACACCCATCAGCGTTCGCCTCACGGCGGGTGCGCTTGCCAGCTTGGGGCAGGCCGGCGGTGCGCAGATCGGGGACTGCCTCACCTCGGCCCGCGACCTTGGTGCCGACTGGCTGGCGGTGGATGGCAGTGCGCAGGCGAAGGGTTCCTACCCGGCACTGCACGCGCTGCTCGGCGACCGGCTGGCCCGCCTGCGCCGCTCGTCCGTCGTGCGGCCGGATGCCACTGGTACGCCAGGGGCCATCAGCAGCGGCAACGGCATCTACCTGATCAGCTTCAGCGCCTCCAGCCAGTTGGTGCGCAGCGTCGATGGTGGCGCAACCTGGGCAGCCAGTAGCGTGATCGATGCGGCGAATGTCAGCGTGTCGGTCAACGGCCTGGCCTTCGGCGCCGGGGTGTTTGTCGCGGTGGGCAGCTCCGGGCGGATCGCCTACAGCGCCAACGGCCTGAGCTGGACCCTCGCCACCTCGCCGTTCGCCTCTTCCGCGCTTCGCAATGTGGCCTTTGGTGGCGGGTTGTTCGTGGCGGTTGCCGACTCCGGCAAACTGGCCACTAGCCCGGACGGCATCACCTGGACCCTGAGGACCAGCCAGTTCGGAACCAGCAACATCCTCGGCATCGCCTACGGCAATAGCCGCTTCGTCGTGGTTGGGGCCTCGGGCAAGGTGGCCTACAGCGCCGACGGCCTGACCTGGACCCTGGGCACCTCCGGGACCAGCGCCACGCTCAACGCCGTCGGGGCGGTCGCCAGCGGCTTCGTCACCTACGACACGTCGCTGGCGTACACCAGCAGCGATGGCAGTACCTGGGCGAGCAACAACCCCGGCCACGTGGTCAACGATGCCTTCGTGGCGAGCGGCGGACGGGTGCTGCTCTCCGGTCCCTCGGTGCTGGAATCCACCGACGGGGTGACCTGGACGGCATTCGACAACCCGCTTCCGGGCGGTGCGGACGTGAGGTCGTTCTTCGACGACGGCGTGTTGGAGGTCGTTGGCGGCAGCGGCACTCAGCTGTTGTTCCGCCCAGAGGGCGGTAGCTGGTCGCGCAAGATCAATCCGGCCGGCACGTCCGACATCGGCGCACTGGCCTTCGGTGTCGGGAAGTACGTGGCCATCTCGGCTGGCGGCGACCTGGTCGTCAGTGCCGATGCGGCGACCTGGACGCGGGTGGAATTGCCGCTCAGTGTCGCGCCGCTGTCTGCGGTCTACGGCAATGGCCTGTTCGTCGTGGGCTGCAGCGCTGGCAAGGTGATCACCAGCGCCGATGGTGAGACCTGGAGCGTGGCCACCATCAGCGGTCTGGAGTCCTACTCTGCGGGTGTGACGGCTTACGGCGGTGGGCGCTACGCCATCATCTACAACAACTTCTGTGCCAGCAGCGCGGACGGCGTGAGCTGGACGGTCGGCACGGTTGGTGGCGGTGGCACGGCGCTGATCGCCTACGGTGGCGGGCGCTGGGTGCTGACCACGAGCGGTTCGACCATCATGACCAGTGCGGACGCCATTACCTGGACCACGCATGTAGGTGCGGTCGGGAGCCCGCTTGCCCTGGCGTTCGGCAACGGCGTCTTCGTCGCGGTGGACGCCAGCCGGGTCTACAGGTCGCGCGATGGGTTGGCCTGGGACGTGGCGGGTGCCGCCCCGGAAGGCGCCGTGCAACTGACGTTCGGCGAGGGCGTCTTCGTCCTGGTCGCCGGCCATCCGAGGGTATTGACCTCGCTGGATGGCGAGCACTGGGAGAGCCTCGCCTGGATCTACGCCAGCGAAAGCGCGCCAACTCCCAAGCGTGTGTTGGCCGCCAGCGGTCGGGCGTTGGTCGGCGGCAGTGGCGGCTACCTGGCCACCTACACCCCGGACTTCGACATGGCCACGCACTTCGCGCTGCCCTCCGGTGACCGCAGAGCGTTCATCAAGGCGCTGTAACCACCAGACATCAAGGAGTAGCCAGCCATGCAGCCGGCCTGTGTACCCCTGCGCCTGATTCAGGGCGCGACCTTCCGCGACACCCTGCGGCTGAGCCAGCCGCTGTTCGTTTACAAGACCATCCAGGCCATTCAGGCGGTCGCCCCGGTTCGCCTGCAGGTCGACGACCACGGCCTGGCCGGCGACTGGCCGGTGTGGGTGCGCAGCGTGCAGCAGTGGCCAGAGGTCAACCGCGAGCCGCACAAAGGCCGGCCCTGGCAGGCCACTCGTGTGGACGCCGACACCCTGGAGATCAACGCCCTGTCGGCGGTGGGCCAGAAGCCTGTGGGCGGCCAGTTGGTCTATCAGCCGCCGGTGGACCTCACCGGCTGCAGCGCCCGCATGCAGATCCGCGACAAGCCGGGCGGCGTTGTGCTGCTGGCGCTGACGGTCGGCGACGGCCTGGAGCTGGACCCGACCGGCACCCTGCGGCGCGAGGTCACCTCCGAGCAGACCGCTCAGCTCAGCGCGGCAGCAGCGTTCCATGAGGTGGAGCTGACCTTCGCCGACGGTGCCGTGTTGCGCTGGGCGGAGGGGCCGGTCGAGCTATCGCCGTAGGTGAACCTATGACCCAGACAACCCAACACGTCGAGGCCTGGACCCTGGTGGTCGAGGCCGCCACCACCCCGATGCTGATCGAGGGCGGTGACGAGTACGTCGTCACCCTGCAGCAACCCGAAACCATCCTCGTCGCCGCTGGCGAGCAGGGGCCGCCAGGACCTCCCGGCGTCGGTGCCGGCGAGTGGCAGGCCAACGACTGGTAACCCATCCCCTGAACAGGTGCCCCCATGGCTCAGATCGCCTTCTACAAAGTCGCCACGCTGCCCGGCAGCCTGGTGGCCAACGCTTTCTACTACGTCGAGAACGGCAACTATGCCGAGTCCTACCTGACCAACAGCGCCGGTGAAGCCAAGTCCATCGGCAACAGCGCGATGATCAATGCGCTGATCACCGAGGCGCTCAGCAGCCTGCCAAGCAGCGGGGCGCCGGTGCTGTTCGTGGTCGATATCGCCGCCCGCGATGCCTTGGAGCCGAGCCTGGAGGGTGCGGTGTTCGTCTTGGTGCAGGATGCGACGGGCGATCCCACCGTCGACGCAGGCGCCGCGCTCTACGCCTGGAACCCGGCCACCACCAGTTGGCTGAAGGTGGCCGAGTACGAATCCATGGACGTGACCCTCACCTGGGACGCGATCCAGGGGCGCCCGACGTCCACGCCCGCGCAGATCGACAGCGCAGTGGGTCAGGCCCACAGCCATGCGAACAAGACGACCCTGGACAAGTTCAGTGAATTGGCGGGCGCCCTGCGCTACAACGGCGCCGCCATCCCCGCCGAATGGAACACCACCAACTGGTGAGCAAATGGCCGACCTGAAGCTGCACAAGGTGGTTTCCAGCCTGCCTGGCGTGCTGGAGGCCGACTCGATCTACCTGGTGCGCGTGGGGAGTGGATACGACCTCTACGCCACCAACCACTCCGGCACCATCGTCAGTTATCCGCTGAACCTGCCGACCAAGGCCAGCCTTGGCCTGGACCAGGTGAACAACACGTCCGACGCGGGCAAACCGGTAAGCACCGCGCAGCAGACCGCGCTGAATGGCAAGGTCGGCACCAGTGACGCACGCCTGACCGATGCGCGCGAATGGACCGCCAGCACCGTCAGCCAAGCCGAGGCGGAAGCCGGCGTGGCCACCGCGCGCCGTGCCTGGACCGCCGAACGGGTGGCGCAGGCCGTTCGGGGTGCGCTGCTCACTGGCCTATCCACCGCCACCAGTGCCGCCATTGCCGCGACCGACACCGTGCTGGTGGCACTCGGCAAGCTCCAGGCGCAGGTCAACGGCAAGCAGAACGCCTTGGGATACACCCCTGTGCAGCAAGGCACAGGCGCAGGGCAATTGGGTAACAGCGTCAAGATCGGCTGGTCCGCCAGTGGCCTGCTGCTGACTGTCGACTCCACGGACTTCGCCAACAACTGGCCGATCAGCGTCAGCAAGAACGCTGCCACCGCGACCAAGCTGGCCGCTTCGGTGACGATCAACGGCGTAGCATTCGACGGCTCCGCCAACATCACCGTGGCCGACAGCACCAAGCTGCCCCTGGCGGGCGGCACGCTGACCGGCAACGTCTTCGCCCCCTCGACCGGGGTTATTGGCGACAGCACCAGTCACAAGGGCACCTTGCAGGTGTTCGGCAACGGCACCAACGGTGCATTCTTGGTGCTCCACCGTAACGGCATCCATGCCTCGTATTTCGGCGTCGACACCGACAACAAGCTGAAGTGGGGTGGCTGGTCGCTGGGCAACAACGCCTATGAAATCTGGCACGCGCAGAACACTCCGAAACCGTCGTCGACAGTGGATCTGACTGCCGGGGCCATGCTGATCAACGGCTCGTGGGGCATGGGCGGGAACGCAGCGGGTGGATACGCGGATGCCAACGCCATCCCGGCAGGCAGCGGGTTCTTCAACGTCAATACCAGTCCGTACAGCAACCTGCCATCGGCCACTACCCATCATGTGATCCACCTCCAGTCGGCGACGGTGGCCACAGAGCTAGGCATCACCACCAACAACGCTTCGGCCTCGCGGATTTCTCTGCGCAGCTTCGCCTCGGCGGCCTGGGGTGCCTGGCGGGAACTGGCCCAGCTTGCACTGCCCAACACGTGGACGGCCAAGCAGACCTTCAACGATTACACCCAGCTCGGCGATACCGCACCCGCAATCAAGCAGAAGAAGCTGACCGGCACCACTGCGGCTACTGAAGGTGGGTCCGTCTCAGTCAATCACGGTGTCACCTCCTCAAAGGTGATCCGGGTCAGCGTCCTAGTGTTCCATTCCGGCACCAACGCCATCCTGCCGGGCTGGGTGGCCTCGGCTGGCTATCAGTACGACGTGCAACTGACCTCGACGGGAGTTCAGGTCGTTCTTCATGCCACCAACAGCGAGAACATCCTGTCCAAGTCATTCGCTGTCGTTATCGACTACGAGGAATAACCATGCCCGACTACAACGAACAAACAGGCCAGTTCAGCAGTTGGGTGCGCTGCAAGTACATCGGTATCGACAACCCGCGCCCCGCGCTTGGCACGCCCTCGGTGACTTTCGCCGAAGAGAAGGTGATCGTCGCGGACGGTGAGGAGATTCATCGCCCGCTGGGCAACCTGGTGGAGCCGTTCACCCCGGAGAACGCAGCTGAGGCCTTTGACCTGCTCCACCCCGAAACCGGAGAAGCCCTGGGCAGCATGACCTACCAGCAGTTGTATGTGGCGCTGGCCAGCGCCTACCTGCACGTCGCCACCAAGCGCGATCTGGTTCAGGCCGACCCGCCGCCAGAGCCCCCGGCCGAATGACCATTACATCCCATCAACCCCGCCTCGGCGGGGTTTTTCATATCTGGAGGACGCATGGAAATCACCAAGGAGCAGCTGCTCCAGATCCTGCCGAACGCCGGCAGTCAGCGGGCGGCGCTGTTCACGCCTGCGATCAATGGCGCAGTGCGGCGTTGGGCGATCAACACCCCCAAGCGCATGGCGGCATTCCTGGCCCAGGTCGGCCACGAGTCGGGGCACCTGCAGTACGTACGCGAGCTGGGTGGCACCAAGTACCTGGCGAAGTACGACACGGGCCCACTGGCCGAGCGGCTGGGCAACTCGCCGGAAGCGGACGGGGATGGCCAGTTCTACCGGGGGCGGGGGCTGATCCAGATCACCGGGAAGTACAACTACACCATGGCCAGCATTGCCCTGTTCGGGGACGACCGCCTGGTACGTGAGCCCCAACTGCTGGAGGAGCCGGACTGGGCGGTGCAGTCCGCCGGCTGGTTCTGGTTCAGCAAGGAGCTGAACGCCCTGGCCGATGCCGGCGAGTTCAGCCGCATCACCCGCATCATCAACGGCGGCACCAATGGCCTGGCTGAGCGCCGCGAGATCTGGGCGCGGGCGCGTCAGGTGCTGGGAGTGGAGGTGTCGGCATGACGGCCTTCCCTTACTTCACGCGGCCCCTCGATCTGCGCTACGACCCACAGGCCAGCTCGGTGCTGCGTGGCGAGTATTACCGGATACTGACGGGATTCCGCTTGATGCTCAGTGACCGGCAGTGGGTCGATGTTCAGGCCGGCACCTTGACCGATGGTGGCTCCATCCCTCGGCTGGCTCACCCCTTGCTGCCGCCACTGGGCAAGCTGGGCCAGGCCTACGCCACCCATGACCAACTGTGCGAGTACCTGTCGCTAACAGTGGACGGCAAGCCGTCAGGAATCACCCGGGCGCGTTGTGACGGCCTGCTCTACGTGGCCATGCAGGTGCTGGGCGCAACACGAGAGGAACTGGCGGCGGTGCAGGGGGCGGTCGATCTGTATCGTGAGGCGGCGCGGATCACCAAGCCCAGCACCATTGCGTTGAAACGGTCGCTGGAGGCCCGTTGGAATCAGTAACGGGCATAGCCGCCATCCGCTTTCTGCTTGTCTCTCTCCGGCGGCCGGTCGTCTCGTCCGACACCGCGATAATCCGGGCGGTACTCCGCGAACTTCTTGCGGAGGAACTGCCTGGCGCCTTCGGTACCCAGCTCGGCAACTAGCAGCCGGAGACCGAATCCGGCCAAGTCCTCGGCCGTTGAAGGGGTGAGCACCCAGTCGTGCTCGCGGCTTTTCACAAGGATCAGGGACTGAAGGCTGATGTAGCGGCGCATGGTTGTCTCCTGAACTTTCATCACGACTCACCAATGAGGAGCAACCGGCCCCAGTGTTCCAGCACCCGGGCCGGTCGCTGAACCCGCAGACCGTACCTGCAAGCCCAGCCAAGGCTCCCCGCCTCGTGCACGAAGCGCGGCGAGTCTAGCAACTGGATATTCATACAGTAAAGGTTTGCACAAAATGACCAATCCGATCGTTCCCTGGATGGGCGGTAAGCGCCGCCTGGCCGACCGCCTTATCCCCCTGTTCCCGCCCCATGAGTGTTACGTCGAGGTATTTGCCGGCGGCGCGGCACTCTTCTTCCTCCGCCCGATGCCGGCGCCCACTGAGGTGCTGAACGACATCAACGGCGACCTGGTGTGCCTGTACCGGGTGGTGCAGAACCACCTTGAGGAGTTCGTACGCCAGTTCAAGTGGGCCCTCTCCAGCCGCCAGATCTTCGAGTGGCAGAAGATGACCCGCCCCGAGACCCTGACCGACATCCAGCGCGCGGCGCGCTTCTTCTACCTGCAGCACCATGCCTTCGGCGGCAAGGTGTCCGGGCAGACGTTCGGCACGGCCACCACCGGCCCGGCCATTAACCTGCTGCGGATCGAGGAGAACCTCTCGGCCGCCTGGCAGCGGCTGGCTGGGACCTACGTTGAAAACCTGCCCTGGCTAGAGTGCGCCGAACGCTACGACCGTCCGCACACCTTTCTCTACATGGACCCGCCCTACTGGCAGACCGAGGGTTATGGGGTGGACTTCCCGTTCGAGAACTATGAGCGTATGGCCGACTTCATGCGGCGCTGTAAGGGGAGGGTGATGGTTAGCATCAATGACCACCCGGACATCAGGCGGGTGTTCGAGGGATTTCACCTAGAACGGACCGACATTCGCTACACGAACACCAATCAGCGTCAGCGACAGGCTCAGGTAACGGGTGAGTTGGTGATCACCAGTTGGCAGGTGTCCGACCTTGGCGGCTTGTTCCAGGGAATGTGAATAAGTAGTTACCTGGAGCCAAGGGTCTACTGAGCAGTCACAGGAAGTGGCGGGCGCCGAGTTTGGTACATCGGGCATT